>JANPCJ010000218.1:0-4832 GCA_031430895.1 Chloracidobacterium sp. | reverse complement strand
CAGCTGAGGGCGGAGATTGTTGGTAATGTCGCGCACCTCATCGAGCGCCTGAGACGCCGATTCCGAGATGCTGTTTAGTTCCTTGACCACTCGTTCCACGTCGCCGCGTTTGCCAATCCCAAGAAGGGCTCGGTTTTTGATAATGACCAGGCTCTGCCCCAAGCCGTCATGCAGCTCGGCGGCGATCCTCTTTCTTTCCGCCTCTTGCGAGTTTATAAGCTGCTGCGTGAATCTTTTCTGCGCATCGCTTACGGCATGAAGCTGATCGATCCGAAACCTGTAAGCACGCCATGCCACAAACCCAATAATGAGCCCGACCAGGGCCGCAAACCAAAACGTCCGATAAAATGGCGGCGCAACGCTAATCTTGAGATTCAACGCTTCATCGGTCCAGATGCCGTCAACATTGGTTGCCCTGACCTTTAGAATATAGTCTCCGCCCGGCAAATTCGTGTACGTAGCCGTGCGCCGCGTTCCGCCGTTTATCCATTCCGGGTCAAAACCGTCGAGCTTCCATTGATATTGCAGTTTCTGCGGGTCCGTAAAATCAAGGGCGGCGAAGTCGAAGGAAACGACATAATCGCGCCACGAGAGCTTTAATTCCTTAAGTTCCGAGACGTTTTGTTCGCGCATTCCCGATTGTTCGAGAATTCGAATGTCGGTCAAATAAATCGGGGGTTTAAATGCGCTGTCGGTAAAATCCTTTGGATTGAATTTTACAAACCCGTCCTGGCCGCCGAAATACATCTCGCCGCTCGAGTTTTTGAACGCCGTCTTGTTGTCAAACGGGTTGTTCGGCACACCGTCGTTTACATTAAAGGTCCGAACACTGCCCGTTTCGATATTAAATCGAGCCAACCCACGATCGGTGCAGAGCCAGAGATTTCCCTGTTCATCCGCCATGATCTCAAAAACATCATCGCTCGGAAGACCGTCGCGTATCTTAAAGTGCGTAAACGTCTCTGTTTCCCGCTCGAAACGGTTGAGACCGCCGGTAGCTGTTCCAAACCAGAGTATGCCATTCTTGTCTTCGTGAATTACACCGACGTCACTGGCCGAGATGCTTTTGGGGTTATTCGCATCGTTCTCGTATCGCGTAAAGCGGTGAGTGCGAGGATCGAATCGGTTCAAGCCGTCACCGGTGCCGATCCAAAGATCTCCGATTTTGTCTTCCAGAATCGCATAGACCCGGTTCTCCGCCAGACTTCCAGAATTTTTCGGATCATGTTGAAAGGGATCAAACTTATCCGTCGCAGGATTAAAAATCCTCATCCCGCCACCGATCATCCCGGCAAAAATATTGCCCGCACGGTCTTGATATATGCTTATAACAGTCAGGTCAAGCATATCGCGCGAGGTGTCATCGGCGTTCGGGTCGTCTTTGTATTTCTTCAAACGGCCGGTTTCGCGATCAAAGGCGATCAATCCATCATTTACCCCGAACCAAAGCCTTCCCTGACGATCTTGATGAATCGAATATATAAGCGCGTCTTCGAAGCTACGGACTACCTCGAACAGCTTTTTTTTCGTGTCATACCTGTTTAGCTCCCCGCGCCGACCGGCGCCCCTCGTCCCGATCCAGAGAATCATGTCTTTGTCTTCAAAGATCGAGAGAATCTCATCTTTACTGATCGAATTGGGATTATTGACGTCATGTCTGAAGCGAAGAAAGCGGCTCGTTTTCTGATTGAATTTTTGCAGTCCGCCCGTGGTTCCAACCCAAAGCTGCTCGTTATTGTCTTCAAAAATTGCGAGTACGTCGCCCTCGCTCAGACTTCGCGGATTTGACCGGTCGTGCTTGTAAACGGTGAAATCATCCGTTTCTTTCGAATAACGATTGAGCCCGCTCGACGTACCGATCCACAGAACGCCGGATCGCGTTTCAAAAACCGAGCGAACACTATTGTCGTTCAAACTCCTTGGATTACTTTGATCGGCAATGTAGCTCGTAGATTGCTGGGCAAGAGGGTCGAACTTATTCAAACCTCGCTCAGTCACGATCCAGATCATCCCCGCCAGATCGATAATCATCGAACGAACAGTGTTATCGCTCAAACTGTTCGGATTTTGTCCGTCTGATCGATAACTCGTAAAAGCTCCGGTCTCCCGGTCAAACTTTTTCAGACCGTCATTTGTCGCGATCCAGAATCCACCTTGCCTGTCTTCGACCATACTGACGACGGAACTGCCGCCCGGCACGTGATAGGTTGTAAAACTGAGCGATGCTTCGTCATATTTACTTAACCCGCCGCTGTTTGTGCCGATCCAAAGCGTTCCGCGACTGTCCTCAAATATGTTGCGAACATAACTGTCTTTCAGGCCGGACGGATCGGCGGCGTCCGATTTGAAAGTCTTAAAACCGTCTGTGGCCCGGTCATACCTGTTCAAACCGTTGCTCGTGCCGATCCATATCTGACCGGACCTTGTTTCATAAATTGAAGTGATGTTTGCCTCGGAAATGGATTTCGGGTCTTCAGCGTCGCGTCTGTAGGCGGCAAAGCGATAGCCGTCGAAGCGGTACAAACCGATGAATGTTCCAACCCAAAGAAAGCCTTTGCTGTCCTGAAAAAGACAAGAAACGCCGGCTAAAGGTAGTCCGTCCTCGTCGGTAAATCTTTGAAATACAGGTGAATCAAGAGGATTTTGGGCAAGACCCTGTGTTCGGCCGGTTTGCGTGAAAATCGGCGTCGACGCGACCGTCAACAAGAGCGCCAAATGTAAAATTCGGATCATTCTTTCGCGACAGATTAGAATAATCGAATTGTTGCACAGTCGAAGGAAAGATAAAAGATTTGTTTTGAGTTCCGCCTGTTTTGAGTCCCGCCTTTAGGCGGCTCTCTTCGGTGGCGAAGAAGCCGCCTGAAGGCAGGACTCAAAACTTACGGCGTATCAGCGACGAAGTCGGCGTCGGTGACGTTGTCGGTCAGGGTTATTACTCGGGACGGTGCCTGGAAGGTGAACCGTTTTGAGTTTACCGTGATGATGTACGTCTGGCCGGCTTCGAGGTTTTCGAACGAGTAGTAGCCGAATGAGCCGGTTGTTGTGACAATCGGTTCACGCAGAGAGTTGCCCGTGATGGTGACTCTTGCGTTACGGATTCCCTGTCCGCCTTCGAGCGTTACTCGGCCTGACAGGCTGACGTTCGCCGCCGTCGGGCCGAAGAACTCGATTCCCCAGCCGCCGGCAAACATGCCGTTTACGACCTCAGGCGGAAGAGCGACTCCGTTGTCGTCTTTGACATAGAGGCTCCATGTGCCGTTGGCGTCCGTGCCGCCAAACACCTCGGCAAATGTGTCGAGTCCGGGGCCGTTGCCGACCACGCTTCTCGCCTCATTGTATGGTGCGGCCGGTGCCGGCAGTGGGAAACTCGTGACCGGCGTCTCCCACGTTGTCGGCTCACACTGACATGTCACAAGCGGCCCTGAATTTGGCAGCAATGCCGTTCCGATGTCAGAAAGGCTCAACGTCACTGGTGATGCCGCGTCAATCGCTATCGGCCCTCCCGCATCGGCCGCGATGACAAAAGTCCGTCCGGTTGGGCTGACCAGAAGCACATCGACATGATCCGGGAACAAATGCGAGAAGTCATACAGCGTGACCCTCATCGAAGCGATCCCGATCGCCGCACCCGATACCGGAATAGTTGACGGATATGGAGCCGCCGTCGTACCCGAATTTATCGCTATCGGCGTCGTATTGCGGAACTGCGTTGCCGTGTCGTTGATCGTTAGCACCGCCGTGTTCTGAGTGCCGAGCAATCCGCCCGACGGGTTTGTCAGCGACAGATTGATCGTCTGCGAAGGCTCGTTCAAACGGTCGGGACACAACACAACCGACACAAACTGTGGTGCGGCTGAACCGGCGGCAAAGGTCACAGTCTGAGGCACGTTGATAAAATCAACCCCGGATGTACAAGCCGCGCCACCGGTCGCCGTGCCGTCAGATGGTGTGACCGTCACCGTTGTAATTCCCGTTGTGCTGCCGGTGCGCGTGACCGGGATCATCGCCGTCTGGCCTTCATCTTCGATAAACGTCGCCGCTCCGAACTGCACCGTGTTGTCTGTCGCGGCGGCCGGTGTTCTCGCTATCGCTATGCCATCCACAAATGCCGCTCCGCCAATCGCGTCGATCAGCGTCGCCGCACCGGTCGACAGTTTTATCCTGTACAACCTCGACACACCTTTAACATTCAACGACGCATAGGCCGTCCCCGTGCCGGTTTCGATGTCAAATCCGCCGTTTGGTGGATTCGTCGCGACACCCAGCGAACCGATCGTCGTTAACGCTCCCGTGTTTGGCGACGGCGTTCCATTTAGTCCGCCGATCGTCACCAAATTGTCATTTGCAAAGTCGATGCCGTAGAGCGTCGTCTGTGTCGCACCCGCTACGTTGTTTGTGTAGGCAACATGCACGACACGCGGTGTCTGGCCCGCATTCGGGTCGCCCGCCGCGTATGCCAGCGGTGTGTCCGTTCCCGCCACGCCGCCCGTTGTCGGGTGCAGACGGATGTTGAGTCCGTTCTCATTCACCACACGGATGCGGTCAACAACCGGGTTAAAGTCAATCCCATAATACGGTGCCGTCGCAAGCTGCGGCGTAAACCCCGATCCGATCTGCGTGATCGCTCCCGTCGTAATATTTACGGTCACAACCCGGCTCGTCGTCCCGCTGATCGCCGCACTGTACAACTGGTTTGCTCCCGCCGGACGGAAATCTAGACCAATCAAAAACTCACCCGCATTCAACCCCGTTATCGCCACATCCGACAATATTATCCCCGGCGCCCCAGCGTTAAAGCTGATCAGATGATCGTTATTCAAATTGTAACCATA
>JANPCJ010000217.1:0-34299 GCA_031430895.1 Chloracidobacterium sp. | reverse complement strand
GGCAAGGTGTTTGCAATTCCACGTCACCAAAAAATCGCATTTGTGGTACGACGCGATTGCAAGATGAAGAGCATCGCCCGCCGGATCATTCGGCATCACCTTGTGAGCGATATACGCCTCAGCTATTTCGAGCACCTCGTCAGTTACATCCTCAACCGGCAACCGCGAGAACAATTCCAGTGCTTCGTGCTTGCCCGGAAACTCGCCTCGTTCCAATTCGGCGATGACAGCGAGACTCGTCACGATGTGTTCGGTTCCGTCGAGCGCGGCGTCAAACCATCGGCGCGTCCAGTTCCGACGTGCGACCATTTCGGCGTCGTCGCGAACCTCAAAGTAGAAGCTAGCGATCGATGTCTCGACGTAAATTCGACTCATGTCACTTAGTCATTCCCACTTATCCCATCGTCAGTGTGCATTCTCACTATGTCAGGGGCCGTTTTGTTTTCCTTGTCAACCCGGACGCGCGGTCGGATTTGCGGACGAAGCCCATTGCGCCGTAGAGACGGCTGTCGTTGCCGTATGCTGCCGAACCTGCGACACCGAGACCGACTTTTGAGCGTTTTCGCCCACGGCCGATGTATTTGTCGTCGCGGACCTCGCGTTTCATCTTTAGCTCGGCTTCGAGATCGCCGGTAGTGGCGTCGTCAGCCGCAGTTGCTATTCGTGACTACTCAGCAAGATGCGAAGTCTGACGGGCCGTGATTAAAATCGCCTCTTCCCACAAATTCAGCAACAAGAAATTTCGTAACTGTTCACAATATTCCAACGCTTCGGCGTAGTCGGTTTCGTCCTCCCAGTTCATTGGGAAATCAGAATAAACTACGTTCACGCGATCCTCGACGGTTTCGTTATCTTGCGAAAGATAAAATCCGGCCGTATTCTCGATTACCGTGCAACCGCCGCGCAACTCGGTAAATTCACGGATGACCCACGATAGGGTTTCCTGGCAGGCTGCCTCGTAACGAATCGGCACATAGACTTCAACCCGGATTCTCGGCGCGAATTTCGGCAAGACGTTTCTCCCTCCACTGATCAATCTTCTTCAGGCGCCGGCGAAACTCCGCCTCTGAAACTTTAGCTTTCGGCGGCTTTTCCGTCACAACAACTTGATGAGAAATTTGAATTTTCTTTTTCATCTCGACCTCCGATCCGATTGTATCAAAAAGAATCGTCTTGCCAATTTAACAAGCTTCAGATTCTGCGTGAAAAACTAATCTGATTTCCTTTGTTACCGCGACGCTTACGGGTCGGTCGGTGTTCTCTTCCGAGTCAAACATGAGGCGCGGTCGGATTTGCGGACGAAGCCCATTGCTCCGTAGAGCGGGCTGTCGTTGGCCGTAGGCGGCGGAACCTGCGACACCGAGGCCGACCTTTGAGCGTATGTCGCCTACGGCCGATGTATTTGTCGTCGCGGACTTCGCGTTTCATCTTGAGTTCGGCTGTATCACTATCTTACTCATAAAATTCTCGAAACGCCGGGAGCGCGACTTCACGCGATCGGCGGCATCGAAACCCATATTCATATTGCGGTTAGCTTGCAGCCAAACATTCTCGTTTCGGATTGGATTGGAAAATTAAAAGGCTCGAGTTCGTACTACATCAACCACGAGGTTCAATCAAAAGCTCTCGAATGGCAACGAGGCAATGGAATCCTTACTTTTGGAACAAAAGACCTTAGATGGGTTGTCGATTACGTCAATAATCAGAAAGAGCACCACAAGAACCTGCCCACGTCGTAAACAACGTGGCTAATTGCCGCGAAGCGCGGAAAAGACGGCTGAAGCCGCCTAGTCCTATCAGCCGACGAACGCGAATCCCCGCGCCCAAAAGTGAAGTTCGGAACGCGAGAAACGGCCGGTAAATATCGACATTCGACCTGCGTAGCCCGAACTCTCGACTGTCAAATAAATGATGGAATTCCGAGATTCACAAAACCTGCACAATGAGCGAGGGCTTTAGTGGCGTTCGATTTCGCCCTTCAAGTATCGAGCATACTGGCCCGTGTTACCTACCACCAGCCTAATATTTTCCACCAGCCGAGGCCAATGGTTGACCAGATGACGATATTCAGGATCGAGGCGATCAGGCCGACGGTCCACCAGCGTCTTTGCGTGACATAGCCGAGGCCGAAGTAAACGGGAGCCGGTGTGGTGCCGTAATGCGTCAGACCGGCGCTCAGGTTGGCAAAGTACGTTAGGACGAGAACTGTAAGGCCGGCGGGTGCGCCGACAGCGACCGTTACGGCGAGAAATGGAATGAACATCGCCGTTACGTGAGCCGTTATTGACGCGAAGGCGTAGTGAGCGTAAAAGAATACGAATGCAAGCGCCAACAGGGCGATCGGCCAACTCCAGCCGGCCGTTACGGATGCTACGGCACCCGCGAAGAGTTTCGGAATTGTCGTTTCACCTAACGCGGTCGCCATCATCACGAGGCCTCCGTACCAGATAAAAACTTCCCAGGCGTGCGTCTCGTCGATCAGGTCGCGCCACGACAGTACGCCCGAAACCAGCAGCGACGAAATGCCGAGCAGAGCGATCACCGTCGAATCGATGCCGTGCAGCTTTGCCGTGACCCAGAGAATAACTACCGCCAGAAAGACGACGAGTAGAATCTGCTCATGCCGGTCGAACGGGCCGAGCTTCTTTAGCTCCTCATGGGCGAACTTAACCGCGTTCGGAGTTTCCTTTATCTCTGGGGGGAAGAAACGATAGATCATCAACGGGATTACCGTCAGCGAAACGAGTGACGGAACGATTGCGGAAATAAACCAGATTGAATAGTTCAGGTCGACGCCGGCCTGCTGCGCGGCAAAGCCAGCTATGATCACATTCGAGGCCTGCCCAGTCAGAAACGTCGCGCACAGGATCACTTCACACTGATAAAGCATTGTCATCAGAAACGTGCCCAAACGTCCCTCAGTGCCGTCTTCGGGCCGCGAATCATAAGTCTCAGTAGCGCTGCGAGCAATCGGTAGAATAATACCGCCCGAACGCGCACCGGTGGATGGGATGAACGAAGCCAGGATGAAATCCGTAAAAACGAGCGCGTACCCTAAACCGAGAGTTTTCCGACCGATCAACCGTATAAAGATCAGAGCGATGCGTTGGCCCAGCCCGGTTTTGATCATCGCCCGCGAGATAAAAAAAGCCGCAAGCACAAGCCAGACGAACTTATCGGCATAACCGCTAAGCGCCTTCTCGATAGGCAAAGCGCGAAAGAGAGCAAGGGCGACAACGCCGAGCAGCACCATCGCGCTTCCGGTCAGCGGCTGGACAATCGAGCCGACGATCGTCGCAATAAAGATCGCCAGCAGCGTCCAGGCTTCGCGGGTCACGCCATCCGGCGGAGGAATGAGCGCGATTGCAAGGCCGCAGCCGATAACAATCAGCCATCGATGCAGAGTTTTAAGATTTTTTTCTGTACCTGTCAATTCTATCGACAAAAAAAAGGGCGGGTTATTCCCCGCCCAAATTAGCTAGTCAGATCGAACCTTAGTTAACCGGAACTTCGGCGTCCGTCGGCGGTGCAGGCGGCGGCGGCCCGTCGATCGGGCCCTCAGGTTTCGTGCCCCGCAGTTTGCTGTGCTTGTACCCGTACGTGAAGTATATCACCACGCCGATTACCATCCAGATGATCAGACGTACCCATGTATCAAACGGAAGGCTCAACATCAATATCAGGCTGGAGATCGCGCAGAGCGGTGCAACTATCCAGACGGCTGGGACCTTGAACGGACGATTAAGCTCGGGCCGCTTTGTCCGAAGTACAAGTATCCCGACGGCCACAATAACAAAAGCAAATAAGGTTCCGATTGAAACCAATTCGCCAAGCAGGCTGATCGGAACAAGGCCCGCCATGATTGCGACGAGTCCACCGGTGATCATGGTCGTGATGTACGGAGTTCGATATTTCGGGTGGACTTTTGCTCCCCATGCCGGAAGCAGGCCGTCTTTTGCCATGGAGTAAAACACGCGCGGTTGGCCCATCATCATCACGACCATTGTCGAGCTAAGACCGAGAACTGTTCCTATCAATACAATGTACGTGAATGAGTTTAGAATTGTCTTGAGAAAAGTTCCGTCGGCGGCTTGTTGGGCGGCCGCGTTCATTGCAGCTGCAATAGGTGCTGTTTCGCCCTTGAGTTGGGTGTAAGAGATTAAGCCGACCATTATTCCAGAGACAAGGATGTAGAGCACCGTACAAATCAGAAGCGATCCGATTATTCCACGAGGCATATCACGCTGTGGATTCTTGGCTTCCTGCGCTGCGGTCGAGACCGCATCGAAACCGATGTACGCAAAGAAAATAACAGCCGCGCCGGTAAAAATCCCGCTGATGCCAAACTCTCCGAATGTGCCCGTGTTGGGCGGTATGAAAGCCGCACAACCTTCCGTCGCTGCGGCGCAACCGATGCCGATGTTCGACATGTTCACGAATCCGATTCCCGCGACGATAAACAGGATGACTACGAAAATCTTGACAATAACGATCAGCGAATTGAAGTTTGCCGACTCTTGAATTCCCTTCACAAGCAGTGCGGCGACCGCTATGGAAATGAGGAACGCGGGCAAATTGAACATGGCAGTTTCAATCGATACTGGAACACCTGTATTCGACATGGCCTGGAGCAACTCTGGAGTTACAACATTGTAGCCGATCGTAGGGTGTAAAATGGTATCACCGATCTTGGCTCCATCCACTTTTTGCATCATGTCGGACGTAAAGGCAACAAACTTAGTTCCTGGAGCCGCGCTCAAGCTTACCGGAAAAGGAATTCCCAGTGCTCCCATCAGTTTGATCACATTTCCCGACCAACCGACAGCAACCGTCGCTGCGCCGAACGCGTATTCCAGAATCAAATCCCAACCGATGATCCAGGCGACAAATTCCCCGAGCGTTGCGTATCCATATGCATACGCGGAGCCGGAAATTGGCACGGCCGACGCAAACTCCGAGTAACACAAAGCCGCAAACAGGCTGACTACGCCGGCAATCACCATCGAAATGACCACCGCCGGGCCTGCATGTTTACCGGCCGCCTGGCCGGTCAAAACAAAGATTCCCGTACCGATAATCGCACCGATGCCAAGGAGCGTAAGAGCGGTCGCGGTGAGCGTCTTCTTCAAAGTGTGCTCGCCTGATTCCTGTGATTCGGCGATGATCTTATCAATTGACTTGGTCGCAAAAAGTGACATGAAAACCTCCTAAAGTTTTTAATGCGTCTACTGCTCGTTTCGCTCACCGATTCTCGTCGATTCGTTGAGTCGAAGCAATTGTATCGTGGCCCGCCCTGCCGGAGTCAGGCCGACCAAATAACCCTGGTCTATCAGGAAATGGTCGTTCCAGATGTCTATCCTTGGATTAAACAAGGATGAGATCATCCCCGATTCGGTGTCAATCGACGATATGTCCGCCCCTTTGTGCCGGTTACATAGCATGCATGACAATGCCAGGTTTCCTTCCGAACTCTCGCCACCGTGTTTAATCGCTATTATGTGATCCAACTGATGCCTCGCGAAACCCATTTTTTCCCCGGTTTGGCAATATTCGCATCGCCCGTTAGCACGGGCAAAGACGAGTCCGCGAATCGCGATCGCTATATGCGGAGAATTCATTTACCGGTCTTTGCCAGCGCCCGTGATTTCGCTTTACGCACAAGATGTTCTGTGAACTCATAACTAGCCCAGAACTGTTCATCGTCCTCATTCAGACCTTCAGTCCGGTTCTTCTCCAAAAGTTCTTCCAAACGCGCCTGAAGGTCAGGCGATGCGTGCAACTCGAGGATTTCCTCGGCTGTTGGCAGGCCTGCCAGAAACTCAAGTACCTGCGACAAGTTGTGGTATCCGACGGCCGAGTCGGCACTCTCGGCGCGAAAACCAGCCTCGAAAATTCGGTCGAGATTACGCCGATTCGAGTTGAGCTGCGCGGCCAAGTAATCGGGGAGATCAATTGTCAACTCCATAACGCTATCTTGCCTACCTTTCCAAATAAAGTAAACCGGCACTCGAGTAATGAACGATGCGCAGTCCGGGCCGATTATTCGATCAATTGATTTAGTCGCGCAAAGTAATATAACTGTTTGCTCTGCCGGTTCAGTTCGACGTCTCTTATTTTGAGACTACTTCTTTATTACTGCCAATCTCATGCTCGACGGCGTCACTGATGAATTGGTTCAGCGTCTTTCCTTTTATCAGGGCCAACCTATTTGCCTTCCTATGCACTTCCGGCCTTAGTCTAATATTCAGACTGCCTCGATATGTTTTCTCAGGTTGTTTCCCGGTAGAACGTGCAATATCGAGATAGTCATCGACGGCTTCATAAAAGGCCGTCTTTAGTTGTGGAACGCTTTGGCCTTCAAATGTGACAAGATCGTCTATGCCTTCGATTTTGCCAAAAAAAGCCTCGTCGTCCTCGCTGTAGTGGACACTGCCGAGATAGTCTTTATAGATAATTACATCTTTCATCATATTATCCCCCGATTTTTCAACTCTTCGTAAACCTGTTCCAGTACATACGACTTTACGATGTTGCCGGGATGCGGCTTATGCAGTCGGATAATGTGTTTCGTCTTTTGATTGACAAACGCTACTCGCGAACCGGATGTTTTCCCCTTTTTAAATTCCTCATAACCCAGGCCAGCCAAAAACCTTTTTAGTTCGTCATAGGTAAAGTCCTTCGGCAGACGCAAAAAACGATCAAGAAGCTTTTTTTGCTGACTCACGCAATGAGTATAATGCCACTACACGTTAGTGGCAACTCTATCCGCTTTAGCGGACAGGCGTTTCCAGATAAAGTAAACCGGCACTCCCGTAAGAACGATGAGCAATCCGGGCCACGTCGCCGTCGTTTGATAGACAAACAGCACGACGAGAATGACCGATGCTCCGATAACATAAAGACCGGGCACGATCGGGTATCCAAATGCTTTATACGGGCGTTCTGCGTCAGGTTGTTTCACACGGAGCACAAAAATAGCGATGATCGTGAGGATATAAAAGATCAACGCGGCGGATATGACATAGGTCAATAGATCGCCATAAAGGTTGCCGTACGAGATTTTGCCATCGGCCGCCGTCTTTACCGTTCGGGGCAGAACGTAAAACGCCGACCAGATGCCCTGTATCACCAAACCCCACGCGGGAACGCGAAACTTGTTCAATTCGCCTGATGATTTGAAAAATAAACCGTCCTTCGCCATCGCGTAGTAGGCTCGGGCGCCGGCGAAGATCAATCCATTGTTGCAGCCGAAAGTTGAGATCATGATTGCAACAGCCATAATGACAGCTCCCGCGCCGGGAAATATCACCTCGGCCGTGGCCGACCCGACCCGGTCGCTCGCAACTTTTTGAATGTCCTCAAAACGCAGCGTCACCAGATACGCAAAGTTTGCCAGCAAATAAAGCGTGATAACGCCGCCCGTACCGAGGGCGAGCGCGAGCGGTATGTTGCGTTTTGGGTCTTTAACTTCGCCGGCGGTGAATGTGATATTGTTCCATGCGTCGGATGAGAACAGCGAATTTGTCTGTGCGACACAGATACCGACAAACAAACCAAACGTCACCGCCGCCGTTAACCCGCCGCCGACATCCTGCAAAGAGCCTCTAACCGTCCATAAATCGCCAAAATTTGCCGCCGCGATACCGGGATACCACACGAGGCCGACGATCAGTCCAAGAATGATAAGGGCGATAAGTGAACCGGTTTTGGCAAACGTGAATGTATTTTGCACGAGCTTGCCTAATCTGAGGCCGCGTGTGTTCATCCAGGTCAGCAAGGCGATCATCACAATGCCGACAAGTTGCGCCGTCGATAGCGAAAACGCATAACTCGTAGAACCGAGACGGATCGGTTCGATAAGGTAATTGGTTTCGGATATTTGCGGAATCAGGACGCCGGAGTAGCGTCCGAATGCAACGGCAACAGCGGCTATCGTGGCTGTTTGGATTACAAGAAAGAGAGTCCAGCCGTATAAAAACCCCCAGAAAGGCGAGTAAGCTTCACGCAAGTAAACATACTGTCCGCCGGCCTTAGGCATCATCGCCGCAAGCTCGCCGTACGACAAAGCTCCGACGATGGTCAGCAGTCCGGTGATTATCCAGACAACCAGCAACCAACCGGGCGAACCGACCTGTCGTGCGATGTCCGGTGAAACTATAAAAATCCCCGAACCGATCATTGAACCGGCGACGATCATCGTCGAATCAAGCAGCCCGAGCCCGCGAATAAAGCCTTCTCTGGTTTCTTGTTCAGCTTTCACCGGCTCAGTTGCCATAAGGTTTCCCGTTCGAAAGAGAGTTGAAATGTTCGGTCACCAGAATTCCGGAGTAAAATTCGGTGCTTTAAAACTTAGTTAATACGGTCGTTGGCGAGATATTCGTAGGTGTATTATACGTATATTACAAAAACTGTCGAGTGTCATTTCGCACTTTCGTGGTGAAACCGAGAAATTTAGTCGAAATTGGTAATAGTCAGAGGTTTTTTGGTATCCGTTTCTTCTTTGTGACCTTCGTGTCTTCCCTTTGTGTACTTTGTGCAAAAGTCGTTTTTTTAACACAAAGTACACAAAGGGAAGACACAAAGAACACAAAGTTTTGCAAATAGACTCATTGACTCAAAATATGTCAGATCAACAAATTAAATTGGGCGATATGCCCGCCGACGAGTTTCGGAAATACGGTTACGAGATCGTCGATTGGATCGCGAATTACTTCGAACACATCGAGGAATATCCGGTGCTGTCCCAGATCGAGCCGAACTGGCTAAAGGACAATTTGCCGAAATCCGCTCCCGAAACCGGGGAAGATTTCGGTGCGATCCTCGGCGATGTCGATAGGCTCATCCTGCCAGCCGTAACACACTGGAATCATCCAAACTTTCATGGCCTTTTCTCGACATCGACCAGCGCCGTCGGCGTTTTTGGCGAGATGCTGTCAGCCGCTTTCGATAATAAAGCGATGCTCTGGCGGACATCGCCCGCCTCAACCGAGCTTGAAGACGTCGTCCTTGACTGGCTCCGCCAGATGATGGACCTGCCCGCGCATTTCGAAGGCATTATCTACGACACCGCCTCCGTCTCGACAATGCACGCCATTGCCGCGGCGCGTGAAAAAGCCGGTTTCAGTATCCGTGACGAAGGTATGAGCGGCCGCGACGATGTGCCGCTTTTGCGGGTTTATTGTTCCGAACACGTGCATTCGTCAATAGATAAAGGCGTCATCACCCTCGGTCTCGGCCTACGATCTTTGCGAAAGATCGAGTGCAACGACCGGTTTGAGATGATCCCGGAAAAACTCGCTGACGCCATGGCAGAAGATATAGAGGCCGGATACGTGCCAATATGCGTCATTCCGACCGTTGGAACGACCTCGACATCGAGCGTCGATCCGGTAGATGCAATAGCCGATATCTGCGAAAAATACGGCATCTGGCTCCACGTCGATACGGCCTACGCCGGCTCGACCGCGATAGTACCTGAGTTTCGTCATCACTTTACGGGCCGTCATAAGAATCCGGTTGCTACGGCTCCCGGTTCTGACCTTCGGGGCTGGGAACGCGCCGATTCGATAGTCGTCAACCCGCACAAATGGCTATTCACGCCGTTCGACCTTTCAGTCTTGTATTGCAAGGATCTGAATATTCTAAAAGATGCATTTTCCCTCGTCGCCGAATATCTAAAAACCAGCGACGAACAAACGGTAAAAAACGGTATGGATTACGGCATCCAGCTCGGCCGCCGTTTCCGTGCCCTAAAATTCTGGTTCGTCATCCGCTATTTCGGCCGTGTAGGTTTGCTCGCGAGGCTCCGCGAGCACTGCCGCCTGGCGAACGTGTTCGCTTCGTGGGTCGAATCATCGACTGATTTCGAAATGCTGGCCCCGGTGCCGTTTGCTCTCGTCTGTTTTCGTGCATGTCCTACCGGTGTCGAGGACCTGAATGGATTGAACGAACGCATCATGAACGAGATAAACGCGTCGGGCGACGCCTATCTTTCGCATACGAAGCTCAATGGCAACTTCGCATTGCGGCTGTCTGTCGGCAGTATTCGTGTTGAAGAGAGGCATTTGCACAAGGTATGGACTTTGCTGATCGAATGTTTGAAGTAGGGTGCATCCGTGCGGGTCGAAACATCGTGTTTTTTAGCCTTGCGGACTCAGAACGCCGGATTACGCCGCCGTCAACCTGACCCTGTCGACGCCGCTGAGATTTACATGCTGCCGTGCCTGCCAGAGGTCATGATTGTACTGCATGGCGAGCCAACTCTCAGGCGACCGGCCGAGAGCCTTCGACAGGCGCAGGGCCATTTCAGGGCTAACACGGTTCGTGCCTTTCAAAACCCGGCTGAGCGTTGAAGCGGCGACTCCAAGTTTCAGAGCGAGCTCGCGGCCGCTTATATGGTTTGGCTCGAGATCTACATCCTCAAGTGTTGGCATTCCCCTGCGTCGGGCTGTCGTACCGAACTTATGATTGAGCGGAACACGCGATAACAGCGATTCGCGTCGAAATAACTACCCCGTTAGCGGCGCTATATCAGGCTCTCAAGGCACGATGACAACATCTCGCGGCCCGATAATACGTCTTTACGGCGCGATAATCGTTGTTTGTTTGTGTGCCGCACCGGCTGCACGTTTGTGAAACAAAAGGTTAAAATCCGCGTAATATTTAACAAATAAATTCCAGTCAGTAAGGAGTCACTTATCAATCAAGAAAAGTTTGTAATTACCAAGAGTTCGGTCCGACGAATATTTGCGGGCGCGATGATCGTTTTGTTTGGCCTTTCGGCCATCGTTCAGGCACGGCCGATGTCGAGCAGTATTTTTGTCCAGCAGGACGAGAAGAAAAAGCTGCCGCCGGTGAATTGGATTCGCAGCCGGACGATCGACGTCAAGCATATCGCCATCGATCTCAGGTTTGATTGGGCAAAAGATCAGGCCGTGGGCATTACGACGGTGACGCTCGCTCCGTTTGCGGACACGGACAGGATCTCGCTCGACGCGGCGATGATGACGATAAACTCCGTCACGCTTGGGAGCGGAGCGGCGCTCAAATACACATACGACAGCAAGAAGGCCGACGATAATCTCGAAATCACGCTCGACCGCGTTTATAAAAGCGGCGAGGATGTCTCGGTGAAGGTGGATTATGCGACGAATTATGTGAACACGGCTGACGCGGAGACGGCAATAGGCAGTTTTGGCCGAGGTTTGCGGTTTATCAAACCAACGGCCGATAACCCGAACAAGCCGCGCCAAATTTGGTCGCAGGGCGAGTCGGAATTTAACCGTTATTGGTTCCCGTCGTATGACACGCCGAACGATTTTCGGACGACGGAACTTCGGGCGACCGTTGAGAAGCCGTTCTTTGTCGTTTCGAACGGCAAGCTGATGGAGACAAAGGAAAATGGCAACAACACGCGAACCTTTTACTGGAAAATGGATCAGCCGTACACCAATTATCTGACCTCGATCGTCGTCAGTGAGACGACGCCCGTTGTGCAGGATTATGACGGTATTCCAATCTACAATTACGGCTATGTGAACGAGATGAAAGAGGTTGCGGCGACGGTCAAGAATCTGCCGGACAATATCAAATTCTTCTCGCAGGTGACCGGCGTTCGATATCCGTACGCAAAATATTCACAGGCGTTTGTCGAAGAATTTGGCGGCGGAATGGAGAATATCTCGGCGACGACGATGATCGAGGAGATGATCCACGACGAGCGCGAATTGCTCGATGGCGACAGCGATTCGCTGCAGGCCCACGAGCTGGCGCATCAATGGTTTGGCGATTATGTAACGTGCCGCGATTGGGGACAGATATGGCTTAACGAGAGCTTTGCGACGTATTTTGACGCGCTTTATCATGAGAATAAGAAAGGCCACGACGATTTTCTCTACAACAATGTGCGTTCTAATCAAGAGGCCTATCTGAACACTTGGCGACAGGGAAACCGGCGGCCGATTGTCACGAAGTATTACGTAAATAAGGACGCGATGTTTGACAACTATGCCTATTCGCGCGGGGCGGCGGTTCTGCACATGCTTCGCAAACATCTGGGCGACAAGCTTTTTTACAAATCGCTAAACAATTACCTGGCTACTAACGCTCATCAGCCGGTTTCGACCGAGGATCTGCGTATTGCGGTCGAGGAATCCAGCGGCCAATCGATGGATTGGTTCTTCGATCAATGGCTGTACAAGATGGGGCATCCGATCTTTGAAGTCACCCAGACCTATTATGACACGGCAAAGAAAGTGACGTTAAATGTAAAACAGACGCAGAAGATCGACGTAAATAACGAGTTTCCCCAGGTCGAATTTTTCCAGACCTATGTCGATATAGCTATCGACGGACGTGTCGAGCGTGTCTGGGTGAAACCGCAGCCGGAGAATATATTTACCTTTGACTCGGCGGCAAAGCCGAAATTGGTCAGCTTTGACAATGAGAGCACATTGATCAAAGAGGTCAGGTTTGAAAAATCGACGGACGATCTTCTTTATCAACTAGAGAGCGACAAAGACATAACCGGTCGCCGTTGGGCCATGGGCGAACTCGAAAAGAAGGCGGGAAGCGAGGCCGAGAAGACGCGTATCGTATCAGCTTTAATAACATCGGTGGAAAAGGATTTGTCATGGCGAATTCGTCGTGCGGCTTTGTCCGTGATAGCGAGCATTTACTCTCCCGACCCATCTCCGGGACAGGATAGGCCGGCGGCAAAGCTCGATGCAAATGTCGAACAAGCCGCCCTGCGTCTGACGAAGGATGCGCAGTCGCTTATCCGGGGTGAAGCCATCGAGCTTCTCGGCGAAACGCGCGATGCAAAACACACCGGCCTCTATCTGGCCGCGCTGACGGACCGCAGCTATACCGTGATCGATCAAGCCGCCGGTGCGCTCGCCCTCACAAAGGATGCTCGCGCATACGACGCTCTCGTAAAGTTGACAACAACACCGTCTTGGAAAGGCCGAATCCAGATTGCGGGCTACAACGGACTTGCAGAGCTAGGCGACAAGCGGGCATTCGACATCGGCTATAAGGCGGCTACAGATAAGATGCTTCCAAATAATATCCGTACAATCGCCCTCTCAATCGTCGGAGCATCCGGTAAAGGCGACGCCCGTGCATTTCCTTTGATCTTCGAGAAATTTAAGAAATCTCTGGAAACAAACGACTTCAACGGCATCCAACACACGGTAACCGCAATCATCAAAATCGCCGACCCTCGCGGTCAGGAAGCATTTGATTTGCTCAAGGCAAAGTTCAAGGATCAGGCTAATATTCTGGGGTTTGTGACGTTTTTTGAAACGCAATTCAAGGCGGCGATTAAGTGATAAGAATAGATATTAGGGTTCTTTTGAAACTCTTAATTCGTGCATTCGTGGCAAAAGCTTTAGCCACGAATGCACGAATAAAGCCCTGAATTTCACAAACGTCGCAATTAAAATTTCTCCTTCAATAGGTCTTTCAAAGAACTCTATTAATGAGTAAACGGAAAACGCGAGCCGATTTTTTGCGGTTCGCGTTTTTATTTTGCGGCGACTGAGATAAAATGGCGGCGAGGTAAACAAGTATGGCAATTCAGACACAAGCGGAAACAATTGGTTATGTGCCGTCGGTTTTTGATTTCAGCCCACCGGGCCTTACCGACGAACAATTTGAAAGCCTTTGCCGCAATCATCCCGAGCTTAGTCTCGAATTGTCCGCAGAAGGAGAACTAATTATCGTGCCCCCAACACTACCTTATACCGGAGAGAAGAATTCCGATCTGAATTTTCAGGTGAGCCTCTGGGCGAGAAAAGACAAAACCGGAGTAGTTTTCGATTCATCGTCGCTATTCACATTTCCTAACGGAGCAAAGCGTTCGCCGGATGTTTCCTGGGTTTTGCGTGATAGATGGGAGAGCCTCCCGGACTATGAATTGAGACGATTCTCCCGACTTGTCCCGGATTTTGTAATCGAACTTCGTTCGTTGTCAGATTCATTGAAAACTCTCAAGAAAAAAATGGCGGAGTATATCGAAAATGGCGTACGTCTCGCATGGCTGATCAACCCGGAGCAGCAGAAGGTTCACATCTACCGGCTCAACGGCGAAATCGAGATTTTGCATAATCCCGAAACGGTTTCAGGCGAAGATGTGCTGAAAGGTTTTGAACTAAACGTGCGCGAAATTTGGTAGGCCGGTTCTCAAGTACATTCCTGGACAAATCAACCACGGATCACGCGGATAAAGAACCCGCGCGATAGTTTTTTCACTACAGTAATCCTATTTCTTCCTGTTCAAGGCAGGTTTTTCACGAGAACCCTACTAATACTTTGCGCGGTCACGGCTGCAACGCCAATCTCACAAACGCGACGGCTGGTTGGCCGGCCAAGCCTTTAACACGGTAAAGTGCCTGTGGCGCTGATTCCTCGCGGAAGAGTTGGCGCGACATCGTGCCGCAGGGTTTATTCGCGGATTTCTCTCTCGCCAGCCCGCGTGTTGTTTTTCCGCACGACGCTTCGGATTCGGCATTCGAGAAAATGCGGTCCGTTGTATCGGTCCGGCTGAAAATTTCGACCTCCGTTGCCGACTCCATGGCCACCAGCTGATCGTCATTTTTCAATTTGCCGTCTTCTCCGGTCTTGAATATGGTCAGAGGTTTTGGCGAAATCACTATGGTCAACATATCGCCCGTCAAGGCGGCGTTGCCTTTGTTGCGACGCGCAAGGATGAAATACGGGTCGTCCTCTCGCTGGTCCGGGAGGTCAAACAGCATTCCCGGCCCGATCGAGTTGTCGTCTGATTCGGATTGAGGGAAAATGAGTTCAGGTGCTCCAAAGGTCCCATCCGAAAAAGTTTCGCGGTCAATAATGTATAGATAGCCCGAATCTGAAGATTCGACGGCAAATCGAACCTTATCGCCGATCTTAAAGACAGCATCCGTGCCAACCCGTTCGGCCAGCCAACTCCGCCGTGTTCCCGTTTCGTCCTTGACCGGAAGAAAATGTCCAACTTCACCCTTACGCGGCGGGCGCATTTTCCATACGGTTACGCCAACCTCGGTGACCTTAAGTGGAGCGGTAGATGGCGGCATCGGGCCCGGCTTTTTCCATCGGTTTTTCTCAGTACGTGTGTGCTTATATGTTCGGGGAGTTGGTTTGGGCAACCGCTTAATACCTACGGGCCTGGGCCGCTCCGGTCGCTGATTAGTAAAATCCTCAGACTTGACGGACCGCGATTTTGGCCCATCCTGTGCCGCGCCAATGCAGACAACAGAAAGGGAAAGACAGGAAATAACGGCAAGTTTTCTATAACATTTCATTTTCATGATGGACGTGCTCCTTCAAAGGTCTATATGCCGCCGAACGCTTTGTTTTCGTCGGGCGTTTCCGCCTCTCTATTTAAGGCTTCTAATGGTATTGTCAAAAAGCGCTAAAACCTTTCACATTTCAGCAATTTAACCGGTCGTTCGGCTAATTCGTTCCAGGCCATGTTTCAGATTCAAGAGCCTCATTGATGTTTGACCGAGATTTTCTGCACGACGACATCGCCTTTCCCCTTTATCCGCATTCGCTCATTGGTTTCGTCAATTTCCGCGACCGGTTTTTCCGTCTCATACCTGGTCTGAAACGAAAGCAGAGTTTCAACCTGACCTGCGTCCCTAATCGTGTTCTCCCCCTTGGGAATCATTCGCCAAATAGTTTCGAGATCCTCCTGTGGAAGCTTAGACCAAACAAGGTAAAATACTTCAGTCCCGCGCCCTCCGGTGAACTCATTGCGGGCTGTCGCGATCTCTTCTCGGGCAGGTGCCTTCGATAAGCCGCCGCGAACGGACGGGGATGGAAATAATGGCGAATATTCTGTGATCCCATTTTTATCCTTCCCTTCATTCCACATATAAAAATATCCATCGGCATCCGCATCGAACACCATCGAGAACTTATATCCAGCTTCAAAAACCGTCTCCGGGCCAAACGACCTAAACGGCTTCTCGAACTCCTTCCCGTCACGCATTTTTTGGATCATTAGGTGGTACGAGATTTCTCGCTCGGCCCCGCCTGCGACAGGTGGCTGATTGACGTTGTTCCCGGGAGGCGTGACCGGCGGCCCGATTGGCCCGATGATGTTCCATGCAACGATTCCAGTCGCTAGGGCGAGGGCGGCGAACAAGATGACGCCGGCGGCGATCCATTTTAGCGGAAGGGTTGATTTTGCGGCCGGGCCCTGTCCCGTCGGGACGCTGCTGGCGCGGTGGGCGGTGACCACTTCGTCGCCGGCCATCTCGGTGCGATAGCTGGAGACATCCTCGGTTTCGTAGAGCGGAGCTAGTCTTGCCGCACGAAGGGAGCGGGCGAGGTCGCGGCCGAAAGCGCGGGCATTTTGGGGGCGTTTTTCGGCGTCGAAGTCGAGCGCCGAGAGCAGGATCGCTTCCGCCTCCGCCGGCATCTCGGGGCGGAGTTCGCGGGGCGTCGTCGTCAGGCCCTCCTGCTGAAGGCGATACATATGTATCATCGTTTCCGGCCGGAATGGCAGTTGGCCGGTCAGCATTTCGTAGGCGACGACGCCGACGGAGTAAATGTCTGCGGGCGGACCGAGATAAAGGCTGCCGGCGAGCTGTTCCGGGGAAATATATCTGACCGTGCCGATCGCCCGCGATATCTCGGTCTTGGGCGCAAGCGTTGACTCATCGACTCTCGCAATTCCAAAATCGATCAGCCTCACGCGATCAAAGCTGCCTTCCTGAGGCGTAAGCATTATATTTTCCGGCTTTATGTCGCGGTGGACGATCTTTTCCGCGTGTGCCGCCGAGAGTGCGTCCGTAATCGATTCGATCAAATGCGCCGCGACATCCAGCGGAAACGGGCCCTGAGTACGGAGTGCCTTTCTGAGCGAATGACCCTCGATATACTCCATCACCATAAAAGGGTTGCCATCGCTGAGCTTTCCAAAATCAAGGATACGGACGATCCCAGGATGATCGAGCCGCATCAGTGCCTCTTCCTCATGGAGAAATTTACGAAGGATGTCTTTGTGCTTTAACGCGGCTTCTTGCAGCACCTTTACGACGACCCGTTTGTTGATCATCTTTAGGTCGCGGGCCAGATAAACGACGCCGATGCCGCCCTCGTCGGCACCGCCGTCGGTCAGATTTTTTTCGATAACAAACCGGCCGTCGAGTTTGCGCCCGACCATGCTGTCGGGCGTCTCAAAATCGACGCTCGTCACCGACGAAGAGGTTATCTCGCCCGGACCCGACTTTTGGCCTGTATTTTCTGCGTCCATTGCCGACTTATATTCTATGTGAAGAAAAAAGTACGCTCAACCTTTCAACAATGTTCCGCCTACGATAACCAAACGGCACCGTAGCCAGAAGATAAATCTGCTGATAGAAGATATGGGGATTGTAAATAAAAAAGCGCGTAAAGTAAAGATAATCAATAAGCTTAGCAACGATAACCAGCCGGGTTGCGAGAGATTTTGGAACGAGCAAATATAGATCACACGTCTTATGTTTTGCTTTTGTCAGAACATCATTTGCGTTAGAATTAACTGGAGGAACATTATGGCAAGCGAAATTCAATCGGTTCAGGCATCGGACGTTTTTATTCTGCCTCACGGTTTCAGCCTCGATTTTCATTCTGCACGATTGACGGAAGAACAGTTTGAAGAGCTTTGCCGCAACCATGCGGATGCTAAATTTGAGTTGACTGCTCAAGGAGAACTGATTGTTATGCCGCCGACAAGTTTGGAATCAGGCTACAGGAATACGGATTTAACAACGGAAGTCAATTTATGGTCGAGGAAGGACAAAGGCGGAATTGTTTTTGATTCTTCAACTATGTTCACCTTACCCAACGGAGCAAAGCGGTCGCCTGATGTTTCGTGGATGAGTAGAAACAAATGGGACAACCTGAGTCCTTCGGAGCGAAGAAAATTTGCCCGGGTAGTTCCTGAATTTGTTATTGAGCTTCGTTCGCCCACGGATTATCTGGGCGATGTTCAGGACAAGATGAACGAGTACATCGAGAATGGTGTGCAGCTAGGCTGGTTGATCGACCCGATCGAGCAAAAAGTGCATATTTACCGCGCAAACGGAGAAAATGAAATTTTGGACGACCCCGAAAAGGTCTCGGGAGAGGATGTATTGCCGGGATTTGAACTGAACGTGAGAGAAATCTGGTGATTTGACTCACCGTCCACGACTCTCTAAACTCTATAACTTAAGATGTGGTGAGTTATTGCAACTTGCGGCCACGTAAAATAAACCGCTAAACAGCAAAGAGTTTAACCAAGGATTTACACGAAACTCTGTGCTTGTTTGGCACAGAGTTTTTGTTTTTGTTGTTAACAAATTATCACTAGCGTAGTGATTCTAACGCTGACTTACAATGATCGGATTTTCAATCTCCGGAATAACTGATAGCTGATAACTGATAGCTGATAACTCAAATCGCTTTCCTGAATTATCAGTTTTCAGCTATCAGCTATCAGCTATTCCGAATCGCATTCTATAGCTTATTATATGCATCACTAAACTATCGATGAGCAATAATTTTTTAGATTTATTAAACGAAAAGATCATCGTCTTTGACGGGGCGATGGGTAGTAATTTGCAGTCGTTAGATTTGACCATCGACGATTGGGGTGGGCCGGCGTTTGAGAATTGTTCGGAAAATCTGATGTACACGCGACCGGACGCTATCGAGACTGTTCACCGGAGTTTTCTTGATGTTGGCTGCGATGTGATCGAGACGAACAGTTTTGGCGGCAGCGAAGTTGTGCTGGTCGAGTTCGGGATTGCGGACAAGACGTACGACGTAAACCTAAAGGCGGCGCAGCTTGCAAAACGTATCGCGAGTGACTATTCGACCTACGACAAGCCGCGTTTTGTCGCGGGTTCAATTGGTCCGGGCACTAAGCTGCCGACGCTTGGACACATTACCTACAACGATCTGAAAGATGCGTATCGCGAACAGATTCGCGGTCTATATGACGGCGGTAGCGATCTGTTTATTATCGAAACGTGTCAGGACCTGCTGCAAACAAAGGCGGCGTTGTCGGTGATATTTGAGTTTTTTGAAAAGCAAAAAATCAAAATACCTGTTATCGCGTCGGTCACGATCGAGATTTTTGGCACGATGCTGAACGGAACTGAAATCGGAGCGGCTTTGACCGCACTTGAACCTTTCCCCATCAATGTCATCGGCATGAACTGCGGAACCGGGCCGAAGCATATGACCGATAGTTTTCGTTACCTGTGCGAAAATTCGCCGATCCCGGTCAGCGTGTTGCCAAATGCAGGTTTGCCTGAGGTGAAGGACGGTAAGCAGCATTACGATGAAACGCCGGAGAGTTTTGCGGCTCAGGTTGAGCATTTTGCAAAAGATTTTGGGGCTAATATTGTCGGGGGATGTTGCGGCACATCGCCGGAACATTTGCGACAGGTAATCAAGCGTTTGAGCGGTATTTCGCCAAAGCAGAGAAACGCGAACCTCGCCCCATCGGCGTCATCTATATATTTTCAACAGCCTTACACACAGGACGCTTCGTTTTTGATCGTGGGTGAGCGGGTGAATGCTTCCGGGTCCAAGAAGATGCGCGATCTGCTTGACGCGGAGGATTGGGACGGTTTGGTCAATCTCGCAAAGTCACAGGAAAAGGAAGGCGCCCATATTCTCGATGTCAACGTCGATTTTGTCGGCCGCGATGGTGTCGCGGATATGCACGAGCTTGCGTCGAGGCTCGCGACGGCGGTGAAAATACCGCTCATGTTCGACTCGACCGAGTGGGAAAAGATGGAGGCGGGCCTCGAACACGCGGGCGGCAAATCTCTCCTGAACTCAACAAATTACGAGGATGGCGAAGAGCGTTTCTTAAAAGTTCTCGATCTTGCAAAACGCTTTGGAGCCGGTGTTGTCATTGGTTTGATCGACGAAGACGGCATGGCGCGCTCGGCTGTGGACAAGATTCGGATCGCCCGACGTGCGTACAAACAAACGGTCGGAAACAGCATTCCGGGGCACGATATTTTCTTTGATCCACTCGCGCTGCCGATCTCGACAGGTATCGAGGAAGACCGAAAGAACGCGGTCGAGACGATCAACGCGATTCGTCAGATTCGCGAGGAAATGCCCGACGCGAATATTATCCTCGGCGTTTCGAATATCTCGTTCGGCCTCAATCCGGCGGCTCGCGTCGTTCTCAATTCGGTATTTTTGCACGACTGTGTCGATGCGGGGATGAATTCGGCAATCGTCAACGCTTCGAAAATACTGCCGCTGATGCGGTTTAGCGAATTGGAAATCGAGACGGCACGCGATCTGATCTATGACCGCCGGAAATTCGATGGCGATATCTGCACGTATGATCCGCTTGGCGATTTTTCGAATATGTTTCAGGGCAAATCGGCCCAGTCGATAAAGCCGGACATCTCGAATCTGCCGATAGAAGAGAAGCTAAAGCATCACATCATCGATGGTGAACGCATCGGGCTGGAGGATTCGCTCAAGCTCGCGTTAGAGACGTATCCGCCGCTTGAGATCATTAATGATCTTTTGCTCGATGGTATGAAAACGGTTGGCGAGCTGTTCGGCAGCGGGCAGATGCAGCTGCCATTTGTGCTTCAGTCGGCGGAGTCGATGAAGGCGGCTGTCAAGTTCCTCGAACCGTTTATGGAAAAGGTCGAGGGATCGAACAAGGGCGTTCTCGTGCTCGCGACGGTAAAGGGCGATGTCCACGACATCGGCAAAAACCTGGTCGATATTATCCTGACCAACAACGGCTACAAGGTCGTCAATCTCGGTATCAAACAGCCAATTGACGATATTCTGCGTTCGTGGGACGAGACTAAGGCCGACGCAATCGGCATGAGCGGTTTGCTCGTAAAATCGACGCTCGTCATGCGGGACAATCTGGAATTGATGAACGAGCGCGGGATAAAGGTTCCGGTCATCCTCGGCGGCGCGGCCCTGAATCGACGCTATGTTGACGCGGATCTTATCCCGCTGTACAACGGCAAACTGTTTTACGCGAGAGACGCGTTTGACGGGTTGCATGCGATGGACGAGTTAACGAAACCGAATTTTAACCCAGAGATCGCAGAGGCCGCAGAGAAATCTAAGAGAGTTGTGGGAGCCAAGGCGGAAACACGACCGGTAGGGAGTGTGCCTGACAAGGTTCAAACGATCACTGATGAAGAGGATCTTGTTGGCGAAGATGCAAAGCTGGGCAAAGCCGCCGCCCGAGTTTCGACTAGACCCGCAGGTGATACAACGCATACTACTCGCTCGGATATATCCCCGCTTATCGAAATCCCCAAAGCTCCGTTTTACGGCTCGAAGGTCGTCGAAATCACCGATCTGACAAAGGTTTTCGATTATATTAACGAAACCGCATTGTTCAAGGGCCAATGGCAATACAAACAGGGCCGCAAATCAAAAGAGGAATACGAAGAGGTTTTAAACCAAACGGTTTACCCGAAGTTTGCGGCGATCAAGACGCAGGCCATCCGGGAAAAGCTGCTCGAAGCGAAACTCGTTTACGGCTATTTCCCGTGCCAATCGAGGGGTAACGATCTGATAATTTATCAGGACGACGAGAAAACCGAGCGTCTCAGATTTATCTTTCCGCGCCAGGCGATAGAGCAGAGGGGCAGTAAGAATTTGTGTTTGGCGGACTACTTCAATAAGGCAGAACCGCCTTCGTTAGCGGGTGGTCGAGACTTGGCGACCCCAAATGTTGATTTCCCGGCAGGCGCCGTGCCGCCCGCTTACGCAGGCGGTACTGACCGGATGGATGTCGTGGCTTTTCAACTCGTCACGATGGGCCGGAAAGCAAGCCAGCATTCGGCAAAGCTATTCAAAGCGGACAGCTACACCGATTATCTATTGTTTCACGGGTTGTCTGTTGAATCGGCCGAAGCCCTCGCCGAGATGTGGCACAAGCGGATTCGTGAGGAACTAGGTATTGCCGGGAATGACGCGCCGGAGATGGCAAAACTATTTCACCAAGGCTATCAGGGATCTCGTTACAGCTTCGGATATCCGGCGTGTCCGAATCTGGATGACCAGTCGAAGATATTTGAACTGCTAATGCCTGAGCGGATCGACGTTGAATTGACCGAGGAATTTCAACTTGACCCGGAACAATCTACGTCCGCGATTATTGCACATCATCCGGAAGCTAAGTATTTTACTATCGAGTGATTTCGGTTAATATCGACCTATGACGAACGTCTTGTTCCTACGGAATATACTTCTTCAAAATCGGAATATCGGACGCAATGCCGTACTGAAATCCGAGAAATCCCGAACTTGAGCGGTTGAGATACCAGATGCCGGCCCGATAGACGGCGATGTCGTTGCGGCCGTCGCCATCGTAATCGCCGGGGACGGGAACGTCGCCGCTCTGGCCGAATTGGGTCGTCAGGAGCTGGCCCGCGACCGGGTCGATGATGTACCACGTGCCGTTCGATGGCCGGAAAACTGCGTAATCGTCGATGTTGTCGCCATTGTAATCGGCCGGGACCGGCATATCGCCCGGTTGGCCGAGCGGAGTGCCCACATCAGAACCACCGCCTGACGGTCGAACACGATACGTGCCGTTGCTCGGCCGGAAATAGCCTATGTCCGACTTTGCGTCGCCGTCAAAATCGCCCGTCAGAGGCAGGTCGGTGGCGAGTCCAAACGGCGTCGCGGTGAAGCCGCCGGTGCTTCGCAAAACATACCAAGTCGCGCTCGATGGCCGGAAGATCGCGAAGTCCGACCGACCGTCGCCGTCATAATCGCCGCTGACCGGAATATCGCCGCCAAATCCCCAAAACGCGTAAGTAATCGTATTTGTCGCGCTGTTTAGAACGTAGAAATCGGGGTTTCCCGAATCGTTCGCACGGAAAACGGCGAGGTCTGTCCTCGCGTCATTATCGTAGTCGCCGGGAACCGGGACGTCGCCGGTGAGGCCCCATTGAGCCGCCGTCATCCCGGCAGTCGAGCGGTTTTGGTACCAGTTGCCCTCGGACGGGCGAAACACGGAAAGGTCCGATCTGCCATCGCCGTCAAAATCGGCCCGCGATTTTGGCGGTGGGGCGACGCCCGCAATTGTAAAATTAGCGTCCGAGATGTCAAAGAAGATGTTGCTGATGGCCTCGACCTTGATCCTTGCCGTCGTCGTGTCGCCGACCGGGATTCGCAATATATGCGTGCCGTCGTTTGCGGTATTTGCGGCGAGGATGATCGGAAAGGTGTTGCCGCCGTCCGTTGACATCGTTATCCTGACGCTGGCCGCATTGACAGGGCTGCCGGAAGTGCCGTTTACGCTCCACGTGATATTTTGTGCAGAGTTTCCCAGGTAGGTAACCGGGGTGCTTGGGCTGGTGACCAAAAACGGGCCGCTGTCGACGTCAACCGTGACTGTCGCGGCTGCGGTATTGACGCCGCCTGCGTTGGCTCGGTTGTCTCGGGCGATGACCTGGAAAATCATCGTGCGGCCGATCGCCGGCAATAGTTCCCCGGTGAGAAAACCACCGGTCGTATTCGGCGGCACACTTGCCGTATTGAGAATGTGAACGAGGCGCGGAAAGGTCCGCGTCCCGCTCGTGGTCGGCGCAAACGGCCGGAAGATGGGTCGCGCAGTGCCGTCCCCGTCGGAATTCGGGACTGCCGTCGTCGAACCGCCTAGATCGTATTCCTGCCAATCGTACGTGACCGTGTCGCCATTCGCGTCGAACGCCGTCGCCGTCAGGGCAAAGGGCGTAAACTTCGGAATCGTGAAATTGCCCGGCCCCGTCACCGCCGGTGGCGTATTGCCGCTCGCGGTCGTCACCGCGCACACATTGCCGCCGCCAATCTGGCTGAACTGAACGATCGCCTCGATACTCCGAACGTGAAAAGTGTCGATGCTGTTGGCGGCCAGATTTTGCGCCCCGCAGATGCCGGCGTAGGCCATGATGGTTATGCCGCTGCCCGGCTCATATGCCGAGCCCGTCGAGCGATTACCGCCGCCGCAGCCGCTTGAGGTGCCGTTAAAAGTATGCTGGGCTCCGAATTGGTGGCCCATTTCGTGGGCGACAAAATCAATTGCAAACGGATCGCCGAGCGGTGTTGGCAGACCCGTGACGCCGCCCGCCTTGTTGCCGCCGCATGGGACGCCGAGAAAGGCCACGCCGCCGCCGCCAGTGCTGAAAACGTGACCGATGTCGTAATTCGCCGTGCCGAGGGCGCCGTCGATGGACGTCTGATTCTGATTGAGCATCGCCGGGCCGTTGTCGTTCGTAAACGGATCGTTGGCGTTCGTACAAGCCACAGCCGGTGAGCCGCAGCCCATGTTATCGCCCGCGAATGTGATTAGATTGTTGTTCGCTACGATGTTCATGTGAATGGCGAGATCGCGCTCATAAACGCCGTTCACGCGATTTACGATCAAAACTTCGGCGGCAAGCGTCCCGGCAATCGTATTTGTGCCGACCCTTGTCGCGTATTCGTTTGTCGCCGCGAGAGCGAGGCGGTAGGTGCGAAGCTGGGTGCCGGAAGTGACTTCCGGGGCCACGGCATCTCTTAGAAAATCGATCTTGCCGGGGTCTTTCGGTTGGATAACGGAATCGAGGCTTCCGCCGACCTGGCATGAAAAATCGCTCGTTCGGGTCTTGTCACGCTTGAAATAGCTGATATATGTTCCTGCTTCGCCGAGCGGATACGGATCGACGATCACCGTTCCCTGACTGGACAAGATCATCGAATGAAACCCGCTCGGCAGGAAATCGAATCGGGCGCTGGCCGTTCGGTCGTCAATTCCATATCCGCGATAGGTCGCGCCGAGTTCGGGGTATTTGACCAGCAAACCCGGTTCGACGACGAGCGAATGTTCGATGCGAAACCGTTGATACGAGCCGTCCGGCATTGGCAAAGTTAGAATCGTGTCCTGAGCGGTCGTATTTTCTTCTGGTGCCCGGCCGAGAACCAGCGTGAGGGCCGATTCGTTCAGGGCAAACGTCTCGTACGCCACTGGAAGACTGACGGCGTCGATTCCCGGTGCCCGCATCTGCGTCTTGTCGATCCTTGTCCAAATATCGTCCTGTGACATGGGAAGAGCAATCGCGGCCGTCGCCGATGCAATTAGTGCCGTGAAAATAAAAAATGCCGGGAATATCCGATTTGTGTACATCAATAAACTCCTATTGGGATTAGTGCGCGAGTGTTGCCGGGAAAAGAGCGGGGGTAAACCCGCCTTCCGACTGTCCGATGCTAACTTTTTTCAATTGACCGCGAAATGAAATCTTTTCCATCATATAAGAATCGCGTATCCGGTGTCTATCAATTTACGGTCGTGTCGCGCGGTGCTAAAATTAATATTTCACGTATGTCCCAACTCCAAAAATCCGAGGACAATCTATCGATCAGCGAACCGCTCGTCCCCGCGACGGCTGAGCTTGTCGTTCTCGGCCCGGTCGAACGTGCCGGGTTTGCTCTGACGCACCGGATGAATCTCGGCTGGCTCAAACGCCTGATGACATTTGGTCAGCGGCATCTCGGCTCGCTGTGGATATATCTCGCCACGTACAATCTGATGAATGTCTTTGGCATCGAGAACGTCGAACGGTCTTTAGTTGAAAAACCGCTGGTGCTGGTTGCCAATCATCGTTCGTTCTTTGACCTCTACACGGTGTCGAGCGTCATTTTCCGCCGCGTCAAGCGGCCCGTGAAGTTATTCTTTCCGGTCCGGGGGAAGTTTTTTTACGACAATCCGGTTGGCTGGCTTGTTAATTTTGTAATGGGCTGGTTCTCGATGTACCCGCCGTTTTTCCGCGAGGACAGGGAAGTGAGTAAGCGTGAGTTCGACAAATACTCGATGCGACGGCTCGTCCAGCTTTGCACGGAAGGGCACGGACACGTCATCGGCTTTCACCCGGAAGGCAAACGCAATTTCGAAGGCGGCCCGTACGACATGCTCCGCGCCCAACCCGGCATCGGCAAGGTCATTTATGCCGCCCGCCCACAGGTCATTCCCGTCTTTATTGCCGGTCTGAGCAACGATCTGCCGCGCCAAATCCTCGGCAACTGGATCGGCGGCCCAAAGGTACGCATCTGGTTTGGCGAGCCCATCGATCTCACGCCGTTCTACGAAAAGAGCGACCGCATCCGAACGCACAAAGAAATCGCCGATCACCTAATGCTCAAGATTGCCGAATTGGGCGAACTCGACCGTTCTGAGTCCCGCCGTTCCGAGTCCCAGCGTTCTGAGTCCCAGCGTTCTGAGTCCCGCCTTTAGGCGGCTTCTTCGGCGGCGTACTGCAATTGCGCGGCGACGCACGTTTTGAGTCCCGCCTTCAGGCGGCCTCTTTGCCGGCGCGGAAGCCGCCTAAAGGCGGGACTCAAAACGTGAAAGGCGGGACTCAAAACGCGAAAGATGGGAATCAGAACGCGAAAACGCGGGACTCAGGACGTGAAAATTGGTTGACCAATCCGTAATACTGGAATACACTTCAAGTGTCCAATTTCCGTACACAATTAATTAGGTTAGCCATTCTGCCCGAGGTGAAATTTATGTTGTCACGAAGGAGCACCCGTCTTGTCGTTGTATCTCTAGTCGCGATCTGTGCCGCCATCGCGGCCGTGAAGTTCGGAGCGGTCACACAAGCCAGCACACAGGTTTCCAATCTTGCTTCAACGATTTTGGCGACGTTCAAGACCGTCGCCGTGCGGTCGGTCAAACCGGCGGTCAACGTGGGAGAAAGAGCGTCTGTGTGGCTTAAATTAGAACCGGGAAAATCGCTCGATACGAAATTTTACGGGAGCGATTCGGCGATTTCGGCACTGCAAGGCAATCGGGCGGAACCGACTTCGCAGGTTTCGGCGGACATCAATGCGGACGGTTACGCCGATCTGATCAGCGGTTTTCGAAATGCTGACGGCGGCGGGTTGATTGCCCTGCACCGAGCCAGCCGTGAGGCTTTTGAGCCGCAGAACGAGCAGGTTTTGGCGGATTTGAAACGCGGTATTTTTCCCGCCGCGTTTGAAAAAGACGCCCTTGTTTTGGATGTGCCGACCGCACCTGATTTTATATTCACGGGCAAGTTTTCGCCCGATTCCGCGCTTGATCTGGTTTTCGCCTCGCGCGGCGGCGGTTCGATTTACATAATGAGTTCGGACGGCAGAGGTGGGTTTAATACGGCGAGAGAAATCACACTTGACAGTGAAATTACCGCACTCGCTGCGGACAGTTTCGACGCTTCCAAATTGTATGCGGGTTTGGTTGTCGCATCGAGAACCGGAAAATCTTCGACCGTTTCGGTTTTTGACGGAACAGCCGAATTAGCAAAAACTACGCCGCGCAGATTTTCAATCAATGGCGAAGTCAATTCGCTGATTTTGGCAAGTCCCGGCGGCGCGGCGCAGGGCAAAGATGTTTTCGGTGTGGTGGGCGGCGAAATTTTTACGATGCGCCGCATCGGAAATCAGAATACTTCGATTAGTACAATCGACCTGCCGTTCAGAGCCGTTGATATAGCCGTCGGCGAATTTATCCGCGACCGCGAGGCACGAGCCGAGATCGCCGTTTTATCCGAAGGCGGAAAGGTTTCGCTTTTGACGCGCGGCACACTCGATACGCGACCCTTCACGACCGGAGAAGTTGTCGCCGGGTGGAGACAAAACGGTGGACGCGGGCGCGAAATACCTGTCAGCAAGTCGGCAAACAATCTGTCGAATGATTGGACGGTTGCCGAATCGCATCAGCTCGGAGTTTATTCTGTGGGCGGAAATTCGGCGCGGACATTGCAAAAAGCATCTATCACGGGCAATGAAACCGATGATTTGCTGGTTACGGATGTGAACAACAACCGCGTCCAGATTCTTTTCAAAGAACCAAATACCGGTAAAAACAGAACTTCGTTCACGGGCGAAACGAAATTTCAAAATGTGGATTTCAATGCATCTCCGGCGGCGATTTTGCCGATGCGTCTGAACGTCATGGGACAACAGGGATTTGTCTTTTTCAGCAAAGGCAGTCTCGAACCGAGAAGCGTGATAGCTGCTCCGAGTGTGACTTTTGTCGTTTCCAAAACTGCCGACACAAACGACGGCACTTGTAATGCCGATTGCTCTCTGCGCGAAGCGGTTGTCGCCGCAAACGGCGCGGCAGGCGCGGATATGATTACGGTTCCGTCTGGTACGTTCACCTTAACGATTGCCGGTATAAATGAAGATCTTGCCGCCACCGGCGATCTGGACATTCGGGAAGCGTTAACCATCACAGGAAATGGCTCCGCTAACACTATTATCCAAGCGGGCACAACCACTGCGAACGGTATTGATAAGGTGTTATCGATAAATCCTCAATTCACGTCTCCGTTTGCTACAAGCCTTACTGGCTTTACGGTTCGGTTCGGACGCAATCAGAGTACGTTCGTTTCGGGTGTTGGATTTGGCGGTGGTTTTGACTGGGAAGGCTCGGGAACAGGAACGCTGACGATTTCAAATTTGATAGTTACGGATAACAGTACAACGGACGGCGACGGCGGCGGTATTGCCGCAACTACGGCAGCGGGAAGTTCATTCATTGCACTAACCGGCTCGGACATTTCCAACAATGATCCCGACCGCGCGGGTGCTGCTCCGCCTAAAGGCGGCGGGCTGTTTATCGGATTTGCAGCAACTTTCCGGCTGACAAATACGGTCATCTCAAACAACAATGTAGTTGAATCAAGTAATCTTGGCGAGGGCGGCGGAATTTACGCCTTTAATCTGGCGAGCGCATCGGCGGGCAAATCGTTTCTGACCGGCTCGACCATTTTCGGCAATACGGCGCCGGGCGACGGCGGCGGGATGCTTTCAACCCAGCCGATAGACTTTAACGCACCGACGACCATCAGCAATAACTCGTCAGGCAGATTCGGCGGCGGAATTTGGATCAATCATACCAACGGCACGACCATCATCAGCGAAGCTACGTTCACCGGCAATTCGGCAACCACAACGGGCGGAGCGATATATCTCGGCAGTGCGACGACGGCAAATGTTCTTAACATGAGTTTTTCGCGCATCGCGGGAAATACGGGCGGCGGATTTAGAGGTTTAGCCGTTGATGCTGGGGCAGCGAATGTCCAGAACAACTGGTGGGGATGCAATACCGGACCGGGTGCCGCGCCGTGCGATACGGCGGGTGTGATAGCAGGCGGCACAGGAACGGTTGATTTCAACCCGTGGCTGCGTTTTACACATACCGCCAGTCCAAGCTCGATTGTCGTCGGTCAAACCTCGACGCTGACGGCTAGTTTCTTAACCAATTCGGCGGGAACCGCGATTGCGGCAAGCAATCTCGATGCTTTAATCGGAGTTCCGATTACATTTAACACCGCCGTGCGCGGCACACTTTCCGCCGCCCAAACCACGATTCAAGCCAGCGGCACGGCAACCGCAACCTTTACCGGCACAAGTGTCGGAGCAGGTTCGGCAAATGCCGCAGTTGACAGCGGCACGGCAACGGCAAATATTACAATCGGTGTGGCAAATACGCAATTGAGCGGTGCGACGGATTCGCCCGACCCGTCGGTTGTCGGACAGTCATATACAGCCGGTTTTACTTTAAGCGTCGTCGCTCCGGGAGCGGGAACGCCGACCGGAACGGTTACAGTTACCGACGGCACGGGCGGAATGTGTTCGGCGACTTTACCGGCGATGAGTTGTAATTTGACCAGCACATCTGCGGGCGTAAAAACCGTGACTTTCGCTTACGGCGGCGATACGAATTTCAATGCAAGTCCGAATTTGACTGCCGGTCATCTTGTCAACAAAGCCAACACGACGACGACCATAAATTCCAACACGCCGAACCCGTCGAGTGTTAATACGGCGGTTACAGTAACCTATTCGGTTGCGGTAACTTCTCCCGGCGCGGGAACGCCGACCGGCACAATTACCGTATCGGATGGCGTTAACAGTTGTATGGGAACTGTGGCGGCGGGAAGTTGTATGATCACTTTGACAACCAGCGGCTCCCGGACTTTGACTGCAACCTACGGCAGCGATGCGAATTTTATCGGAAGTGTATCCACCGGAGTTTCTCAAACCGTCAACAACCCGCCGACCATCACGGCGGTGAGCGGCGTAATCCGTCAACAGGGCAGCCCGGTTTCAAACTCGCAAATCGCCGCCGTCAACGACGCCGACCAGGCTGTCAACACGTTGGTTGTTACGGTCAACGCCAGCGCTTCGGCGACCATGGATGGTGTCACCGTCTCGAACATCGCCGTCAGCGCCGCGGGTGTCGTAACTGCCGATGTCGTTGCGTCCTGTACGGCAACTAACGCCGCCTTTACGTTACGCGTAACCGATGCCAACGGAGCGTTCAACCAGGCAGTGTTAACTGTCGGGGTGTCGCTCAACACTCCGCCGACAGTCGGAACATACGCGAATACCACTGTTTTGCCCGGTGGGAGCACGACGGTCGGCCCTACCGCTGCGCCCGCTGACAACATCGGGATTGTCAGCGCTGCGGTCGCGGCTCCCGGCTATAGTGGCACCCTAACCGTTGACGCCACGACCGGCGTCGTGTCGATAAGCGGTGCAACCCCTAATGGTGCCTATACGGTGACGGTCACTTTTTCCGACAATTGCACTCAGACGACTAGGCAGTTCACATTAACGGTCGCCGTACCGCCGGTTGTGACGAAGGCGTTCTCACCGACCAATGTCAACCCGGGCCAGATTTCTCGGCTGACGATTACGATCACCAATCCGGGCACAAATTCGGTCGGGCTGACGGGTCTCGGATTTACGGACACTTTCCCGGCTGGTATGGTTGTTTCCGCTTTGGCCCAGCCATCCAATACATGCAGCGGATCGTTTTCGGCTCCCACGACGGGCTCGATAATGCTCAGCGGCGGAGCGATCGCTACTCCCGGAGCCTCCTGCCAGGTCGGGATCAATGTCGAGGCGACGATGTCCGGGATCAATACGGTGACGGTCAATTCGGGCAACGGCGGCAGCAGCGCCCCCGCCTCGGCGACGCTCTCAACTTGCGCCCCGCCACCCGCGAATATGGTCGCCTGGTACACGGGCGACAATACGACGCGAGATATCGCGGGCGGCAATGACGGCATGCTAAACGGCAATGCCGGCTACGCGGTTGGTAAGGTCGGGCAGGGATTCAGTCTCGACGGCACGGGCGACTATGTCGAGGCTCTCGATTCAAACAGTCTCGATCTGACTACGGCACTGACGATAGATGCGTGGATCAATCCGGCGGTTCTTAATCAAACGCCGCGAATCGTCGATAAGATCACATCGAGCGCGACCGATGGTTACTTGTTCGACTATGTGAACGGTCAGATACGCCTGATTGTGGGAGCCACGAGTGCGACTACGAACGCCGTGGTCGCACCTGCGGGCACATTCACCCACGTGGCCGCGACCTATAACGGTACGAGTATCATTATTTACATAAACGGCGCCTCGGTACCGGTTACACAGACCGGACCCACGGGTCCGATCCCGGTCAACATTCGCCCGCTAAGGATCGGAGCCTCCCAGTTGGGTGCCTTCAGCTTTAACGGCCGTATCGACGAGGTTGAGATTTTCAACCGCGTCCTTATGCCAGCGGAGATCGACGCCATAAACGACGCCGATTCGGGCGGCAAGTGTAAGCCGGCGGATTTGCGGATCGCGAAGGCGGCGGTGGGGACGTTTGAGCAGGGGGCGAGTGAGAGTTATACGGTCACGGTGACAAACGATGGGCCGGAGCCGACGAGCGGCACTGTGACCGTTTCCGATACGCTGCCTACGGGCGTGACGCCGGGCACGGTTGTGGCCGCGACGGGCTGGATCTGCATGACGAGCGCTCAGACTGTTACGTGCACACGCATGGATGCGCTGGCAAGCGGTTTGTCTTATCCGACGATAACGATACCGGTCACGATCGCGCAGAATTCGCCGCTGTCGGTGAACAACACGGCGACGGTCGCAATTGCGCCGCCAACGGGAGAGCTCGATACGTCGGACAACAGCGTGACGATTACGACCGCGATCATGGGCGTGGCTCTAACACCGTCGGTGACAAACGCGACGACGGTCCACGGAGCGCAGACGACATCGGGGCTGGTTATTACGCCAAACGCCGCCGACGGGGCGGAAGTAACCCACTTTAAGATCACAAACATCGTCGGCGGCACTCTCTTTCTGAACAACGGCATGACCGTGGTTCCGGCGCCTTCGTTTATAACGGTATTGCAGGGCGGGATGGGATTGAAGTTTACGCCGAATCTTGGCTTTATCGGCACGGCGACTTTCGACATTCAGGCATCGACGAGCAATACGGACCCGGGCCTCGGCGGCACCGTGATTACGGCAAACATTACGGTGAATCAGGCCAATACCGTAACCACGATCACATCCGATCTGCCCGATCCTTCAGTCTCTGGCGGCAACGTCGTGGTCAACTTTACGGTCGTGCCGCAAGCTCCGGGAATGGGCGTGCCTTCGGGCAATGTCGTTATCACCGTCAGCGGCGGAGCAGAGACATGCACGGGAACCGTCGCAGCCGGAACATGCACATTGGCCTTGACGGCAGTCGGCCTTCGTACATTGACGGCGATGTACGCTGGCGACACATTCTTTATCGGCAGCAGCGACACCGAGCTTCATCAGGTCAACAAAGCCGATACAACGACAACCATAACCAGTGATAATGCCGATCCATCGGCTTTCGGCCAGACGATTATGGTCAACTTTACGGTAACGGCCAATGCTCCGGGTGCCGGAACGCCGACCGGGAATGTTGTTATCACCGTTTCGGGCGGGGTTGAAACCTGCACGGGTACGGTTGCGGCGGGCACTTGCTCGCTGGCGTTGACGGCAGTTGGCAATCGAACTCTGACAGCAACCTACGCGGGCGACACGAGCTATAACGGAAGCTCTGACACCGAGGCCCACACGGTCAATATGGCGGCCACGATGACCACCATTACAAGCGACACGCCGGATTCCTCCGCCGTCGGCCAGAACGTGACGGTCATGTTTACCGTTGTCGCGACGCCTCCGGGCGTGGGTACGCCGACCGGCAATGTTACGGTCAGCGATGGTATTGATTCCTGCATGGGCACGGTTGCGGCAGGCTCGTGCGTTCTCGCCCTGACGACGCCCGGCAGCCGCACCCTGACGGCGACCTATGCCGGCGATGCGAACTTCAGCGGCAGCTTCGACACCGAACCGCATACCGTGGTGGCACCGCCCGGCATCTCCAAGGTGTTTAATCCTTCGACGACGCCGGTCGGCAGCACTTCAACGCTGACCTTTACGATAACCAATCCGGCGGCGAACACGGTGGCCCTCACCGGCGTCGGCTTTACGGACACCTTCCCGGGTGCTCCGAATCTGGTGGTCGCAAATCCGCCGACTCCGGTGCTGACAAACTGCGGTGCCGGTGTGCTGACGGATGACACGGGCGGCGCTTTGGCGGCGGGCGACCCCGGCGTCAGACTCGCGGGTGCAACCGTCGCGATAGGAACGCCGTGTACGGTCGCTGTCAATGTCACGCCTAATGCTCAAGGCCCGTTTGTAAACGTATCGGGCAACGTAACATCAACCAACGGCGGAACCGGCAACACGGCGACCGCGACGCTTTTAACCAACACCCCGCCGACGATCATGGCTGTCGCGAACACGCGGCGGCAGGGATCGCCGGTTTCGAATTCGACTATTGCTAACGTGACCGATGCCGAGAGTGGCAATGGCGGTGTGACGGTAACGGTGACGAGCACCAATCCTTCAAACGGCGTGACGGTGTCGAATATCTTGAACACAAACGGCACGGTAACGGCGAACATCATGGCAAGCTGTACGGCGACGAACGCCAGCTTTACGCTTGTTGCGACGGACGGCGGCGGGTTGACGGCGATGGCGACGTTGAATGTTACGGTAAACCCAAACACGCCGCCGACGCTCTCATACACCAACCCGCCCGCCATCGTGTTTGGCAGCGGAACGACGGTCAATCCGGCGGCGGTGCCGGCGGACAACGGCGGCATCGTATCGTACTCGCTCAATGTGGGAACGTACACTGGCGGCTCGTCGGTAAATCAGATGACGGGAGCGGTGACGTTTACGGGAGCACAGCCGGTGGGCAATCATACGATCACGGTTACGGCGACCGACAATTGCGGAGCGACGACGCCCGCCAGCTTTACGCTGTCGGTCATCAAGGCGAACACGACGACCGTTATCACATCCGATAATCCCGATCCTTCTGTTTTCGGACAAAACTACACGGTCGTGGTCACGGTCGCACCCGTTCCGCCGGGAGCGGGAACGCCGACCGGCACTATCGCGGTG
>JANPCJ010000216.1:0-29711 GCA_031430895.1 Chloracidobacterium sp. | reverse complement strand
GTTCCGTGCCGCCGGGAATAGGAACCCGGTCGCTACCGCTCCCGGTTCTGACCCGCCCTTATCTTCCTCGCTTCGATTCGCCATGTGCGGCTCGGCGCCGGTGCCAGCCGAGGTTCTAAAGCGTTTCGAAGAAACCTTTGGCTGCCTCGTAATCGAAGGCTATGGCCTATCCGAATCAACCTGCCGCTCGACGTTTAACCCGCCAAACGAAAACCGCCGTCCCGGCTCGTGCGGGCAGCCGATCGGCAATGAAATGGCTATCTTTGATGAAGAAGATCAAGAGGTTCCGGATGGCGAACTCGGCGAAATAGTCCTTCGCGGTGAAAATATCCTAAAGGGCTACTTCAAAAACGAAGAAGCGACCGCCAAGGCGTTTGCAAACGGCTGGTTTCACACCGGCGACATCGGCTATCGCGACGCCGACGGATTTTTCTACATCGCGGACCGCAAATCCGACATGATAATCCGCGGCGGCGAAAACATCTACCCGCGCGAGATAGACGACCTGCTGTACACCCATCCATCCATCGCCTCAGCGGCCGCCATCGGCATCCCGGACGATCTCTACGGCGAAGAGGTCGCGGCGTTTGTGGTTTTGAAAGAAGGCGAAACCGCGACCGAGGACAACATTATGGAATTTTGCCGCGAACATTTGGCTGATTTCAAATGCCCAAAAACCGTTGATTTTCTCGACGAAATTCCAAAAGGCCCGACTGGGAAACTACTAAAGAGGGAGCTTGCCAGATTGTTAGCGCAACAAGAAAAGTGACTATCTCCGTAATGTCACCCAATCTTCAACAACAATGTCAGCGAAGCCATGACATCTTCTACTTCAGAGTTCGAAAGTCGACCTAACCGCCGCAAGAATCTCTGATAGGAAACCGACCTAATCTGGAAAGCGTCTGCGGCTGAGGGTTTCGTTAGGCCATTCAAATTGGCCGGAACAATTTTCGTCATCCAGATCGCTTTGGAATAATAATCTTTCCAGTCAGTGATTGGGACTATGATCTTCAAGGGCAGAATTCCAAGATCGTCATCGCTTACAATGACCGCCGGCCGTTTCTTTTTGATTTCCGCTCCGACGGTCGGGTCTAGATTCAGAAACCAAACTTCTCCTGTAAGCACTGAGAAAATCCTCGCCGTCCAATGCGGTCCAAATCGTCAACTCTTTATCGTTCAGATAATGCTCCAGCATTAATTCGGCGGACTTCCTCATCCGAGCGCGGTTTTCTTCCAGAGTCGATCTTGAAATTTTAGTTTTTTTGCCGGACATTAGTCTGGTGGCCACATTGATGACGCGTTGCCTTTCGGGATCTGTCATTTTTAATAATTCGCTCTCTATCGTACTAACGCTCATAAGCATTCTCCCTATGCAGCTATTTTAACGCAGCAATATAGTGCTGCGTCAATTCTCTCACATTCGTAAATTGGTTTCTGGGGTTTCGTTCGTTCGCTCGTTTAGGCGAAAAAGGTTGAGATTTCGCATCAACGGATATAGAATCGTTCAAAAAGCCGAGCTAGTGCGGAGGATTTCGGCGTCTTTAGAAAACGCGAAGATTCCATAGTCTGAAAAATTCAATTTCCAAGAATAAGATGAGCATCGAGAAAGCACGTGAAATCCTCCAACACCGCTTTGGCTTCGATTCGTTTCGAATGAATCAGGAACAGGCGATCACGGCTGTTCTCGAGAAGAAGGACTGCGTCGTGCTGATGCCGACGGGCGGCGGGAAATCGCTTTGTTATCAGATACCGGCGCTGATGCTGGACGGGTTGACGGTTGTGATTTCGCCGTTGATCGCGTTGATGAAGGACCAGGTCGACGCTTTGCGCAATAACGGCGTCGAGGCGGCGTTTTTGAATTCGACGCAGACGGCAGCCCAGCAGGTTGAAGTTTTCCGCGATGTTCGGAGCGGCAAATTGAAGCTGCTTTATGTTGCGCCCGAACGTCTATTACAAAGCGGTGATCTATTTCTCGATTTTCTTCGCGGCATCAATGTTTCTTTGTTTGCGATAGACGAGGCGCATTGTATCTCGAGTTGGGGACACGATTTCCGGCCGGAATATTTGCGGCTGGCGGCGCTCAAGACTGAGTTTCCGCAAATTCCTCTTATCGCTTTGACGGCGACCGCCGATAAACTGGTTCGCAAGGACATAATCGAGCGGCTGAATATCAATAATGCCGAGCGTTTTATTTCGAGCTTTAACCGGCCGAATATATTTTATTCCGTTGAGCCAAAGCGCAAATCATACGACCAACTGCTCGATTATCTCGAAAAAAGAAAGGATGAAAGCGGAATCATCTACTGCCTCAGCCGCAGTTCGGTTGATTCGCTCGCAGCCGATCTTCGAGACGAAGGGTTTAGCGCGTTGTCATACCACGCCGGTCTCGACAAACAGATGCGCGACAAGCATCAGAATGCGTTTCTAAGAGACGAGACAAAGATCATCGTGGCGACCATCGCGTTTGGTATGGGCATCGACAAATCGAACGTCCGGTTTGTCGTCCACATGGATTTGCCAAAAAATGTCGAGAGCTATTACCAGGAAACGGGCCGCGCCGGGCGCGACGGTTTGCAGAGCGACGCTTTGCTGTTTTTTAGTTGGGCAGATGTGATCAAGCTAAAAGGTTTTGCGGAGGTCGAGGGAAACGCCAAGCAATCCGAGATCATGTTGAGAAAGCTCGACACTATGGGCAAATTCGGCGATCTGAAAACCTGCCGCCGGAGGTTTCTGCTCAACTATTTTTCCGAAGATATGACGACCGATTGCGGTAATTGCGATAACTGCACGACCATCTTCGTGCGATTCGACGGGACGATCATCGCGCAAAAAGCCTTGAGCGCCGTCTATCGGACGGGCCAGCGTTTCGGGCTGAGCTATCTGGTCGATTTCCTTCGCGGTTCTCAGTCGGAAAAGATCCGCGACGAGCACAAGAACCTAAAAACCTACGGTGTCGGTGCCGACATTTCCAAAAACAATTGGTTCGACTATTTTAAAGATTTGATTGCTCAGGACTATTTGAAACAATCCGACGGGCAGTATCCCATAATCCTTCTAACCGAGAAAAGCGAACCCGTCTTGAGAGCGAATGCCCCGGTTGAGCTGAGGCGGGTCAGCCTAAAGGAACCGAAGAAAACTAAGCTCGTCTCCGAGGTTGCTCATCCATATATTCAGGAGCTGTTCGACAAGTTGCGCTCCGTTCGCGTCGCTTTTGCAAAGGGCGAAAATGTGCCGCCGTATGTCGTATTTTCGGATGCGACATTAGTCGAGATGGCGACCTATCTGCCACAAAACGAATCTGAAATGCGGCGGATTTCGGGCGTGGGTGATCTCAAATTTGATAAGTATGGTGCCGATTTTATTCGCGAAGTAAAAGAATACTGCTCGACGCACAATCTCGGCTCTCGCATTGACCTTAAATCCCAGAAACGCGAACGAAAGGCGCGTACAAAACGCGATGCCAGCGGTCGTGACACCTATCATATTTCGCTTGAAATGTTCCTCGCGGGCCGTTCGATCCCGGAGATTGCGAAGGCTCGTGAGTTGGGAATCTCGACCATCGAAAACCACCTTTGCCGATTTATTCCAACCGGCCAGGTCAGCATCGAGGCCTTCGTCCCGTATCACAAGATCGAACCGATTCTCCAAGCCGTGCTCAAATTCAAAGACACCGGCGCACTCTCGCCCGTCAAAGAGTATCTCGGCGACGATTACAGCTATGGCGAGATTCGGGCCGTGATGGCGGCAATGTGACTGGGAGCGGCGAGCAGGATGCTCGCCGCTCCAGTCGATTTTCTTTAATGCGTTTATGGCATTATAATGGGTCGAATAGTTTTAATAATTAATTGGTTTTAGGAGCTTGATAATGAAAATCGGATTACCGAAAGAAATTAAAGACAACGAATACCGCGTCGGCCTGACGCCGGCCGGTGTTCAGGCATTGGCACACGCGGGGCACGAGGTTTTTGTTCAGAAAACGGCGGGCGAGGGTTCGGGTTTTAACGATGATCAGTATGTAAAAGCCGGGGCCGCGATGCTCGATACGGCTGACGACATCTGGGAAACGGGCGATATGATCGTCAAGGTCAAGGAACCGGTCGCGCCTGAATATCCTCGGATGCGTGAAAATCAACTGCTTTTCACCTATCTGCATCTCGCGCCCGAATATGAATTGACAAAACAGATGCTCGAACGCAAGGTTACCGGCGTGGCCTACGAGACGATCACGGACAGCGTCGGTCGTTTACCGCTTTTGACGCCAATGTCCGAGGTCGCGGGCCGCATGTCGGTGCAGGTCGGGGCGACGTATCTTGAAAAGATGAATGGCGGACGCGGCATTTTGCTCGGCGGCGTTCCGGGTGTTCCGGCGGCAAATGTCGTTATCATCGGCGGCGGTATCGTCGGCACAGAGGCCGCAAAAATGGCGGTCGGTCTGGGGGCAAAAGTGACAATCATCGACCGCAATCTCGACCGCCTTCGTCAGCTGGACGATATATTCTTGTCAAAAGTTCAGACGCTCGCGTCGTCGCGATACGCCATCGAAGAAGCGATCTCGCACGCCGATCTGGTTATCGGCGCGGTTTTGGTTGTTGGGGCTGCCGCTCCGAAACTGGTCACCCGCGACATGCTCCACTTGATTCCGCAAGGCGCGGTTTTAGTCGATGTGGCCGTCGATCAGGGCGGATGTTTTGAGACGACACACGCCACGACCCACTCAAATCCAACATATTACGAAGAAGGCGTTCTGCATTATTGTGTCGCGAATATGCCAGGGGCCGTGCCGAGAACATCGACCTTTGCATTGACCAACGCAACGCTGCCCTACGCGCTCGATCTGGCAAACAAAGGATTTGAAACCGCAATCGCCGAAGATGCCGGACTTTATGAAGGCGTAAACACCTACGCCGGAAAGCTGACTTACGAGGCGGTCGCGACTTCGCAAAATCTCGAATACACGCCGCTCAACAGTTTGCTCGATAATGCATCGGCATCGGCGGGTTAACCGGGTCAGTACCGGGAGCGGTAGCGACTGGGTTCTTTGTCCGATCATTAAATAGGCCCGCCTATGCGGCGTGAGGCCCGACGGCAGATCGCTCGGGCCTCTCTCAATTGTCGATGATCGATTATCACCGTAGGAACCCAGTAGCTACGGCTCCCGGTTCTGACCGCTGCTTGCCAACCCAATACGCGAAAACATACACTAAGTAATTTCGCGTATGTACGAATTTGCGGTCACACCAGCTATCACCCAACTTCGCCGTCCGGGCGTGATTATTACCGAGGTCACGCCGGAGAGTTTGGCCGAGGAGCTTGAGCTGATTCCAGATGACCGGATTGTCCGTGTCAACGGGCGACCGGTGCGGGACTATCTTGATTTTCGATTTCAAACGGCGGGCGAGACGGAGCTGACGTTTCAGGTTAAGAAGACGAATGGTGAGACGCATGACATCGAGTTTGACCGTGACGAAGGCGAAGATTTTGGGTTGATGTTCGAGCAGATCGTTCCGCGTCAGTGTGCGAACGAGTGCATTTTTTGTTTCTGCAAAGGCAATCCCGAAACGGCGCGGCCATCGCTCTTTGTTCGTGACGAAGATATCCGTCTCTCGTTTCTCTACGGCAATTACACGACGCTTTCCTCAATCACAGAGGACGAGATGAAACGCATCATCGAACAGCGTCTCTCGCCCCAATACGTCTCGGTACACGCGACGGATCTCAAAACTCGGGCCTATTTGCTCGGCGTAGATGAATCGCGGGCGGATATTTCGGACAAATTAGAACGTCTGCTGGCGGCCGATATAGAGCTGCATGCTCAGGTCGTTTTGTGCCCCGAAATTAACGACGCGGCGATTCTCGAAAAAACCCTTCGAGATCTCGCGGCCCATTATCCAAAGGTTGTCTCGACAGCGGTCGTCCCGGTCGCCCTGACTCGCTACAACACCGATGAGCGCCTAAAGCGCGTGACACCCGAATTTTGCCGGCGGACTATAAAGGAAGTCGAAAAACTTCAAAAAGAATTCCGCCGCACTCTCGGTGTGACCTTCGCCTTTCTCGGCGACGAGATTTATATCAAAGCGGGAGCCGAGATACCTTCGCGGCGGCATTACGGCAATTACCCGCAGATCGAGGACGGCGTCGGTATGGTTCGGTCGTTTGTGAATACGTTTGAGAAATTTGTCCGAACCGGGAGCGGTAGCGACCGGGTTCCGGCAAACACCAGAACTCATCCGACCGCAATCGTTCCAGGACACGGCAGCTTCGTTTCCACGGAGTGTAAGAACCCAGTCGCTACCGCTCCCGGTTCTGACTTTTTCGGTACGCTGCTGACCGGCGAAATGTTTGCACCGATTCTTCTGGAGCAGATCGATAAATACAACGCGTTGACAGGCTCGCGGCTCAAGGTGCTCGCCGTTCCCAACACATACTTCGGAGGCGATGTCGCCGTCGCAGGGCTTCTTACCGGGCAGGATTTTCTCGCCGTTCGAGACAAGATCGTCGGAGATTTTGCCGTGATTCCAAAGATCACGATCAAATCCGACGAGCCGATCTTTCTTGATGGAATGACCTACGATGCGTTGAAGACCAAATTCACCGTGCCTGTATATGATGTAGATACGAGCGGGCTGATCGAGTTTCTTTCACACTAAGCAAGCCTACATTGAACCTCTTGACTTCGCCCGTCTATTTGCGGTGAAGCTCGGCTTCACCGCAAAGCCGAACACTCTTCTGCGGCTTTGCCGCCGACTGGCGGCGCGAGTCGGGAATGCCACCTAATCATCTTGAAGTCGGCGGCCGAGCCGCATTGGACATGTCTGGAAAAGCATATCTTTTCCGGAAATAGAGCGGCAAAGCCGCGGCATAATTTCACGAGAATTACTTATCTTGTGAAATTATAGACGATGACGCCCGTGACCTTGACCGGAACCTTTGAGAGATACGTAGGCGTAAATCTTGCGTTCCGGGCCGCTTGTTCCGCGGCGTTTCGCAGAAGTGGGTGGCCGCTGACCGCATTCGCTGAAAGGACGCGGCCTGTTTCGTCGATAAATACTTGCACATCCACTTTTCCCTGAGCATGCACGGCGATTGCCGCCGCGGGATACGTCGGTTTTGGCAGCGAAGCCGCGCGTCCGTTAATAACGCCCAGCGATTGCGTCGGCGGATTCTTTACGGGTTGAGGTTTGGGGATCGGTGGTGGTTCCGGTTCTTTTACTACCTCGGCAATCGGTGGAGTGGAAAGTCCATTCCCCGGCGAACTGGTGTCCGTGTGGTCGCGGCCACTTGTTCCCGGACCCACGGGATCTGAATCCCGTGGGTCGATTATGAAATCGCCGCGTGGACGGGAAAGCTGAGTATTAGGCAGAACCGAGGTAGTGTTTGGAGCAATCGGTGTTTCATCTATTCTGGCTATCACCGCCTGCCGCGTCGGCAAGCGATTTTCCGTTTGCAAACTCGCGGTTGGCGGACGCGGCTGTGGCGTTTCGGAGTCCACTACTGCCATTTCCGGCGGAGCGATCATTTCGACCAGCTCAAAACTACTGTTGCCGAGCCCAATGTCGGCGGCAAAGATACTGATGACCACAGCCGTCGCAAACAGCAGGCCGACGACGAGCGATGACACCATAAAATACGTGCGGCGGGTTTTGAAATCCGCGCCTTCCGGCTCGCTTTCGATCAATCTTTCAAACATTTTGTAATCCTCCTGAAACGCCGGTGCCATGCGTTCGATTAGTTAGACACCGGGAGGAGGATTATGTTCCACGTACGACAGACTGCCGAGTCTGTCGATCAAGCCGGGGCCGGATTCAAGTGTATTTGAGCGAATCACGATCGCGCTTCGATCAAGCCGTAGATCGGATTCAACTGGTCAACTTGAGTGAAGGTAGGGTTGATGAAACCAACCTCGGCTGTTCGCCTGTTCTACGCTGTCAGCAGTGGATTGTACATCATGATCGCGTGATTTTCAGTTACAAGATCTTCCGATGTTAATCCGTCGTACAGGCTCGTTTGCCGCCGCCAAATCCGATTGTGCCGAGTGTATCCGCCCCAGGGCTGCATTTTTATGAGATGGTCGGTTTCATAGACCTCATAATTGAATTCGGGCGTACGATCCGAGCGAATTTCGCCATTCAGATATTCATCGTCTAGCCAAAGATTTATCTGAAACGTATCGTCTGTATCGTTTCGAAGCTGGAGATCGATGTAGTTAAACGCCAGTGTCGCTCCGCAGGCGAAAGGAATTTTTCGGTTGATGTCGGGAAAAACGTCAAAGCCGTGTCGGTAGCGCTCGGTTATGGTCAGCGGCGAGTGCAAAGCCATCCAGTACAGTAAATTACCAAGCTGACAAAGTCCGCCGCCGATGCCTTTTTCTATACGTCCGTTGGCAAGAACAAGTCCCTCCAGATAGCCCTTTGCGGCGGTCGGGCGTCCTACCAGGCGCCAGATAGAAAATGTCTGACCGGGGCGGATGACGACTCCATTTATAGGAGCGATGGCGAGCCGCAGATTTGTGAGTTTGTTCCGCTGAAGATACATCTCGACATCGCGCAATGGCCGCAGCATCATTGTGCAGTGCTTGAAAACCGAATGCTCCATAGTTACGCGTCGGTCGGGATGTGCGAACAAACGGCGATCCGAGAGCCATTTGAGACGTCGCTTGATGATGAAAAATTCACGCCCGACAAGGTTGCGTAAATAGCTGCGTTTACTTGGTTTGGGGACGTTCTGGCTTTTCATCTTCAGACGGACATTCAAAAGCGCGAAAGAGATTTTAGCACAATGAACCATTCAAGCCGAACAAAATTACATGTCAGAAAGGGTTGCTCTGCACACGCTTTCTTACTGTTCCTATAGAACCCGAAGAGCGGGTGCAGAGCAACCCTTCCTGACCTGCAATATCTTACTGACCTGCAATATATGGTGACTTGATTACCACATAACAGAGATTCAAGTTGCGGAGTTTTTAACCAAAATGATTTCCGCCGCTATGCTGACGGCGATCTCCTCCGGGGTATGACTGCTGATCGGCAGACCTATAGGAGTTCGGATTTGTGCAAGACGTTCCTTTGCAAAGCCTTCCTTTTCGAGGGTTTTCAGTAGGGTTTTCATCTTGGCTTTACTGCCGAGAACACCAAAGTATTTAAAATCGTGATCAAACAGATGACGGATAACGATTTCGTCCGACCGATAGCCCAGGGTCATTACGACGACATAGACGTTGTCACCCCCCAATATCTGATGGCCGATATATTTATATTCGTTTAGGATCGTGATCTGATTGGCGAAATCATTTTTCTCCAGCGTATTGAGTGCCGGCCGATCATCAAAGACTCGAATCTTAAAATCCAACCGAGACATTATCTCGCTGAGAGCTAGAGCGCAATGGCCGCCGCCGATGATATATAATTCGTTTTTCGGGCCCAACTTATCGCTGAAACTGAAAATGGAGTCAATTCTTTCAAAATAAGGGAGAGGGCAGTTTTGCCCTTGGGTCTCATCAGGGGCAGTTTTGAATTCGGCTTCTGAGATTACGAGCCACGGTTCCTTACCTTTTTGCAGGTCGGCGATCAACACATCAACCGCCTCAGTCTCATTTGGACCGAGTTCCTTCCGAATCACCGTCTGCCTGCCAGAGCAGATCATGCCGCTCGCATTGGCCGCGTTCTTCTGGTGAACCTGTTCGATTATCGATGCCTGTCGGAACCCGGTCGCTACCGCTCCCGGTTCTGACAAGGTCGCTCGATTTTGCTCTACGAGCGAAACCTCCATTACACCGCCGCCAATGCTACCGCATAGCTCACCATCCGCGGCGACGGCCATCTTGTATCCGGCGCGGCCGGGGCTGCTGCCGCTGCTCTCGGCAACGACGAGCAACATCACCCGCTCGTTGTTTTTTAGCCGCGTGGCGATGAATTGCCAGAGTTCGAGTTCTTTTGGCATCTCTTACTCGTTTGTTTTCGTAGGTTCCGTGGCTAGTTCGAGGGCGGTTTTCAGTTCGCCGCGACGACTTTTCTCAAATTCTTCGCGGAAGGCTTCGAGCAGCGGAAGGTCGACGAGGTCTCTTTCGCTACCCGCCGCTTTCAGGCTGTCGATTATGTCGCGAATATTAGCAACGGGTAAACCATCGATCAAATGTTGGCGGGATTTTGCTAGCTCGAAGCTTTCGATTCCATCAGGCGCGAAGATTAGGTCGAGTTCGTAGGGGCCGTTATTAATCTGAACAAAATCTTTCCCGTTTAGAATGTCCCTCTCAATCGGCTCCGTAACCGGGAAACCAAGTTCGCGGAGTGCCTTTAGAATTCCTTCCGCATTCTCCCGCCCCTTTTTTGGAAAAAGATCGACGTCTTGGGTCGCACCGGGATAGCCCAGGATAATCGCACCGCCCTTGCCGAGGAATAAGTACTCCACGCCGTATTTCGAGAAGGCGTCAGCGATCTCGCGTGTCTGACGAAGGTCAAAATATGACAGATTAGGCAGAGCCATCCTTTCTTGCGATCTTGTATCCGAGATAACGGGGTAAGACGCGATCAGCCCATTCCCGGTATTCTTTCATCGTGTCGAAACTCCGATAAGAAACGTCGTCGAGCACGGGCTTGTACTTGCGAAAAAAACCGTACTTGATCCTGTCTTCCAGACTGCGCCCGAGTTGCCGGCGGCATTGTTCGCGAAAATCGTCCATGTCGCAATATTACAACAGGTTCGAGGGCGATAGAAACAGCTGTCAGCTTATAGAATTCCTTGAAAAACCTAAGAAACGAAACTCTTCTTCCGTGTCCCTCCGTGTTTTCCGTGGTTGATTTACTCTTGCGGACGGATTTCGGACGAAATCGACCACGGATCACACGGAAAAGAACTCGGATGAGCGATTTTACAGCACACGACCCGGTTCTTCCTCTTTTCCGTAAAGATTCATCAACACTTTTTCAGGCGTGAAAGGGGCGTCAAATTCGGGCTGACATTCGGTAAAGGATCTGATCGCATTTCTGATGGCAAAATAAGCTCCGATGCCGTACATCAAGGGCGGTTCGCCGACGGCTTTTGAGTTAAAGATCGCCAGATTTTCGCGTTTCGTTTCCAGCGGCAAAATGGCGATCTCTTTTGGGACGGAATAGATGTCCGGCACCTTGTAGGTGGAGAGTGCGTTTGAGCGGAGTTTGCCAGTCTTGTCGTATACGATCTCTTCCATCGTCATCCACCCGAGACCCTGCACGATGCCGCCTTCGATCTGCCCCATGTCGACCGACGTGTTCATAGACGAGCCAAAATCGTGACAGCATTTGACGTAATCGACCTCGTAACGACCGCGCAGACAATCGACGGTCACGCCGACAATCGCGGTGCCATAAACGTGATACGCAAATGGATGTCCCTTCGCCGTCGTCCAGTCAAAGTGGATTCCGGCGGTGGCGTAATGAGAATGTTCGCTCAGATTTACTCGCCGAAGATGAGATTCCATCACAAGCTCTTGCCATCCCAAGCTGGTTTTCTCGCCGTTGCGATGTACGAAGCCATCTGTAAGAGTGACGGCTTCAGCCGTTTCTGCTTCGACAAGCTCTCTCGCCACTTCAAATAGCCTGTCCCTTATCGCTTCACAAGCAATCTGCGTCGCCTTACCATTTAGATCCGCAGCGGCGGATGCGGCTGTCGGACTCGTGTTCGCGATCCGCAGGGTATTGGTCGTATGTACCTTGACCTTCTCGATCGGCAAACCAAACATCTTCGCCGCCACCTGCGCCATTTTTGTATTCACGCCCTGACCCATTTCGACCGCGCCGGTCGAAATGGCGACGCTGCCGTCTGTGTAAACATGCACCAGCGATCGAGCCTGATTCATCGGCGTTTTTGTAAACGAAATGCCAAAACAGACAGGCATCATGGCCACGCCTTTTCGGAAGTATCGCGAAGATTCATTAAACTCATCGGCCTCTTTTTGGAGTTTTGCAAAATCATACGCGGCATCGGCCTGCGTCCATGATGTTATCGCGTCGCTCTCGGCTTTTTGGCCATAGGGAAATTCGTGACCCTCGTCAATCAGATTCTTCTCCTGTATCTGCGCCGCCGATACTCCAAGTTCCTCCGCCGCGTGGGCGATTGCCGATTCGATCACAAACATCCCCTGCGGCCCGCCAAAGCCGCGAAACGCGGTGTTCGGCGGCAGATTTGTCCGGCAGCAATAGGCCGTCGCCGTGACGTTCGGAACAAAATAAGAGTTTGTGCAATGAAAAAGTGTACGTTCGAGCACGGGCGGCGAAAGATCGCACGATGCTCCGGCATTTTGATAAAACACGGCCTCGTACGCGATGATCTTCAAATCCGCATTAAGACCGATCTTGTAATCTGATGAATACGGATGCCGCTTGCCCGTCATCCGCATATCTTCCATCCGATGCAAAGCGTATTTAACCGGCCTTCCAGTCAACTGAGTTGCGACCGCGCAAATGCCGGCCCACGCATTCGCCTGATCTTCTTTGCCGCCAAAACCGCCGCCGAGTCGCTGAACATCAACCTCGACCTCATGCATCTGCAATCCCGTAACGCGGCAAACAGCGCGCTGAACCGCCGTTGGCCCCTGCGTTGACGAATACACCTTCAGCCCGCCGTTCTCGGTCGGAACTGCATACGCTCCCTGTGTCTCGATATAAAGATGCTCCTGAGCGCCGGTTTCGGTCTTGCCTTCAAAGACATATTCGCAGTCGTTGAATGCCTTCTCAGTGTCGCCCAACTTAAACTTCTTCGGCGGGACGATCAAATCGCCATTCGCGGCGGCAACCCTCGGGTCGGTAACGGGTTCTAGTTCTTCGATGTTGACGCTGATCTTTCTCGCGGCCTTACGCGCAAACTCTTCTGATTCCGCGACGACGATGGCAATCGGCATCCCCTGAAAATGCACATCACCCTCGGCCAGCAAAGGCTCGTCCGGTACAATACCGCCGATCTGGTTTTCCCCGACAATATCCTTCGCCGTGATAACCCTAAAAACACCTTCCGCCTTTTCCGCCGCTACTGTATTTGTTGATTTGAGCTTTCCATGAGCAACCGGCGAATCAAAAACACACGCAAACAGCGTCCCCTGAACAAGCTGAATATCGTCCAAATAAATGGACTCGCCACGGACGTGAGATTTTGAATCGATGTTTTTCAAGCTTTTACCCTAACCAATTTTGCGATCAGGCCGCCAAGTAATCCGAACACGGCCGCTAAACCCATGACGACAATTACAGTCATAAGAATTAAAGGAATTGTTGCCTCAAGCGCCGGCTGCGCCGGACCAAGCCTCAAGGAAATGTACCACCCGAGCGTAGAATCGGCCAGACCGGTCAGTGCTCCCGCTAACAGGGCCAAAGCGACACCACCACGCATTCCCGCTGCAAATCCCACGAGGGCATAGATAAATACCGAGCCGACCATCAACAAAGGATAAGGGAAGCCAAGGGCCTTCGCCGCAAGAGATCCGAGCGTGTCAAACAGCAGAACCGTAAGAATGCCAACAAAAACGATCATTGCAAATGTTTTCATAACTTCGGCTATTGGTCTTGACTGAACAATTCGTAAAAATGTGCCGTCAACAATTGTCGCAGCAACAGTCGTTTATAAACTTCGGTGCCGCGCACGTCTGAGATCGGCGATATCTCGGACTGCATTATTTCGTTAGCGCTCGCGATGGTTGCGTCGGTTACTTCCTGGCCGTTCAGGAAGGCAGATGTTTCCTTCAAATAGAGCGGGATCGGTGCGACGCCGCCTGCGGCTACGTGGGCGGAGATGATCGTGTCAGTAGCCCGCACGTGAGTAAGGGTCTCTCGCGCCGCGGCGCCCTTACTTACGTGCGGGCTACTGACACCGAAGCTACTGAAACGGAGCGAGATCGCGGTGTTGACGGTCGCGATGTCGAGGTATGTGCGTTTGCAGACCTTTTCGAAATTGAAGCGAAATTCCCCGGTTGGTTTGCGGAAACGGATCGCTGTGACGAATTCGTCTGGCTGCTTCGCGAGCTGCTTGTAGCCCAAATACAGTTCATTTAACGCGAGCGTTCGTGTTACGCCCTTACTAACGTGCGGGCTTCTGCAACAGAGGTCAATCTCCGCGTCGAGAGCGAGAAACCAGACTGTCATATCCCCGATGGGCGAGGCGTTAATAAAATTGCCGGCGAGCGTCGCCATGTTGCGGATCGGCGTCGAGGAGACGAGTTTTAAATGTTTGTAGAGATCGGGGAAGATCGACTGCATTACGGGAGATTCGAGCAAATCGGTGACTGTTGCCGACGCGCCGATCTCGATGTATTCATCGGTGTCGCGGATGCCGCGAAGATTTTCGTCGTAAAACAAATGAGCGGCTTCAGATTCGGCTAGTTCGTCGGGTTTTTGAACATAAACGTCGGTCCCTCCGCCTACGAATGGCACACTCCCTACCGGTCGTGTTTCCGCCTTCAAGGCTGACGTATTCAGTTTTGTTAGTCGTTCGCCGATATTTGAGAAATACTTCGGTACAAACTGCTTGTCGACTGCGAAGTTCAGGCCACCCGCTAACGCAGGCGGTTCTGACATTAGGCTGATCACGCCGCAAGCCGCCCGCTCTATCGACCTATACCCCGTGCATCTGCATATATTTCCGTCGACGGCTGAGACCGCCATTTCGAGTGTCTTTGCGGTCTCGCCTATGCAGAATCCGGTCAGAGACATCACAAACCCTACGGTGCAAAAACCGCATTGTGTGCCGCTCTCGTCGATCATGGCCTGTTGAACGGGCGTTAGTCCGCGATTCGCGGGATTTATGCCTTCGATGGTGACGATGTGTTTACCCGCCGCGTTGGCGAGCGGCATCAGGCACGAGGTCATTGTTCGGTATTTGACCTCATCGTTGACTAGTTCTCCCACTAGCACAGTGCAGGCTCCGCAGTCGCCTTCGCGGCAGCCGATTTTCGTTCCCTTTAGGTTTTTGTGATAGCGGACGAAATCAAGCACGGTCGTGCCGGGTGGTTGGTCAGTGGAGATTGACTGTTCGTTAAGAATGAACTCCATTCTGTAAAGTACGATAGACTGCCAAGTCTGTCGATCAAGCCCAGTATCGATTCAACTTGAGTGAGACCAATGTTGTGCCCCGTCAATTGATCAAGACGGGTGCGAATCAACTTGAGTTCCAAAGTAAAGTTGATGAACAGGCTCGGCAGCCTGTTCTACGTCACTTTAATACTCGATCTTATCGGGTTTTGACGCCCAGTTGTTGAAAACGTCGAGAGCTTCGTCGCGCATCAGGCTCATCAGCACCATTTCGCGATCCTCATTCGCCTTTTCGAGTTCGTCATAGATAAAATCGTCGTCGAAACCGATATTGGCGGCGTCGTCTCGGGTGCAGCCGAAAAAAACTCTCTCTGGGCGTGCCCAATATATTGCCCCCAGGCACATCGGGCAGGGCTCACATGAGGTGTAGAGCGTGCAGCCGTCTAACTGAAATGTATCCAATGTTTTACAGGCCTCGCGGATGGCGATGACCTCGGCGTGGGCGGTCGGGTCGTTGGTCGAGGTGACCTGATTGTTGCCTTCGCCGACAATCTCGCCATTTTTGGTGACGACACAACCGAACGGACCGCCGAGATTCATCTCGACGCCGATTTTTGCAAGCTCAATAGCCCGCGTCATAAAGGATTGGTCCTGTTCGGTCATTGCCCCTGCGGTGGTTTTAACTTTATCTCAAAGAGTTTCTTCCACTTCTTTCCGGTCACGAATATCCGGTCGCCTGCGGCGTCGTAGGCGATGCCGTTCAGCGTGTTTTCCGGGTTGCGGTTGCTGTCCTCGGGCGATATGCCATCCAGATTTATCCAACCGAGCAATTTGCCGGTGGCTGGATCGATGCGCGCAATGTAGTTCGGCTTCCCGAGCACCTCGGGCTCTTCGGAATGCCACACGTTGGACCAAATTTCGCCCTTGACATACTCAAGTTCGTTGAGCTGCATCAGCGGTCTACCGTCCTCGCGCATGACGGCGAGCATTTTTACGGATTTGAAAGTCTCAGGGTTCAGGACACGCATCACATGGGTGCGGTCGGTCATGAATAGGTTCGTGCCGTCCGTCGTGATGCCCCAGCCTTCGCCCTGGTATGAGAATTCCCGGATGAGTTTGAAATCATCAAGACTGAAGACGCGGGCAACACCTTCTCGCCAGGTCAATTGGTAAATCTTGTCGCCGAGAAGAGCGATCCCCTCGCCAAAACTCTCTCTCGGAAGGTCAAATTTTTGCAGAACCTTCCCTGTTTCGATTTCCACTTTTCGCAGTGATGAATGGCCTTCCTGCCCGGTGCCCTCATACAAGAAACCGTTATGAAACAAGAGACCTTGTGTATAGGCCTCGGGGTCGTGCGGATACGTTTTGACGATTTCGTAACCCGAAACCGACAGCGGGGCGCTCTTGGCGGGCGAAGCGGTGATGTTCGGCTTCGGCGAACTTGCCCCGCCCGAACAACCCATAGCCGCCAAAACCGAGAAAAATACAATTAACAAACGCATAATTTCTGTTTTGCCACGAATGCGCGAATGAAACCAAATATGCCGCTGATTCACGCATTCGGGTGATTATCGCTACTTACGCATTGCTCTATCAATCGCCGCTTTAAAACCGCCGGGTGACAGATTCCTCACTCGCACGCCGTTTACAAAGATCGTCGGGGTTGAATTTACGGCGTAAGATTCACCGTCGTCCACGTCCTTGCGAATCTCGGCGGCGGTTCGCGCGGAGTTAAAGTCTAACTCAAACTGATTTACATTCAAACCTAACTCAGCGGCGTATTTCTTGAACGATTCGGCGTCGAGGGCGTCCTGGCGCTTGTATAGTAGATCAATATATTCGAAAAACTTTCCCTGCGCATTTGCGGCGCTCGCGGCCTGCGCGGCCCTGAATGCGTTTGCGTGAATGCTTTCAAGCGGAAAATCGCGCACCACAAACCGTATCTTGCCGGGATGGGCCGCCATTGCCTCTTTCAAAATCGGATGCGTTGCCGCACAGGCCGAGCATTGAAAATCGCTGAACATCACGATTGTGACAGGGGCGGCGACTGGACCCGTCGAGGGATCGTCGTCGGTCGAGATCGTCTGCCGCGGCACCGTCGGTTCGGCGTATAGGATTTTGACCTGATATTTTACGTAGAGTTTTTGGCGAAATGCATCTTCGAGAGCGAGCCGCTCGCTGTTCGAGAAATCTTTCAATTTGTCCGTCACTTCGCGCCCGATCAACGCGCTCGAATCGATTCCAAGCGTTTTCGCTTCGGCGATGACGAGGGCCGAATACATTTGCTCGTCAAGCTCACTCAAGACCACATCAGCTATCTCGGCCCGGGCCTCATAAAGTGGAATGCTTACAAAATCTTCAAATTCTTTGGATGTGATCGGTTGTCCGTTAACGGTTGCGACGATGTCGGCAGGTGCGAAGCTTCCGGCATTTATTTCCTTGCCGGGCGTCACCTTAAACTTGACCTTTAGCGCGGCAAAAAGCGCGGCCAACGCCTTTTGCTCCGGCGCGTTGCGCAAAAATGTAATGACCTGTTTGCGCGCCTGTTCCGCGGTCAGAGAGACGAGTTTATCCTGATTCGCATCGAGAACCGATTTAATCTCGGTCTCTGCCGGGTCTTTGATCTTTGCTTTCTCGTCAGCAAGCAGCTTTCCTATCGTAATGCCGCGAGACTTTGCTTCGGCGTGAAAAACGCGGCGGCTGACCATCTGTTCCAGCAGGGCCGCGCGGGCCAATGGGATCTTCGCGGGAAGATCCGCCACATCTTTTTGTATCGCGACCGATAGATCGCTTAATCGAAACGTGACTCCGGTTGCAGTCGCTAAAATGTCATCCGGCCTCTGTGCCGTTACGGCAAGAGACACTGCAAGTAAAAAAAATGCGGCGGCGAAACTCTTCATGATGTTGATTCTTCAGCGACCTTCGACCTGTGATTTTAGCAGGTTCGAACGCCTAAAACTATTGGTTATTTGATGATAAGTTTCTAACAAACGTATGCCGCGCTCATTTAGTTTATTGCTAAAATCTTTTGATAACATATGGGCAAAAAGCTCCGACGGGACTTCTACTTACGCACGGACACTGTCCAGGTCGCCCGCGATCTGCTCGGTAAACTGCTCGTCATCCCCGACGCCGAAGGCCGACGCGTTTCGGGCATGATCGTCGAAACCGAAGCCTATCTCGGTACGACCGACCGCGCCGCACACAGCTACGGTGGCCGGCGTACGCCGAGAAATGAGGTTATGTATGGCATCGGCGGGAGCGTTTACGTCTTTTTCGTTTACGGCATGTACCACCAGTTCAACGTCGTCACCGGTCCGGCCGAGCATCCTCATGCAATACTCATCAGGGCGATAGAACCCGTCGAGGGAATCGAGATAATGCAGTTTCGGCGTGGGGAAATGAAAGACCGAAATCTAACCTCCGGCCCTGGAAAACTCTGCATCGCTATGCAAATAGACCGCAGTCTCAACGGCGAAGGCCTTCGTGGCAAACGAGTTTGGCTCGAGGATCACCGCATGTTTTCCAACGATGAGATCGCTGTCGGAAAGCGCATCGGGATCGATTACGCCGGAGAAGATGTGGAAAAGCGGTGGCGGTTTTGGGTGAAAGATAACGCGTTTGTGAGTGGAAAATGACCACGAAAGTGTCTTGCGCTTTTGCAGGTCAACCGACTGAAGTTCGTTCAAGCGCCATTTTCATCCCGTATTTAGGCCGGAGAGTAATCTGCGGGTTTAATCCTATCCGCTGGCCTGGAACGAGCCTGAGCCGCCATTTGCGCCCAAGTGTCGCAAGCAGCAAAATGCCCTCGGTCCACGCAAAACTCTCGCCGATACATCGCCGGACGCCGCCGCCAAAAGGGAAGTAGATGTTACGCTGGCCGGCCTCTTTCACGCTCTGTGTTTTCCATCTTTCGGGTATGAATTCGTTGGCATTTTCCCAAAAACGAGCGTCGCGGTGCATAACGAACGGGCTGGTTAGAACTAATGAGCCGGGCGAAACGGAGTAGCCGCCAAACTCGTGGTCTACGGCGACATTTCGACCGATTGCCCACGCCGGGGGATATAGCCGCATCGATTCGGCGAGCACGGACTCGGTGTACTTCAGATTGGTAAGATCGGCCATGGTCGGGACCCGCCCGCCCAAAACCGCTTGCAGCTCAGCATGAAATTTTGCTTCGCACTCCGGATATTGCGAGAGTAGATACCATGTCCACGTAAGGGCATTGGCGGTCGTCTCATGTCCGGCGAGAAATAGCGTCAGGGCCTCGTCACGCACTTGTTCATCAGTCATTGTCGTGCCGTCGTCTTCATCCTGCGCCATTAGCAGCATCGAAAGCAGATCGCCCGTGTCGCGCGGCTCGCGTCTGCGCTCGTTAATAATGCCGTACATCACTCTGTCGAGCGTCTTTCGGGCCCGTTTGGACCTTATCGACTGCGGGATCGGAAGTTTTTCAAGCCATTCGGAAAACGGAAGCAGCAGGAAATTGAAAAGCCCGACAAGCGTCGTCATCGCCGCGCCGATCTCATCCGCGTCATCCATTATGTCGGCGTTAAAGAGAGTTTTGCCGACGATCTGCAGCGTCAGATGCATCATTTCCTGGTCAATATCGCGAATGTCGCCATCACGCCATTCTTCCGCCAATCGATCCGCGTATTCGACCATAGACGACGCATATTCCTCTATTCGGGCACGGTGAAACGCGGGTTGCAGCATTCGCCGCTGACGAAGATGAAATTCCCGCTCGCTAGTCAGCAGACCGTTGCCAAGTAAAACCTTCGCTCGCTGCAGAGCACGGCCTTTGACGAATTTATCGGCATTGACGACAAGCAAGTCGCGAATATGATCGGGGTGATTTATGAAATAAACCGCCTGCGGCCCCATCCTCAAAAACGAAACATCGCCGAGAGCAGCCTGACGCGTAAGAAATCCGGTACGGTCGCGCCAAAATTCGCGCAGATGCCCGCCGATGAGACCCGGCCGCTGTGAAGGCGGGCGGTTTGGTTTCGATCCTGCTCTTTTGCTATCGGCCATTTAGAAATCTCACGCAAAAACTGATATTTTTATAGATTATGTCAGAACCTATGATGAAGAAAGTCAAGCCGGACATTCGCGCCATCACGCGGCTCGTTCCCGCAAGCGGTAACCTTGTTCAGGGGCAGTCTGAATTGCCTATCGACCCGACACTGGCACGAGAGGCGGCCGCGATAATTGCGGCGAGCCGAAACCATTACGGCGCGAGCGAGGGCAACGAGGATTTGCGCAAAGCCGTGTCGGCTAAGATCGCGCGATATAACGGCATCGAGGTCGACGCTGACGCGCGACCGTTTGAGGTCATGATCACGAGCGGCGGCACGGGCGCTTTGATCGGAATTGCACAGAGCTATCTTCGCGGGAAATCGGCTCTCGTTTTTGAGCCTTACTATCCATATCACCGGCGCATATTAGAGGATTTTGGGGCAAAGACCGAGGCATTCGAGCTGGACGACAAACTGACTTTTGAAAAAGCCGCATTGCTCGCTCGTTGTAAAGAGCTAAAGGATCGCGCCGAGTTTCCTCTAAAAATGATCATCGTCTGCACGCCCGCAAACCCGAGTGGTAAGGTGATGTCGCAGACGGAGCAGGAAGCGGTTGCCGACGTTGCACGAGAACTTGACCTGATGGTCGTTTCCGACGAGGTTTATGAACATTACGTCACCGGCGAAAATCCGCATGTCCCCATAGCGAGCCTGCCCGATATGTGGGAACGCACGATCACGGTCAATTCGTTTTCAAAATCCTGGAACATCTCCGGCTGGCGTCTCGGCTATGCCTTTGGCGGCGGCGAACTGATCGCTCCGATCAACAACGCCGCCAACGTCATCTACGTCTGCCCCGCGACGCCGCTCCAGGCCGCTTTGTCGAGAGTATTGATGGCCGATGACGGCTATTACACGCGGTTGAGAGACAAGTTTGACGGCAAGCGGATATTTGCGTCCGAAATACTGACCGATCTGGGTTTCGACATTTACAATTCCGGCTCGGCGTTCTATCTATGGGCCCGCATTCCCGAGCAGTTCAACGATGCAATCGCATTTAACGAAATGCTGATGCGTGATGCTGGCGTCGGCATGACGCCTGGCGGCGCGTTTGCTGACAGCGACATGTGGGACTCGTATGTTCGTATCTGCATCGCCCGCGAAGACTCGGTTCTAGAGGGCGCGATGGAAAAATTACAACGTGTTTTGCGTTGAAAGCGTCGAATTTGCGGTAAAATAAATCTATGAGCAATTTCGGTGAACGAATCACGATAAATCCAAAACAGTGTGGCGGTCGCCCATGCATTCGGGGCATGCGAATCAGGGTGAGCGATGTCCTTGATCTCTTTGGAGCGGGTTTATCGAAAGAACAGATATTGGAGGAAATGCCTGATTTGGTGATGGACGATCTTAACGCGGTGTTGGTGTATGCCGCTCGCAAACTCGATCATCCCGTTCTGCCCGCTGTCGCATGCTACTTGATTCCGGCGAGGTAATGGTTGAGATCAATTCACCTTATTTAGTTCGCGGAATGGAATTATGAAAAAGCTAACTTTACTGTTATTGATTCTCTCGATTCTTTCTTTTGCGCTGTCAGTCGCAGCTGACGAAGGCATGTGGACGTTTGACAATCCGCCGCTGAAACAGTGGAAGGAGCGTTACGGATTTGAGCCGTCGAAGGAATGGATGGACAAGATACGGCTGGCGTCCGTCAAATTGCCGGGCGCGTCGGGCGGCTTTGTGTCGCCAAATGGCCTGATCGCGACCAATCATCATGTCGCGTCGAGTATTATTGCCAAGCTCTCTACAAAAGAACGCGATCTAATGAAGACGGGCTTCTACGCCCGAACGCAGGCCGAAGAGCTAAAGGCGCAGGATGCCGAGGCGACCGTGCTTGTATCGTATGACAATGTCACCGAGCGTATTCACGGCTCCGTAAAAGCGGGTGCGACGAACGCCGAGGCCGCAACCCAGCGTCAGGCGGCGATTGCCGAGATCGACCGCGAGGCCAACGCCAAAAACACGGGTCTAAAATGCGAGATAGTCTCGCTTTATAGTGGAGGCGAATACTGGACGTATTGCTTCAAACGCTACACCGATATCCGCCTCGTGATGGCGCCCGAAGAACAGGCCGCGTTCTTTGGCGGCGATTACGACAATTTCACTTTCCCGCGCCACGACCTCGATTTCACGTTCCTCCGGGCGTATGAAAACGGCAAACCGGCCGTCACGCCGCATTATTACAAATGGTCGGCGACAGGCCCGAAAGAGGGAGAGTTCGTCGTCGCCTCCGGCTTCCCCGGTTCCACCGCTCGACTGATGACTGTGGCCCAGCTAACCTACGCCCGCGAACACGGCAACCCGCTGTTAAAACAGGTCTGGCAAACGCGGCGCAAAGCTCTCGAAGATTACTCAAAGCTCGGTAACGAACAGCTAAGACAGGCGACGCCGGGAATGCGTTCGTTCGCGAATTCATTAAAACGGCTTCAGGGCCAGCAGGATGGTCTATTGCTGCCACGGCAATTTGCCAAAAAAGTCGCTGAGGAAAAAGAACTTCGCGACAGACTTGCCGCCAAACCTGACCTCGACAAACAATACGCCCCGGCATGGGAAGCCATTGGAAAGGCCTACGAAGGTCTGCCCGCGATGTCAAAACGCCTGTCGTTCTCAAACCTGGCGTCATCACGTCTCGCTACAATTGCAAACCAGATCGTTACCTATCACATCGAAACAGCCAAACCGGGCGACAAACGCTATCCGGAATACCGCGATTCGCGTTTAGACGCATTCAAAGTTGGCCTCTATTCGCCGGCCCCGATCTATCTCGAGATGGAAGAAGCGGTGCTCACCGATTGGTTTAAAGAGGCGGTCAAGGTGCTAGGCCCCGGCGACCCGTTCATCAAGGCAGCTCTCGGCGACGCGGAACCGGGTGAGGTCGTAAAACGCGCCGTCCGCGAAACAAAATTGATCGACCCCACCGTGCGCAAAGCTTTACTCGAAGGCCCGGCCGACGCAGTAGTTAAATCGACCGACCCGATGATAGCGCTCGCCCGCCGCGTCGAGCCGATAGCCCGCGAGCTGCGTACTTGGAACGAATCAAACATCGCAGATGTCGAAGCCGCAAACGGCACAAAAATAGCCCAGGCCCGCTTCGCCGTCTATGGTCGCTCGATGCCGCCCGACGCCAACAGCCACCTGCGGATCAGCTACGGCACCATCGCCGGCTATGACGAAGACACGACTCTCGTCCCCTTCAAAACAACCTTCTACGGCCTGTACGACCGCAACCTGAGCTTTGGCAACAAATCGCCCTTCGACCTGCCACAACGCTATATCGACGGCCGCGAAAAACTTGACCTCTCAACGCCCCTAAACTTCGTCTACACCGCCGACACCATCGGCGGCAACTCCGGCACACCCGTAATAAATCGCAACGGCGATCTGGTCGGCCTAAATTTCGACAGCAACCTCCAAAAACTCTCAAATCGTTACTGGTACATCGACGAAAACGAAGGCTCCCGCGCCGTCGCCGTCCACAGCGCCGGCGTCATCGAGGCCTTGCGAAAATTGTACGATGCGAATGACCTCGTAAAAGAGTTGCTGCAATGAGTCCGGACCGTGAGCCATAAGTGACCCGAGTTCAAGCTTGGCGATAAGTAACCGGAACCGATTCATGGCAAATAGGCTTCCTCGCTAAAGCAAGTATCGGCAACCGTCACGATGCGGTCTTTTCTTGTAAAACCATATTCCTCGCCATTCCAAAGCTCAAGAGCCCTTGAGCGTTGGGACATTGCCGTCCGGGTGAGGCCGGGGAAAGCTTGCCGCCAATCGGGGCAGCCGTATTTTTTGACGGCGCGTCGGACGGAGCGGACGAGTGTAAATCTGAAGGCCGAAGGGTTTAGGGCTTCGTTCATGTGGTCGGTGAGGAAAGGCGTTAGAAAGGTTTCTCGTAAATCGGCGGTCTCGATACTCCAAGCGCCATCCTTGAGTGTCAGAGTTGCCGGACGCGGTTTGTCATTTATTTGCAAAGGTTTGGTAAAGCCCTGGTAGAAACGCATGCCCGCGTAGTTGGCGTAGAGGTCGGCGTTTGAGTAGACGCCTGACGCGAGCAGGCCGTAATATGTCCGTTCGGTTCGCTGGCCCCATTTTATGGCCTTCTTTACGGCTTCGGCTTCGGTTTTGCCTTTTGCGGCGGCCTCTTTTTCGAGTGTGTAATATTTGTAGCCCTGTTGAAAAAAGTGTTCGAGCTTGTCGATGCCAAATTCTGCGCCGAAAAGATGTACGGTCGGGCTGATCGTTAGGTAATCGGTCGGATTGAGGATAAATATCGACTCACCGTAGCTTGTTTTGTAACGGTCGGGGTGGCCGCGAAATTTGTGGGCCCGCATCCAATTTCCGAATTTTGTCGTAAAGACATTGCCGTCGCCGGTGAGTTTAAAGAACGCGTGAGCGATGGCGTCATTCGAGCGTAGATTGGCTAGTTTCTTGCTTTCTTCATTGGGCGAGCCACATCCTTTAATTATAGTTTCCAGGCAGTTTATGCACTTTTCGATATCGGCGTTGACTTGGGCAACCGCCGTGCGAAGATTGTCCTCGACATACTCGGAAACCTCATCGCCGATATCCGCGAGCGGCACCGGCGGCAAGTTGTATTGATCGGTCTCAAACGCCGCGACGGTGACGGGCCGGAATACAAGGGCCGTTGACAGGACTAAAGCGAATACGAAGGCTTTCATAAGTGAAGAACAGTAGTAAAATCGAAATGCACCGTACAATGGGCACGGGAAGTTCTATTAATCTAAGATGTTCTCAAATGGTTAAGAGTGGTATTTCGTAAAGAGAAATAGGATGAAGCTATGAAAAGAATCACTGCCTTTCCAATGTTCGTAGCGTTGTTGTTGGGCCTTACAAACGCCTCGTTTTCCCAATCAACCGAGGTTAGGCGGATAGATGCCTATGCCAAATCCATTGACTCCGCTAAGAAGAAACGTCCTGATTTGGTGTTCGCGGACGTTTCGGACTATACGGCAAACGAAAAGGCCAAATGGCGAAAATTCGCCTCAGAGAAAGCGCTCGAGAAGCATCGAGACCGTACCGAGGCCTATACAATCGCCTACGCTTGGCTCGGCGGCGGCAAGATTGTGGCTTCGAACTTCACTCATTTTAGCCCATCGGGTGATTGGGTGAAGTATGTCTATCACCACTTTCGCACTGACGGCTCGCTGGCCCGCGTGGAATCCGATTACAGGACATTCAACGGGGACTTCATGGTCGTCCGTCGTCGATATTTTAACCGGCGCGGCAAGCAAATTAAGAGCTCGGTGAAATTTCTCGATTTCAAAACCCGAAAGTCAAAAGACGCAAGTTCGGGTGTCATGGGCGACGGTCCGAATGAGGTGGGCTATTATAAGGCGGCGTCAAAGCTGCCGTTTGCGGGCTTGGTCAAATAGGAAGGCCAGTTTGCTATAATATTCCCGTGAATCAAGTAGATCAATTTTCGTACCTTCTTCATTTGGCGATAGCCGACAAGATCAGGGCGGACAGTCTTAGTGTAATAGAACGGGCCCGAGAGAATGTAGATCGCTGGCTGGCGAGCGGAAGATTTGAGTATGGAGCCGAACTTGTATTTATTGAGTGGCGTCGTATTTTGGCGGAGTTAACACCGGGCGAGGTCATTCGCTTGATCACAGAACAAACAGATCAAGGGCAACGGTTGCGTTCATCCACTCCGTTTACCGGGATATTAACTAACGCCGAGCGCGAAACAATATGGAGTCAATGTGCGGAAGTCGGATTTGTTTGAGCTGCTTACCGATGTATCCGTTGTTTTAGGCAACGAGAAGCCAATCATCGTCGGCTCGCAGGTATTCCACCTTCTCTCCGAGCGGCCGCCTCAAATCGTAGAACGATCGGCGGAATGCGACTTTCTTTTCGGACCCGCACAGTCCGACGCCAGGAACGAAGTCAATCGGCTGTTCGGCGTCGCCAGCGATTATCAGGACCGCACGGGAATGTATGCTGATGGACTAGGCCTCGCGACGGTGGTACTGCCCGACGGTTGGCGTGATCGGCTTCAACCCTTGAATGACGATCAGGGGAATGTGGTTGCCTTGTGTGTTGATATTTACGACGTCAGTGTCAGCAAGTTGATTGCGGGACGCGAAAAAGATCTAGAGTTTCTTGAATACGCTCTCGCCGCGGAACAGTTAGAGATGGCAAAACTTCTCGCTCGACTGGAACTGGCCGCCCACAAGGTTGAGAATGACACTATCTCCGATCGCCTTTCCCGCCTCGTGAAAGTTCTAAAAACCATCGGCATTCACCGCTCGAGTCTTATTGCCATTAGTGATTTTCTAGCTGCCGAACGAAGGCGGCGACCTCTGAAATAATTGACCCTATGCACTATCATTTGATCGGAATATGCGGCACCGCGATGGCTTCGCTGGCCGGCATGTTGCAGGCTCGCGGACATAACGTTACGGGATCGGATCAGAATGTGTATCCGCCGATGTCGACGCAGCTTGAGGCGCTTGGGATCGAGATACTGAATGGCTACAAGGCGGAGAATACCGAACTGCCGCGAGACGTGACGATCGTTGGCAACACGATCATGCGGGGCAACGCTGAGCTTGAGGAGGTGCTTAACCGAAAGCTGCTTTACCGTTCGCAGGCTGAGACGGTGAGGGAAGAATTTATTCGCGGCCGCCGTTCGCTGGTCGTCGCGGGGACGCATGGCAAGACGACGACGACCAGCATTGCGGCATGGGTTTGTGAGGTTGGCGGCCTCGATCCATCGTTCCTGGTGGGCGGCGTCGTACAGAATTTTGGGCAGAGCTTTCGCGTGACCGACGGCAACTATTTTGTGATAGAGGGCGACGAATACGACACGGCCTTTTTTGATAAAAAGCCGAAATTCATGTCGTATCTGCCCGAGATCGCAATCGTAAACAACATCGAGTTTGACCACGCCGATATTTACAAGGATATCGACGCGATCAAATGGCAGTTTTCCCGATTGATGAATCTAGTACCCGGCAACGGCCGCCTCATCTGCGGCATCGACTCGCCGGTGGTCGGTGAGGTGCTCGAGTCGATGAAAGGGAAGTTGTTTACGACCGTAGAGACATTCGGGCTGAGTGGTGACGCGAAATGGCGGGCTGGCGATATTGAATTTTCGGGCGACAAAACACGTTTCAAGGTCTTTCGCGAGGGCATGAAGTGGGCGGAATTCGAAACAAATCTGATCGGCGAATTCAATGTCCGCAACTGTCTTGCCGCCATCATTGCCGCCGATGCGTGGGGTATTTCGCGCGAGTTGATTCAACAGGCCTTTGACACTTTCAAATCCGTAAAACGGCGGATGGAGATTCGCGGCGTCGAACGCGGCGTGACGGTCATCGACGATTTTGCACATCACCCGACAGCGGTTGACGAGACACTCAAGGCCCTGCGGCATAGGTATGCGGCCAACCGTTTAATCGCTGTTTTCGAGCCACGTTCGCGCTCGTCGCGCCTTTCCATCTTTAAGGAGAAATACACAGCGGCCTTCGAACACGCCGATTATGTAATCATCGCCGGAGTCTTTAACACGGAAGACGCCAAAAACTATGGCGAAGTTCTCAATGTCGACGATCTCGTCGCCGATATTTCTGCAAACGGCAAATCCGCGATCACCCTGCCTGACGCCGATGCGATCGTTAAACATCTGGCGCCAGAATTACGCGAAGGCGATGTTGTCGCGATAATGTCGAACGGTGGATTTGACGGTATTCACGAAAAGATTCTCAATGTCTTGAAATCGGACTAACCACAAAGGCACAAAGCAAGTTTTGTCAGAACCGGGAGCAGTAGCGACCGGGTTCCGAACCTGTACGGATAAGAACCCAGTCGCTACCGCTCCCGGTTCTGACTAGTCAATCTTTCCGTTAAAGTTTGCGAGGTTGACGACGATGTCGTCAATGAGGCCGGTTCTCGTTCGTGTTTCGGCGACGCCGTTGACGATGATTGAGAGGACGAGTTGTTCGCCGGCGGCGGTTGTGACATATCCCGACAAAGCTGAGACTTGGTCTATCGTTCCGGTTTTACCACGCATATTTCCGGCCGCGGCGGTTCCCTTAAATCTGTTTGCCAGCGTACCGTCTACGCCGCCAATGGTTAGGCTGTCGCGCCATGCTTGCGGGTTTTTGCTCTGCTTTGCCATATACGAGTAAAGCGTTACAACTGCCGACGGCGTGATTAGATCGTGACGCGAGAGGCCGCTACCGTCGTATTGGCGTATACCGTCCTCCGGAACTCCGATACCGGTCAGAAAAGATCTAACCTCACCGATTCCCATGTCAGAACTGTCACGCGACTCGCGGCTTCCGTCCGCAGCCGTGGGCACGGTGTTTTTGGCACGAGCCCATTCGCCCAAAGTCCAAAGGATCGTTTCGGTGTACATATTCTGGCTCGGCTTCATCGTTTTGGCGGCGATTAGGCTGAATGGAGCCGATTCGAGTTTGGCTATCTCGACTTGAGAATTATTTGATTGAATGTTGGAAGCCAAAACGCGAGAAGCACCCGTGACCACGACACCCTTCATTTCCAAACGCTGCTTTAGCAATGCTACAAACAGATCGGCCGGACGTGTAAATGTAACCGATCCCTTAAAACCCGCATCCCCAGCTGGCATCGTGCCTGTTATTTCCAGATTATTCCGGTCGAGCTTTTTTACAATTCGCAGATCACGCTTGAGCAATGCGCCCGAGGTTGTACAAAGATTTACGATCTGCATCAAGTTGTTTGCGGGTGAGATCGTTACGACGCACGGCCCGCCGGACGCTGCTGGAGTAACGGCGAGATCGACAGCGTTGTCGTTGAGCGGGAGAGCAGAAATTTCCGCTCCGTAATACCATTGCAGATCGTCCCATTCCCAGGTGCCGGGAATCGCAAAGCCCTTAAAATAGCTTTCATCTCCCACGATGCTTCCCTCAACGCGTTTTACTCCTGCCGCCAATATTCTCTCGACGAGGCGGTCGATGCCTTTGAAATAGGTTTCTGGGTCGGCGGGCGCAGTTCCAAAGAAAGCGGTTGAGATCGAAATATCGCCGCGTCCGAAAATGCGAAGGTCGCCTTTTATCGCGCCCGTCGCGTCGGGCATCGCCCCGGCATATACGCTGGTGATAATCCGGTAATCGGGGCCAAGCCTTTCGAGTGCCGCTGCGACCGTAAAATTCTTCATATTCGACGCAGGCATGAAATATTTGTCCGAGTCGTTCTCAAATATGACCCTTCCCGAATTCAGCGACACAATCTTGATGCCCACGCGGCCCCGGCGAACTTCCGGGGCAAACAGTCGCTGTCGGATTTTCGATTGCAATTCGTCTAGGGTCTGAATCCGAATCGGCGACGCGACAGGTGCCGGGGAAGGCGTCGGCGTAGGGGACGCGGTAACTCGCGGACGAACGGCTTCCGGATTTTGCGCAAGGACTGCAATATTAGCGACAGCCACGATGGCCAGCAAGAAAACGATTGGCGTCAGTTGTTTAAAATTGAGATGTTTCATTCGCGGTTAGAAAAAAGCCCAAGAATCCGCTATGTCGACGAACAGTAAGTAGAAGCGAACGAGTAACCACCGGACAGTCAGGTAGGCGGGTTTACCCCTGGGTTTACCCCCGCTCTTTTGGTTGGGCAAGTAAGAGCGGGGGTAAACCCGCCTTCCTGA
>JANPCJ010000215.1:0-4036 GCA_031430895.1 Chloracidobacterium sp. | reverse complement strand
GTTAAAGGCGGGCGGCGGTGCTCCCTCGAACCACGCGTCATTCATCACATTGCACTTTTCCCTAACAGTTTAATATAGACCTTTCCGATTGTTATCGTCCTTTCCCGACAGTCGGAACCCAGTCGCTACCGCTCCCGGTTCAGACAAATGTCTGCATCTAATTTGACTCCAAACTTCACGCATTCGTGGTAAGATTTGATCGTATGGGACAAATTGTAATCGACATTCCGTCAAAGGCAAAACGCCGATACGTCGTGACGGATTTTAAGCGTGCCGAGGACCTGATGACGGCCCTGGACGCTTCCGCAACTCGGATAAAAAACACACCGGACAAACTGACGCGTCAGCAGCTTGAGGACATTCGCGATCATGCAGCAGCAGTCAAAAATATCGAAGAAATGCGGCGAACCGGAATCAGCTATTCCGTGGAAGATTTGCGAAAGGAATTCGGCCTTTAATGGAACGCTACGTCGTTGAGATTGTTCCCGGAGTGCGAAAAATCTTGAAGCGTCTTTCGCGGACTGATAAAGATCGGTTGCTTGTAAAGATCCAATCGCTCGGTGAAAATCCGCGGCCCCACGGATACAAAGACCTCGTCGGTTTCAAAAACTTCTATCGCATCCGCGTCGGCGAATACCGTATCATCTACAACATTTTCGATGACGTCCTGATTGTGTCGGTTGTCGAATTAATAACGCGCGGCACGGGTTACAAATGACCGCATAATTATATGAACGGGCAAATCACTGAATTTATCAAGCATCACTTCCGCCATTTCAATTCCGCGGCACTTATCGACGCGGCTGAGGCTTATACGCAGCACCTCGATGGCGGCGGGAAGATGATGATTACTTTGGCGGGAGCAATGTCGACGGCGGAGTTGGGGTTGAGTTTGGCTGAGATGATCCGGCAGGACAAGGTGCAGATCATTTCTTGTACGGGGGCGAATCTGGAGGAAGACCTGTTTAACCTCGTCGCCCACGATTTTTACGAACGCGTGCCGCATTACCGCGATCTGACGCCGGCGGATGAGCAGGAATTGCTTGACCGCCACATGAACCGCGTGACCGACACCTGCATCCCCGAAATGGAAGCGATGCGGCGGCTGGAGAAGGCGATGGTCGATGTCTGGACAAAGGCCGAGGCCGAGGGCAAGCAGTATTTTCCGCACGAGTTCATGTATCAGGTGCTGGGGAACGGTTCGCTTGAGGAGTATTACCAGATCGACCTCAAGGATTCGTGGATGTACGCCGCGATGGAAAAGAATCTGCCGATGGTCGTGCCGGGCTGGGAAGATTCGACAATGGGCAATATGTTCGCGGGCCACGTCATAACGGGCGACGTGCGTAACGTCCACACGGTGCGCACCGGCATCGAGTACATGATGTCCCTCGCCGAGTGGTACACTGCGAACGCCACCGACAACTCAACCATCGGCTTCTTCCAAATAGGCGGCGGCATCGCAGGCGACTTCCCTATCTGCGTCGTCCCGATGCTTCATCAGGACTTGCAGCGAACAGGCGTTCCGGTGTGGGGCTATTTTTGCCAGATTTCAGACTCGACAACTTCGTACGGTTCCTATTCTGGGGCAGTGCCGAATGAAAAGATCACCTGGGGCAAACTGGAAGCAACTACGCCGAAGTTTATTGTCGAATCGGATGCGTCGATAGTGGCTCCGCTGATGTTTGCTTATATTTTGGGGTGGTAACTGACGGTTAGATCGGTCGTGGTTCTTATCTCAGCGCAACTGCAAAATCAACGATTTTGCTGTGATATACTTTCGGAATGACCGTCCAAACAATACCTGCTATCGATGAGATGACAGCGGCTCAGCAAATTGAGTTGATGGAAGCTCTTTGGAAAAATATGAGCGAGAAAAGCAAAAAGATCGAACCGCCTGCCTGGCACGATCAGTATCTCGAAGACCGTGAACAGGCCCTTGCGGATGGTCGCGATTCATTTATCAGCCTTGATGAATTTGAAGCCGACTTGCGTAATGAAATGGAATGAACATTAGAGTCCTCCGGTCTGCGAGAAGAACAGTTGCAGACGGCATCAGGTTTTATGAACGACAAGAAGCCGGACTCGGAGCTTATTTTCTCAGTTCAGTCATGTCCGACCTGCGATCATTGAAGATCTATGCAGGTACTCATCAAAAATACAGAAACTCATACCATAGAATGGTCTGCAAAAGTTTTCCTTATTCGATCTATTATCGAAAAGAAGGTTCAGATGTTCAGATTTACGCAATTCTTGATGACAGACGCGACCCGAAATTGACGAAAGAATTGTTGAAAAGGACTGGACTATAAGGATTCCTTTATGAAGATCATTGTCACCGGCGGAGCAGGGTTTATCGGCAGTGCGGTTGTTTGGCAGCTGAATGAACTTGGCTATGACGACATTTTGATCGTCGACCGGCTGGATGATACCGATAAGTGGAAAAATCTATCGCCGCTCAGATTCGCGGACTACATCGACGCCGATGATTTTGCTGACGAGATCGGCAGTTTCAAAGACGTAAAAACCATCTTTCATCTTGGAGCATGTTCGTCAACGACCGAAACTAATTCGGATTACATGTTCCGAAACAATTATCAGTATACAAAGGACCTTGCAGAATTTTCACTGGCGAATGATATTCGGTTTATTTACGCTTCATCAGCCGCGACCTATGGCGATGGTTTGGCCGGGATGAGAGACGGAACGGATGATCTCGACAACCTTCGACCGCTCAATGTTTACGGCTATTCAAAGCACCTTTTCGATAAATACGCCGCGCGAAACGGCATGTTTGATCGCATCGTCGGGCTGAAATATTTTAATGTTTTTGGACCGAATGAGAACCACAAAGGGGATATGCGCTCGCTCGTGAACAAGGCGTTCGAGCAGATCAACGAGACGGGCAATCTGCAGCTATTCAAAAGTCACAACAGCGAATACGCCGATGGCGAATTTGGCCGCGATTTTGTCTATGTCAAGGACACCGTCGACATGACGCTGTATTTTATGGAAAACAGCGGTGGCGGACTTTTCAATGTCGGATCGGGTCAGGAGAATACTTGGAATGCCCTGGCGGCCGCGGTATTCAACGCACTGGACTTGCCTCAAAATGTCGAATACATCGATATGCCGGAGCATCTCCGCGACCGATACCAATATCACACGCGGGCCGATACCACTCGATTGAGAGAGGCCGGTTACGCGAACGAAATGACATCGCTCGACGAAGCGGTCGGCGACTATGTAAAGAATTACCTGATCCCGAACAGGCATTTGGGCGACTGAGTCATCGGAACGCCTGCCAGGCGTACGTGTGACTCGGCAGGCAGGGCCGCATGCGTTCCGGCGAACCTCAAATAGCATCTTGAGATTATGAAGATTTTTCATGGAACCGAGAACGCCAATATCATGCGTCCGACGGTGTTGACGCTTGGTGTTTTTGACGGGCTGCATCTCGGGCACCAGCGGATAATGCAAACCGTTGTGGATCGAGCGAAGGCTGTCGAGGCCATACCGACGGCGATCACATTCGATCCGCATCCTCGGGCCGTTCTCTATCCGGAGACCGCTCCACCACTGCTGCAAACGCTCGATCAGCGATTGGCAAATTTTGAAGTCCTCGGTATCGAACAGGCGATTGTAATACCATTCGACAGGGAATTTGCCGCCCAGCCGGCGGATGACTTTTTGTCCGCTATTGTGCGTGAGCGCCTTCATGCAAAGGAGGTTTATCTCGGTAAAGGATTTGCGTTTGGCAAGGGTCGCGGCGGAAATATTGATCTGCTCAGGTCAATGAGCGGCAAACTCGGATTTGTCGCCGACGAGGTCGAGGAAGTCCGGTTGCGGGGGCAACGGATAAGCTCGTCGAAAATTCGCGATCTGCTCGCTGCTGGCCGTATCAACATGGCGCGGCGAATGCTCGGCCGTCCATACGGCGTCGAGGGCGTCATCAGCCGCGGCAACCGGCGCGGTCACACGATCGGCTTTCCGACGGCGAATCTCAAACCTCACAATCGCGTAATTCCTCGTTTCG
>JANPCJ010000214.1:0-10395 GCA_031430895.1 Chloracidobacterium sp. | reverse complement strand
ACTTCGCCAGCCTTCTCGCGCGGCACACCCAATTCTTCGAGTACGTTTCGAGCAATGAGTCCCTAACAATGTATGGATAGGCGTCTTGCGACCGGAAACACGGACCGCCGGTGTCAAATAGTCCGTGACCAGAGGCGATTGAATCACCCAGCGCGAAATACTCGATTTGTTGACCCCGACCTCTAACGCGATCTCTTTTTGCTTCATTCCAAGCCTCAAACACGTCCATATCTGATACCTTTGTTTCAGGGTAAGCTGCCGATACTTTTTCATGGTAACTCTTCGATGTCTCCATCAAAGAGCGAAGATGCTATCTCCAGCTTGCCCTTCAATGATTCATCTTCGAGTTGCACTTACTACTTGAATTCACCTCATATTCCTGAAGTATTGTGTCAATCAAGAGTTGTTTTTGTGATTTACCCCAAACGGCGGGGCGCTGAAAATCTGGGTTTGTATTTATTCGAGATCTAATTCCGTGGACAGTTTTGAGGGGCCAGGGTTTCTTATTGAATTCATTTATGAATCTCCTATGTGGTTGAATATTCGTGAATGATAACTTAATCTGCAAAGGCCACGCTCAATTCAGAGGCATTGATTTTTGTTGATCGGGATCGTCAATCCCGGATTACTTTAGAGTCGACGCATGGAGCCGAAGGCCGAGTCCTTCGATCACTTTCATAATGGTCGAGAATTCTGGATTGCCCGCTGGTGAAAGGGCTTTGTATAAGCTTTCTCGACCAAGCCCTGTGTCGCGTGAGAGTTTAGTCATTCCCCGAGCACGAGCGATATCTCCCAGTGCAGCGGCAACTAGCGACGGTTCGCCATCTTCGAGAGCCGCTTCGAGATACGCGACGATCTCTTCTTCAGACTTGAGGAACCGAACCGGGTCCCACAGACGCGTCTTGACCTTGTTGCTTTCTAAATTGGCTTTCATATTCTTGTTGCGATCTCCTTTGCGATTGCGATGTCATCGCTCTGTGACGATTTATCGCCACCGTTTGTGAGAAGAATCACGTTTTTACCGCGACGCACGAAATAGATGCGATAACCTGGCCGAAAGTTTATCCTCAGTTCTGATATTCCGCTTCCGACAGGTTTCACATCGCCGGGATTTCCGAGAGAAAGTCTTCGAATGCGAATCTCGATCCGGGCTTGTAACCTCCTGTCCTTTAGAGATTTGAACCATTTCGCGTATCGGTCTGTTTCATGAATCTCAATCATTCTCACTGTAGCATATAGGATACGATCGAATCAATCAGCAAACGCCACGCTTAACTGTTTCAGCTTCACCGAATCGCTCCGGTCTAGTGATTCTGACCCTTCACGATCGATGTAGTTGTAAAGAATGTCGCGTTGTTGAGGAACGTAGCCGGCTTCGCGGATTTGGTATCTTAGGTCGCGTTCGTTGGCTTGGTTGTCGGCGCCGGCGGCGGAGACTACGTTTTCTTCGATCATGATGGAGCCCATGTCGTCGGCACCGAATCTAAGGGAAGTTTGACCGAGTTTTAGGCCCTGGGTGAGCCATGAGGCCTGGATGTGGTGGATATTGTCGAGGAAGAGGCGCGAGACGGCGAGCATTTGGAGATAGTCGATGCCGGTTGGTTCTTCGGTTATTTTACGACCGAGGGCGGTGTTTTCGCGTTGGAAGGTCCACGGGATGAAAGCCGTAAATTCGCCGCCGCTGCCGTTTTCTGCTTTTAGCGCGAGCGATTCGTCCTGAACGTCACGGATTCGCTGCAGATGCCGAACGCGATGCTCAATTTTGTCGCCGATGCCGAACATCATCGTCGCCGTCGAAATCAAACCGACCTTGTGAACGGCACGCATTACATCCAGCCATTCCTGCGTGTTGCATTTGGTCGATACACGGGCACGGACTTCGTCGTCAAGTATTTCGCCGCCGCCGCCGGGCATTGAGTTTAGGCCGGCGTCCTTTAGCCGCTGCATTATGGTGAGGTAATCGAGTTTTGAGATCAGCGAGATGTTATGAATCTCGGGCGGCGAAAAGCAGTGAAGCTGAAATTTGGGATATTTTGCATGCAGCGTGGACAAAAGTTCCTCGTACCACTCGATATTAAAATCCGGGTGCAGACCGCCCTGCATCAGCACGCCGGTGCCGCCAAGTTCTATTGTTTCGTCGATACGCTTGCAAATCTCTTCTATCGAATGCACATAAGTGCCCGGCTTACCGGGCCGCCGATAGAAGGCGCAGAATGTGCATACGACATTGCAAACATTGGTATAATTGATGTTGCGATCGATAATATACGTAACGATGTCGGTTGGATTTTTGCGCATCCTGATCTCGTGCGCGGCGAGGCCGATGCGGACGAAATCGTGCGATTCGAGCAGAGCGGTGGCGTCTTCGGAAGTCAACCGTTCAGCGGCCAAAGCTTTGTCGAGAATTGGTTGGATATTTGTTTCCACGTCAACTCCATTCTAACAAAACGAACAAGGAATTAACCACGGTGGACACGGAGACAAAAATTCCTCGATTGCCTCTGTGCACTCTGTGTTCCCTGTGGTGAAATATTCTTAGATGGCAACGACAGTCAAATTCGAAACGGAGCTGATCCAATCGACCACCGGTTCCGGCTGGCATTTTCTGCTGGTCGAAAAAAAGATCGAGCAAAAGTTTGGATTTGAAGGGAAATTCAAACGCGTTGTTTGCTCAATCAATGGCGGTGACAGCTTTCAGTGCGCCTTGATGCCTTGGGGCGAAATATTTTACATCATCGTCAACAAGCAAAAGCGTGACGCTCTGGGCATCGTCGCGGGGGATACGGTGAACGTCGAACTCGTAAAAGATGAGAGCAAATACGGCCTGCCGATGCCTGCCGAGTTTCGCGAAGTCCTGGATCAAGACCCGGATGGCGACCGCCTTTTTCACGGCCTGACGGCGGGAAAGCAACGTTCCATCCTCTATCTTTTAGCCAAACCGAAGGATATCGACGTGCGGATACATTACGCTCTGTTGATCGTCGAACATCTAAAGGAAAACGACGGCAAGATCATTGACAGCAAGCTTTACGAGGAGCTAAAGAGGCCGATGTTCTAGAGTCAGAATCGGGAACGCGGCGCGCTGCCAGCCCCGCGTTCCAACAGGCTGAGACAGCGTCTTAAACAATTGGTGCTGACATCCTCAGCGGTTTGTTTCTCTCTATAAAACCGTTAGTCGCAGCCAACTCGAAATACAATTCCATACCAGACCTCATCGAGTCATCTACAGAGTAGGAAATGTCTTCGGAGAGATATCTTCGCATTTCGCCCGGGCCGAGCCGGATGTCGGTTTCGTAATTGGCGACGATCTCGTCGAGATGAGCGAGGCCTTCGTCGCGGGCGGCGGCGAAGTCAATATCGAAACTTTTGCGCTTGGTCATCCACATTGCGAAGACGAATCCGAGACCGGTGTGATGGTGCCAGAGATCGGCCAGGTCAAATTTGCGTAAAGTTAAACCACCCGCGACCGCAGGTGGTACTGACAGAACAAGGGCCGGATCGCCGATCAGTAAGGCCGCGTCCGAATCTGTGAGCATCGTCTCGAGGTCGGGCCGTGCGTCTTTCCAAACAGGTTCAAAACCCAAGAACTCACGAAAAATTATTTTTGTGAGCACAGTCGATGTCCGTGACGATGTATCGAGCGAAACGCTGCGTACCTCTGCCAGATCGGCTCCCCGCGTGACGAGGCAGACGCTGCGAACTCTCGAACGCGCGCCGACACAGACATCGGGAATTAACCTAACGTTTTCGATAGTCTGAAAGGCAATCACGGGAACGAGAGCCGCATCCACGCGATCCTGAGCGAGCAATTCAGCCGAGCGCGACGGAGCGTTGTCGAGGATTATCTCGACCTCGCCGTGATTTCGCCCGTGGAGAAAAGACCAGACTAGAGGGGCCGTATTTGAGTAGCTCGAGGCTGAAATACGCATAGTTACACGCAAGGTCGCGAAGAACGCAAAGAGAACCAAAGGGGAATGTTGTTTGAAAGACGCTTTTCAATTATCCTGTACCCGTTATGAAAAACAAAATTCCTGCGGCATGTTGTTTTCGTTCTGCCCTGGCTATCGGCGGTCGTCAACGATCACTCCGCTGAGATGGCAAAGGCCGTCAAATAATATGAAAATTTACGATATTACCGTACCCGTCAGCGCGACGACACCTATTTATAAAACTGATCCCGGCGTGGCGTTTGGCTCGCACAGGTCAATTGCGGCGGGCGATTCGGCCAATGTCTCGACGATCTCGATGGGTGTCCACACGGCGACGCACATCGATGCGCCAAACCATTTTATCAATGGCGCCAGCCGCATACATGAGATCGACCCGCAAAAGCTGGTCGGCCCGTGCCGCGTGATCGAGGTGCCCGAGGATGTGCTGGCGATCGAGCCGGAACATGTCGGCGATATCACCGGTATGAAGCGCGTACTTTTCAAAACGCGAAATTCAGGATTCTGGAACACACCGGAGCTTGGTTTTAGGACGGACTATGCCTATCTCACGCCACCCACCGCCGAGTTGCTTGCCGCGAACGGTGTGGTGCTCGTCGGTATCGATTATCTCTCCATCGAAAAGAGTGGCTCGCCCGGCCATCCGGTTCATATCACGCTGCTCGAAAAAGAAACCGTCATTCTCGAAGGCATTGACCTGCGCGAAGTGCCGCCCGGCGATTACGAGGTAATGTGCCTGCCGCTAAAATACGACGGCGCCACAGGCGACGGCTCTCCGGCAAGGACTTTTTTGCGCGAGATCGCTTAATTGCCTTGAGCATAGTCAACGACAAAACCTACCGCGAGCGCGTTTACGGGATTGTCCGCCAAATCCCTATCGGCAGCGTGATGACATACGGCCAGCTCGCCATCGTCCTCGGCGAAGGCTATACCGCCCGAACCGTTGGCTACGTCATGCACGGCTCCGATGAAGGTGTGCCATGGCAGCGGGTAATTAATTCTCAGGGCAAATGCTCGACAGGGCGATTAACCATTCCGATAAATTTGCAGCAGGAATTGCTCGAGGCAGAAGGCGTGGTTTTCGACAAAAGGGGGAAATGCGATCTGCGCGAGTTCCAATGGTTCCCTAAAGGCTTCGAACCAGCGGACGACGATCATGTCAGACTGTTCGAGAAATGATAGAAGCGACATATGGAGGAAATTTAACCACAGATATGCACAGATAAATTCTGCTTTGAGGATTTCGCCTGTGTTTATCTGCGTACATCTGTGGTTAAACTCTTCGGTTACCGTCCCCATTTCAATTTATCCCTCAACACATCAAAATAGTTCCTGTTCGCTGGTTGGACGATGTTAAAAGTTGTCCCGCTTTTGCGTATGCGTATGCGGTCGCCGGCCATCATTGGGTAGCTGGTTTGGCCGTCGAGGCTTAGGACGACGCCTTCGTTCTCGTTGTCGAGTGTTAACTCGATCTGGGCTGTGTCGGGCACGACGATCGGGCGGTTTGTCAGCGTAAAGGGGCAGATCGGTGTTAGGACGACGGCGTTCATCGACGGGTAGATGATCGGGCCGCCGGCTGAGAGATTGTAGGCGGTAGAGCCGGTCGGCGTCGAGACGATAAGGCCGTCGGCGCGGAATGTGTTTACGAAAAGCTCATTGAGTTTTACCTCGATATTGATAATGCGGGCAATGGCGGCCTTATTGATAACGACGTCGTTTAAGACACGACCTGAGACGAGCATTTCGCCGCTGCGCCAATGCTCGACCTTGAGCATCACTCGCGGGTCTATCTGGTATGCGCCAGCCATAATCGACTCCAGCGCCGGGAACATCTCCTCAAATCGGAAATCCGTCAGATAACCCAGGCTCCCGTAATTTATGCCCAGGACCAGAACGTCGGCGTCGCCAACCAGCCTCGCCGTCGAGATCATGGTGCCATCGCCGCCGAGAACCACGATCAGATCGGCATCCAGCGACAGAGAATTGTCATGATTGATATCGGCGGCGGAGACCGGCTCGCCTGTTTGAGCGATGCCGCGCTCGCGCAGCCATGCCGAAAGTTCGCCGGCGGTATCACGAGCCTCGGCGTGCCCGGGTTTTACGACGATGCCGACTGAATTGATCTGCTTTGCTGCCATACAACCCCAAATCTACCGTTTATCATCATTTATGTAGAGTGAAACTGCAAGCATTTCTTGCACCAGGGCCGCGCCCGCGTTGGATTTGGTAATTATTTTTGCTAAGATTACGGTTTGTCTCTAACGACCGTATTGGTTCGTATTTCAACAAAGTAGGTATTTGTCGATGTTAAAGTTTTTCAACCGTCTCGAAAAGACCCGTAATTTTGTTCTCCTCGTTTTTGCCATCCTGATGGTCGGCAGTCTCGTGTTTTTCTACACGCCCGCGAGCAACACCGTTCAGGCGAACCTTGCTCAAAGCAATGAGACAGCCGCCTCGGTTTCCGGACATAAGATCACGGTCGGTGAGATCGTGCGGCAAAAAGAGAATGAAGGCCAAAGCCAGTTTAGCCGCGGGCAGAGCCGTCCGGCAAGCGCGATCCTCGACGAACTGATCGGCGCGCGCATTACGCGTGTCGAGGCCGAAAGATTGGGATTGACCGCCAGTGACGCCGAGGTCGCGGCCCAGATTCGCAAACAGGAAAAACCAGCGGAGGGAAAAGCTTTCGACCAGGCGATTTACGAACAAAACGTAACCGCGATGTACGGAAACATCTCGACCTATGAACAGAACGTCCGCGACAGTATCAGCTCGGGAAAGCTTTATGCGTTTTTGACCTCCGGCGTGACGGTCTCAGAAGAAGACGTTTTAAACGATTTCCAGCGGAAGAATACGAAATTCGACGTCAACTACGTCGCCGTGAGCAGTACCGAGCTCGCCAAGAACATAACACCGACAGACGCTGAGCTCCGTGAATATTTTGACAAAAACAAACAGAGCTATTACATCAGCGTTCCGCAGAAGAAGATCAAATACGTTTTTGTAAATACCGCGAAGATAGGCGAAAAACTGCAATTGCCTGAGGCAGACATCCGGGCCGAATTCGACAATCTGGCCCCGGACAAGAAAATCGCAGGCGTCCTCGGCCAGGAGATCGTGCTCAGGGTCGCGAAACCGGAAAACGACGGCCAGGTACAGTCAAAGGCGGCGGAGCTTGTACAGCAATTGAAAAAGGACGGCGTCACTGTTTCCGAAGAAGCGTTTGCGACGATAGCAAAAGGCCAGTCCGAGAATCCGGCATCGGCTCAAAACGGCGGCAAGCTGAGCGGGCCTGTAAAAGAAAATCCAAACAAGACGGACGACCCGTACCAACGGCTTTTGAAGATGAAGCCGGGCGAGATTTCCGAGCCGATCAGCTATCAGAGCCGATATTTCATATTACGGCGTGGCGCGGATGTGCCCAAAACGTACGAGACAGCCAAAAAAGAGATCGAGGTCAGCCTTCGCAACCGTAGGGCGTATGCGTTGGCCGCTGAGCTTGCCAACAAGGTCGCCGTATCGTTGAAAGAGACCAAAGACCCATTGAAAACCGCTCAAACATTTGCCGCCCAGGCAAACATGAGCGCGGCCGATATGATTCGCGAAACCGGCTACGTCAAACCCGGCGATACGGTGGAAAATGTCGGCGTATCTCCGCAGTTCGAAGAGGGCATCGCGCCGCTCGAGGCGGTTAACGATGTGGGCGAAAAAACTCCGATTACGAATGGTTTCGCGATCCCGATGCTGGTTGACAGAAAAGAGCCGCGCGATGCGGAGTTTGATGAGGTTAAGGCCCAGATCGTCGATGTCGTAAAGCTCGAAAAGGCCCGCGCTCAGGTCGAGGACATCGCCAAACAGATCGGCGCCGGAGCCGCTTCTGCCAGCACACTCGGTGCCGCCGCCACCGCTAAAGGTTTAACAGCAAAGGATCAAAAGAATTTCATCCTCGGCTCACCGCTCGGCGAAGGCCCGACCGCCGCCACCAGCGAAGCGCTGCAGGACGCGGTCTACGCGATGAAGGTTGGCGAGGTAACAAAAACACCGCTCAAGGTCGGCGACAATTGGTATGTCGTCGGCGTCACAAAACGTGAGGACGCCAATACCGAAGATTTTGCAAAGCAGCGCAGCGGCCTGCTCGATCAAATGGTCGGCAAGAAGCGATCTGCGATCTATTCGGATTACATCGCCGCCGTCAAGCAAAAATTCGAGACCGACGGTTCGATCAAAATCTATAAGGAAGCCGTTGAGAAAGTGGACGCCCCGATTCCCGGCCTGGCACCGACGACGACCGGCAGTCAAACTACCGGAAATATTTAATCAACACTTCCAGTCCCGCTTCGGGACTTTTAAGTCCCCGTTTAGAGTTCCGCCTTCAGGCGGCCTTTCCCGCCGTCTGTCCGTTCGGTGGCGCGTGTTTCACGTGCTCCGGGATCACGAGGCTTCTCCGAAGGGCACATAGCCACGTCGTTTACGGCGTGGTAAATGCGGCAACAGATTCCCAGCCCGTTTTAACGGGCTTAGTTCCGGCTTAAGCCAGTTGGACAAGGACGTTGAAACGCCCTTTAAACATTTCGAGCCGATAACCACGCCGTAAACGGTCGTGGCTAACAGCCCGCGAAACGCGGTAAGACGGCTGAAGCCGCCTGGCAAGAATCGCGCGCGTTCAGAAGGCACTCTTGCGGATAAATTATTAACAACAGGAGAAATGTGTATGGCGAAACTAATTGCAGCGATGAATATAACACTTGACGGGTTTTGCGACCACACGGCGGGGATCGCGGATGAAGAGACACATCAACATTTTACCGAGCTATTGAGCAGTGCCGACACCATTATCTTTGGACGCCTCACTTACCAACTTATGGAGCAAGCGGAAACTGTCGTAGAGAACCCTACCGGTAACAAGTCGATGGATGAATTTGCGGCAGCGATAGACAATATTTCAAAGATCGTTTATTCCCGCACGCTGGAAAATGTTGATTGGAAGAATACCTCAATTGCAAAGGAACTCGTTAAAGAGGAAATTTTAGAACGCGGGGCAGCAAGAGGGCAAGAACATCTTAGTCGGCAGGCGCGAGTTTGATCGTCGCCTTAGCCGGGCTTGACCTGATTGAGGAATACCAGAGCGTCGTTCATCCAATTGTCCTCGCGAAGCGGCTTTCCCGAAGGGCACACAGCCACGTCGTTCACGGCGTGGTCGAGATCGCAAATGTTGCCTCAGCCCGTTTCAACGGGCTTAATTCCGGCGGCTTAAGCCAGGGCGATAAGGACGTTAAAACGCCCTCTGAATTTTTGGAACAGCCAACCACGGCGTAAACACCGTGGCTATGTGCCGCGAAACGCGGAAGACGGCTAAAGCCACCTGGTAAGAATCGCGCGCCCAGATACTCTTCTCGTTCCAGAGATTTTCGCTTGCTGCCTTTCTCAGCCCAAGGCGAATGTTCGTGCAGCCATAACTTATCCTCTCGAAGTCCGCGCGCCCGCGTTAGCTTTTAACGCGATCAGAGCATCTTTAGGTTTTTTCGATCCAATGCAGACAACGGTATGAGCGTGGTTCGTCCGAACATTTATGGAGAGAAGCGTCCAATTTCGTTTGGTACAAAGGTCCCTAATTGCTTTCTCGACGGATTTTCGACTCGCAGCATTTAGTGTCACGCGACGATGAAGCAGCAATTCTTCACTATGCTTACGCCAATTACTGTTTACCGGAATTCTTGGTGATCGGTAGGTGTTTGTCTAGCTATCAAGTGTCGGTCGCTGTTTCTCTTGTCTCCGAAGGAGACGCACAATATAGCGTAGAGTGAAACCCTACGACCAAATAAAATGAATCATCCGTCGCCGAAGGTGACGAACGATCAATCCCAAACATATCGTTCGTCGTATTCCACGCGATATTTATATAACAATCCTCGGAACTCATCCTGAAAATCCTGCTTTGCGTGGTGGTGCTTCTGATCCTCTATATACTTCATCACACGAGGCACCTGAGATTGACCAATAGAGAATGCGCCATAGCCCTCTTGCCAGAAGAAAGCCCTTTCATATTTCTTCATCCAAACCGAACTGTCGCGCTTTATGTCGCCCACGAGATCGCTGATGTCGATCGTTTTGCCCATCGAGATCAAAAGGTGGCCGTGATTCGCCGTACCGTTACCAATGATAAGTTTGGATCTGTTGTTCTCGACGATGCCGTGAATGTACGCATACAAGCCCGCCTCGATCTCAGGGTGGATAAGATCAACGCGGTTCTTTGTCGAAAAAACAACGTGTACCAATATCTTGACCAATGACTGCGGCATATCTTGTTCGTCACCTTCGGCGACGGTTTCGTGTTACGTCGTTTTCGTAGGGTTTCACCCTACGCTATATTGTCGGTCCCCTTCGGAGACAAATCTTTCGCCGACGCCGAACCGGTGCCGTTCACATTCGCAAAGCGAACTGCAAAGTCGTT
>JANPCJ010000213.1:0-4940 GCA_031430895.1 Chloracidobacterium sp. | reverse complement strand
CATTACATCGCTACGCGATGAGGAATTTTGAAGAGTTTACCATTCTAAAATCGATTTTTTACATGCGTTATCTCATTTTATTTCAATCATTTACAGGCTTAAGTTGGCGCATATGGGTAAACCCGCCTTCCGGACTGCCCTTTGGTGACTCTCTTGATCCTGTCATAACGCCCGTTGGGCCTGAACCGATCAGATATTGGGGCTCGCGGCGAGAAGTGGAATGATTCAGGAAAATACTACACTTCGTGATGCATTGAAATGGTTTCAATACACGTTGAGCGATGTTCAATTTGCGTGATATTTCATCGGCACTGGCTCGCGTAGATGGCAAACCTTAAAAGATGACTACTGTAGACGGCGATCAAAACAAAAAACTTGTTCGGTCTCTGAGCCTTCTCGATGCGACGACCATCGTCGTGGGTTCGATGATCGGCAGCGGCATTTTCATAGTCTCGGCCGAATCAGCCCGGCTTCTCGGTGCACCGGGCTGGCTGCTGGTCGCGTGGCTGCTCGCCGGGACGATGACGATATGCGGAGCGCTATGTTTCGGTGAACTTGCGGCCGCGATGCCCCGCGCGGGTGGACCATACGTTTTTATGACCGAGGCCTATGGCAAACCGGTCGGATTTCTCTATGGATGGTCGCAATTCCTGATCGTCCAAAGCGGCACGATAGCCGCCGTGGCCGTCGCGTTTGCAAATTTCACAGGCATTTTAATACCGCAAATCTCAGCCACGAATTACATTATCGAACCCGTCGTGTTCGGTTCATACGCCCTCAGCCTGTCAAACCAGCAGCTTCTGGCCATCGCGAGCATCGCGCTATTGACCTTTATAAATACTCGCGGTTTAGAGGTTGGTAAATGGATACAAAACACGTTCACCTTTACAAAAACGGCCGCCTTGCTTGCTCTCGTCGTGGTCGGGCTGATATGCGGGTGGAATTCGGGCGGTGCATTGTTCTCAGCGGAGATATGGAACAGCGCGGCCAACGGTTGGACTTTGGAAAAGGCTCAGCCCGCCGCCGCCACGCTTGGTTCTCTCGCCTTTCTGGTTGTTCTCGGCAAGGCGATGGCCGGGCCGTTGTTTTCGCAATCGGCCTGGGACAATGTGACCTTTACCGGAGCCGAGGTCGAAAATCCAGGCCGCAATCTGCCTCGTGCCCTGATAATTGGCTGCGTCATCGTGGTCAGCCTTTACTTCTTCGCAAATCTCGCTTACGTAGTCACGCTATCGCTGCCCGCCCTGCAAAACGCGCCGAACGGTCGTGTAGCAACCGCCGTGATGGAACAGATTTTTGGCGCGCCCGGCGTGATAATGATCGCCGTCGCCCTGATGATCTCGACATTTGGCTGCAATAACGGTCTGATCTTGTCCGGTTCGAGAGTGTCGTACGCGATGGCAAGAGACGGATTTCTGTTTGCGCCGCTCGCCAAAACGAACAGCAAACATGTCCCCGCGATGGCCCTGCTTGCTCAAGGTTTCTGGGCGTCATTTCTCGTTCTGCCGCGAACCGTGACCTACACGGACGGCAATCCCGCTCCCATTTTCGGCAATGTGTACACCCAACTTCTCGAATACATCGTCTCGGTTGACCTCGTTTCCGCCGCCCTTTCGGTATTGGCCGTGATCGTTCTACGACGAAAGATGCCGGACATGAACCGGCCATATCGAACGCTCGGTTACCCGTTAACGCCCGCCATATTTCTCACTCTGTCGCTGTTTGTAACGCTGACGTTACTGTTCCTGGCACCGACAACCGCCGGAATCGGCTACCTACTCGCCCTTTCAGGCATTCCCGTTTACTTCATTTGGCGGCACAGGCGCCGGATTGATGGGCCATAATTCTGCTGAGAACTAAATTCAGTAACCTTTTCCCCGACACCGCGCATCTAAATCCCAAATAGCCTTTCGGGAGTGATAATGTCGAATATGATCCGCTTGCCCTTTATAATCCTGTTTCTTCTCATTATCTCCTCGATGACCTTTTCCCAGTCCGGTCGGCGGGTTACGCCCGCATCAACTCCGGCACCGGCAGCGATAATTGACGGAACGACAGGTTTTTCGGAATCGAAGCCAAGAACGTCGCGCCGGACGCTCCGAGCCGAACGCTTTCCCGGCATCGCCAGCAGCGGAAATAGCCAGAGTAGTCAAAGTGCGGACGTAACCATCATCAACCCCGACATCAAAGAAGATGGCGAAGTGCTGAAGATTGAAACAAATCTCATCACGATACCCGTGTCTGTTTTCGACCGCAACGGCTTATATATCGCGGGCCTGCGGCAAACTGAATTCAAGATTTTCGAAGACGAAGTAGAGCAGGAAATCGCCTATTTTGCCACAACAGATAAACCCTTTACCGTCGCTTTGCTGATTGACGTCAGCCCCTCGACCGCCTACAAAATCGAGGAAATTCGGCGTGCGGCTATCGCTTTTGTGGATCAGCTTGGGCCACAGGATACGTTGATTATCATCGAATTCGACCACAGCGTTAATGTGCTTGCCAAAGCCACGAAGGATCGGTCCGTAATCTATAAGGCGATCAACAAAGCGGATTTCGGAGACGGCACATCGCTTTATAATGCGGTCGATGAAGCTCTGAGAAAACAGCTTGGCAGGATGACTGGCCGAAAGGCCGTTGTGCTTTTCACCGACGGCGTCGATACCACGTCGCGAAAAAACAGCTATGACAGCACTTTGAATTACGCCGAGGAATCAGACTCGCTAATCTTCCCGATCTACTACAACACATATTTCGACAACAACCGTCGCTCCAATTTTCCTTTTCCCGACATTTACAGCCCGATCGGTACGAACCTCGACGATTACGCGCTCGGCCGCAAATATCTCGATGAACTCGCCGAGTCCACCGGCGGTCGCGTCTTTCGCCCCGAATCAACCCCCGGCGGCCTGACCCGGGCCTTCGAAGGTATCGCCGAAGAGCTGCGCCGCCAATACAATATTGGCTACATCCCGATAAAGGAAGGCAAACCCGGCCAGCGAAAACAAATAAAAATCCGCGTCGAACGACCAAATCTGCTCATCCGCTCACGCGACAGCTACGTCGTCGGCTCAGCCCCCGCGCTGCCCCCCGCACCTTCACCAACGCCCGTTAAATAGATCTTTCTTTTTCTACTCGATTGTATACCAAATGGATACACACAAAAATGACGCCAAAAATGGCGTCATTTTTCCTTAGTAATAATGGTGATCCGAGCAGGACTCGAACCTGCGACCCAGTGGTTAAAAGCCACTTGCTCTACCGACTGAGCTATCGGACCACAAACGATAATTCTACAATGCAGAGTGCACAATGCACAATGAAGCAGCGTATTTACTTCTAACTTTCAAAACTCCTTTTCGCGGTCTTGATCGACGAGATCATTTTTTCTTAAGAGGATCTCCTTCGTTTCTAAATTGTGCACTCTGCATTGTGCATTCTTACACGAACCAGCCTTCCATGACCGATTCCTTCAAAATAATCGTCTGATTGCGTTCGGGGCCGGTCGAAATCAGACCGATCTCGACGCCGATCTCGGCGGAGAGGAATTCGACATATCTGCGTGCGTTTTCAGGCAATTTGTCAAAATCCGTCGTACTGACCGTGTCGCTCATCCAGCCTTGCAGCGTCTCGTAGATCGGTTTGATCTGCCTTAGCTCGCTCGAGACGGCCGGAAATGTGTCGATGCGCTTTCCATCTATCTCGTAGGCAACACAGACCTTGATCTCCTGCAGAGCGTCTAGCACATCAAGCTTTGTGAGAGCGACGGAATCAAACCCATTTAGTTCCGCCGCGTATCTTGTGGCGACGGCGTCGAACCAGCCGCAGCGTCGCGGGCGTTTTGTCACCGAGCCGTATTCATTCCCGCGTTGACGGATCAGATTTGCCATATCCTCTTCGGCGTCAACCATTTCCGTCGGAAACGGCCCTTCGCCGACACGTGTTGCATAAGTGCGGACAATTCCGAGAACACCCGTAATATGGTGCGGCGGTATGCCCGCGCCAACCGACGCGCCGCCAGCCGTCGGATTTGACGAAGTCACATATGGGTAGGTGCCGTGATCGACGTCGAGAAGCGTGGCCTGAGCGCCTTCAAGGAGAATCTTCTTGTTCGATTTACGTGCTTCAGCCAGAAAGTGCGACGTTTCGCATACAAATGGTCGAAGACGCTCGACCAGCGGCGATATTTCTTCGAGTATCTCATCCGAGCGCAGCGGTTGATTGCCAAACAGAACGATTATCCGATTCGCCTCTTCCAGATTGCGCTCGACGCGCAGTTTCAACAATTCCGGCGACAACGCATCCGCTACGCGAATTCCCCTTCGCCCGGCTTTGTCCTCATAAGCCGGGCCGATACCGCGAAGCGTTGTGCCGATCTTCTCGTTCCCTAAACGCTCTTCGGAAGTGTGATCGAGTGCACGGTGATACGGCATTATCAGGTGCGCCCGGCTCGAAACCTTGAGCCTATCCGGCGTGACGGAAATTCCTTTTTCGGCGATCTGATCGACCTCTTCGAAAAATGCTTTCGGGTCGATCACCATGCCGTTCCCGAGAACACATATCTTGCCTGGGTGAATGATCCCCGATGGCAAAAGCCTTAAAACAAAGGCTTTATCGCCCACGTAAACGCTGTGGCCAGCATTATGACCACCCTGATACCGCGATACGATGTCAAAGCGGTCCGCCAGTAGATCAACAACTTTGCCTTTCCCCTCATCGCCCCACTGGGCGCCGATTATGACTATAATCATATTCTGCCCTCTTTCCACTCGCTCTTTAGAAGCCCATACACGGCCCAGTCTCCCGATTTGTCCTTGAGAACCTCGATTTGCCGCAGGGTTCCTTCCAACACGAAGCCGAGCCTTTCCGGTACGGCTCGGCTGCGGTCGTTTTAGACAGCGCAAATTAAATGGACACGGTTGTGTTAAAATGAGTAAAAA
>JANPCJ010000212.1:0-11333 GCA_031430895.1 Chloracidobacterium sp. | reverse complement strand
CCTAACCACCTCAATCCAAAATGAATCCCCGACCAAATGTGCAGGGCCAGCAGCACGTAGAGGATCACCGAGAGGACGATGTGCAGCTTTAGCGATCGGCCGAACCAGCGTCTGAATACTTCATGCGTGCGGACCGCATATTCCAGGTCTGTTACACCTTCGGCAGTGCGGATGACCTCACCAGCCGGGCCGTTGATTGGAATCTCTATCCCGAGTGATGCCAGGCCCGCTACGAAGACGGGAGCCTTGGGCAGGGCCCTCATTTCAGCCGGTGAGTTTTCAAGGATCCCCCACGCGCTGTCGAGATCGCCCCTCGCAGTCTGGAGCAGTACCAATTTGTCTTTAATCTCCTGGTTTACGTAGGTAAGCAGATACCGAACCGCAAAACCGCTGACGACGACAAGCAGCATCACCGCCGTTAGGGCGATTCCGAGCGTGCTGTCAAATTTATGACCGGTGTGGATCAGAGCGAACAATGGCCCGAGTATTCCCGCGTAGACGTGCAGCGTAAGCAAAGTCTGCATCGAAATGTACTGCGTGATACGGGTGTTGATGAATGGAATGCGTTTCACGACGGGATAAGCGAGTGGTATGAGCATCAGCGCGGCCCCCGTTATCCCAAACACTGCTCCGACGCCGCTGCCCGGAAAGCGCGGCGAGCGGTGGACGAGGAAGCCAAGCCAGGCGAAAAATAAGACGCAGAGGACGCCGGTTAGGATTATGCCTTCGCGCTCCTTCATCGCTCAAGCCTCCACCACGATGTCGCCTGTCGGTTTAGCCTGGCAGGCGAGAATAATGCCGTTGGTTTTGTCGTCGGCGTCCAGTGCATCCTGGACCGCCATCTCGACCTCGCCGGATGCCATCTTCACCTTGCATACGCCACAGGTTCCGACGCGGCACGAGAATTCAATTCCGATACCGAGTTCCTCCGAGAGTTCTAAAACTGTCTCATCGACATGGATTTTGGCCGACTTGTTATTTTTGGAAAACATAACGAGCGGGCCGGTCGCCGGGACGCTTTTGTTGGCGGTTGTACCTGGAGCGCCCGGTGTTGGCTTTGTCGCACCGAATAGTTCCGTCTTTATCTGATCCGGAGGAACGCCGATCTCGGCAAGTATGGCTTTGACGGCATCCATCATCGGCGGAGGCCCGCATAGATGAACTCTCCGGGAAGCCAGATTGGGAACAGCCTTTGTAAGCAGTTCCCTGTTTAGGCGTCCAATAGGGCCTTTCCATTCGGCTCCATAGGTGCTGTCCACTATGACTGTAACGTGTAACTTCGGATTACGGCGCTCCAGTCTGGCGATGTCCTTTGCAAAGATAAGATCGGACGGACTTCGGCATGTGTTAATAAAAAAGATGTCACCGTCCCATGACCGGTCGGTAAGATAACGGGCGATGCTCATCATCGGCGTTATGCCGACGCCGCCGGAGATGAGAACGACGCTGTCCGCTTCGGTTCCGTCGAACGTAAATTTTCCTACCGGGCCGCCCGCTTCGATTTCGTCGCCAACCTTTAACAGATCGTCAATATGCCGCGAAACTGCACCGCGCGGCTCGCGACGAACAGTCAACTCGACGTATTTCCACTTGGTCGGGGATGACGAGATCGAATACGAGCGGTTCATTCTTGCCCCGCCGATCGCGAACGCGACATTGAGGAACTGTCCCGGCACGAACGTGAAAGGAAGTAAAACACCGTCGCCCGCCGGCGACACCAGGCGAACCGTTTTTACGGTAGGCGTTTCCGTGACGATACTGCCGACGCGAAGTTGGCCGCTCCATTTTGCGGTCAGCGGCGGCGATGAATCGACCTCCGAAGCCGAAGCCGATGGCGGCGTGGCCGGAGGCGATGTTCCGGGCGCGGACGGCCGGGGTGTTCCGGCGAGCGGAGGGGACGATCCGGGCGGAGGTGATCCGGCGGCGGGGTCGAGTCTTCCAAATAGGGCGGCGGCGCGGCGCATCTTGAAGAAGTACATGACGACCATTGCAAGCGCAAACCCAATAAGCAGAACCATTACAAAGAGGTGAATTGGTGTGACCCCAAGGAACGTTCCTGGCATTTCGGCATGAGTCGGCTTCGGCAGCAAGTTCAAGTCCTGCTGAAACCATTGCAGAGCGACATTACGAGGAGCCTCGCCCCCGTCCAACGCGCGCTGGGCCGCCAATCCGCTCTCAAACTGTGCGGCCGCCGTGCGCATTTGTGAGGCAGCCTCCTGCATCGCCGCAAAGTCGTCCTGCATGGTCGCTTCGGACAGGCGAGTCGTCGCGGCGGCCATCTGCTCTCTACTTGTATCTATCCGCTCCCGTGCCAGCCGCTCGATGTCGGCACGTTTCTCGGGTGTCAGACCAGGCAAACTAATCAACGACGGATAAAGCTCTTTTGGCGGAGGCTTTCCCATCTCTTTCATCATGTCGCCCATCATCTCACCCATTCCGCCACCCGTACCGTTCTTCATTCCGCCACCGGAAGTATTCGCGTTCGGATTAGGGGTGACGCTTGGCGCGGATGGAGATGGTTCCGGGTGATGCCCGCTATGCTCGTCGGGCGTAGTCTGGGCAAAGGCGTGCGAGGCAGCCGGAATAAAACCGGCAGCCAGCACCAGAAAGAGCACGGGGATGTGAAAGTGCTTATTCAATGCTAAAGAGGCTGTCGATCTCACATGTCCTTCATCGTTTTCATCGGGGCTTTGTTCGTGTTCATCGGGGCTTTTTTCATTGATTTCTTCTTCATCTTGTCGGTGCCCATTTTCATCATACCCATACCTTTGTCCATCATCCCCATTCCCTTATCCATCATAGGCATTTCCATTGAGCCCATTCCTTTATCGGTCATATTTTTACCCGTGTCCATCATGTCCATTCCCTTATCCATCATTTCCATATCATCATCCATAGCCGGGTCAGCCATCGCGTCTTTATCCTTTTCCATCATTGATTTGCCCATTTTCATCATATCCATACCGCTGTTTATCATCTCCATGCCTTTATCCATCATTGGTTTATCTTTGGCATTTTGGCCTTTATCCATCATATCTTTGCCCGATTTTGCCATGTCCATGCCCTTATGGATCATATCCATTCCCTGGTCCGCGTCACCCATCTGCATAGCTGAATTGGCGTTGCTCATGTTTGCCATGGAATTTGCGTTGCCGGTTACATTGGCGTTCATGTTTGCTGCCGCCACGGTGTTAGTGTTTGCGTTGCTGACGGCGGTGTTCGTGCCGGTCGTGGCACAACCCGCCAAGAAAACCGAAACGACCATTAAAGTTGAAAGAGCGATAATTTTTAGCATTGATTTGTCTCCTTAAAGTTGTCTATTGAAATTTTTTACTGCATGCGCCTATTGCCCATTCCAGAATGATTGCCGTTCATCATGTTCCCCCGGTGGTCGCCCTCGCGCATCGAATTGGAACCATTCGAATTGGCGTTAGCCGTATTATTCGAGGTCGTGTTTGTAGTGTTAGTCGTTGTGCCACTCGCGCATGCGGCGGCAAATACCCCGACAGTTGAAATAATTACGATAGCGATAATTTTCTTCATTGTTTTTCTCCTTATTATTCGACAATTTATTCTTAGCGTACGCCAGTCAAACGATGTCCGATCTCGTTAGGCGTCATGCAGGGATGCGGAAGTTAACCATCATATTCGCGTCCTCGTGTTCCAGATTGTGGCAATGAAACACGAAGATCTGGTCGCCCGGAAACGCTCGCCCGAAGTCAACGGCGATACGCACGGTTTCACCTGGCCAGAGCATCACCGTGTCCTTCCAGCCGAGGTCGGTCACGGTTCGTCCGTCGCCCGCCGTGGCAAGAGGGCCCAATGCCGCGGGACTGTTGCTTCGTCCGAGCACCTGAAACGAAAAGCCGTGAATGTGCATCGGATGAATCATGCTGTTTGTGGCGTTTTCGATGTCCCACACTTCAATAGCGCGGGCGACATCGAATGCCACGGCGTCAGGCCGGAAACTCTGGCCGTTAATCAGCCATTGCATTTGTCCCATGGAAAGCGTCACGCGACGCGGGCGGACGCCCGCCGTGTCAAGCGGCACAAGGGTTGACAAACTCGCGGGTATCTCGCGTCGTGATACTTGTGTTGTTTTTGCCACGACGAGCTTCAAAAGGTTGAACTCAAGCCCGTCCGCAAGCCGCAAATTGCCCTCCATTTGCTCCATTTGGTTGTTGCCCTGACCGCCCGTCATTCCGCCATCCATGCCGCTCATCGCGCCCTCCTGTTCCATCGGGTCGAAGGCAAGGCTTTTAAGAAACACCGTGTCGCCCTGTTGTAACTGACTCGCGTCGAACAGCACGTCGAGGCGCTCGCCGGGCGCTAAGAAAGCCTCCTTTGCAGGATACGCCCGATCAAGCAGGCCGCCATCGGTGCCGATCACCTGAAAGACCATCTGCTCGCTGCCGCGCATAAAAGCGAGCTTATAGACGCGTGCGTTCGACCCGTTCAAAAAGCGGAATCGGTAAATGCGAGGGCCGATTTCGTGATATGGATTGGGTGTTAGATTGACCAGCACGATGTCGCCGAGATAACCCATCAGCTTCTCGACCCGGCTCGGCTGGTACACCAGCTCACCAGCGTTGTTGAACCGTTTGTCCTGAATCACCAACGGAAGATCGGTTTCGCCAAGCTTGAAATCGAGCGCGGTGGCGAGCCGAAGTTCATCATCATCCTCTACAATAAAAAAGCTAGCGAGACCGCCGTAAGCCTGCTTCGCGGTCAAATCCGCCGCATGCGTATGATACCAATAGGAGCCACCGCGGTTATCGACCGTAAATGCGTATGGGTAGTTTCGGCTCGAAGCGATGCTGTCGTTTGGATGGCCGTCCATGTTTGCCGGGATATGCAGGCCATGCCAGTGGATAATTGTTGGCTCGTTTAAACCATTTTGGAGGGTGGCGCTGAAACGGCTGCCACTTTTAATGCGAAGAATCGGATTTTGATAGTTCTTGCCCCCATAGCGGGTGTCGTACAGCAAGAATGGCGAGGCCCGGCCATTGAGAATCGGAAACGTCTTTTCTTGCGCGGTAAGGGTCAGCGGCGTATCGGTTACGTCGAGTACGCCAAACGGCCCCTCGGCGCCGGGGATAAACAGCGGGTTTGTAAAATTCTCCGCCCGCACCGGGTCATACTGATATGCCGCGAATTGCGCCCCGATTTTGCTTTCGAGTAGTCCCTTGCTACAGGCGCTAAACAACAACCCGGCGCCTGTTGAAGTGAATGCTGCCGTACCCGCTAAAGCCCTGATGAATTTACGACGTTCCATATAATGTTTATCTCCGTCGGCGCGATAACGCCTAATGCCAAAATCTTCAGTGGTTAAATAAAAGATGCGACGAGCCTAACACCTGCATTCCGCAAGTTGCCGATTACGAGTAGCTATTACAGAATCGTAGGATCACTGACAGATGTCTGTATGCCAGAGTAACATCTTACGGTTTCGGCGAAGGAGCCGGAGCCGGAGCTCTGCGCGGCGAACTCGAGTGCCAGTGTACGATCCGCCATTTTCCATCGCGTTTTTCCAGTACCGCAGTGCCGAGGCCGCCGCTTTCTACTCTTCGCGTTCCCATTTCCGCGGCGAGCGTGTATTTAAATGTTGCCCAGCCATCTTGCCGTCAACTTTCATCTTCAAATCAGAAAACGCATATTTTGTGTTTTTGAATGCCTTCAGCTCCGGAGCGAGATGGCTATTGCGGTAATCATTCCACCCGTAGTTGGCATGGCCGCTTTCGAAAACCGTTACCGATTCGTCATTTGCCCAAAGCATATCGAGTGCCGCGAGGTCACCTTTTTCAACCGCCGCCGCTTCGCTCGTTAAAACGTCCGTTACTGCTTTCACCTCGTCGTTTTGTCCGGAGACGCTCTCACTCCAGTTCAAACTGATAACGCCCGCTCCAATCACTAAGGCCAGTGCGGCAATCAAAAATCCACGCAAATTCAATTTCAATGTCTTCATGAAATTTCTCCTCATTTTTACTAAAGTTCACACAACTGTTTGCGAATCGCCGTACAGCACCCACGCGGGAGATTAATCAGTCTGTAATTTGGGCGTTCGCGTTCCGAAGGGCGGCACATCGGAATCAGGTTCCTCCTCAAAGCCTTTTTCGTCCCGGCCTTCGCGCTCCGCGATTATCTTATCCGCTGCCGGCTTACCGAATTTATAAAAGACCGCCGGGGTTACAATTTGATCGAGTAAGGTCGAAGTCAAAATACCGCCTAAGACCACTACCGCCAACGGATGCAATATCTCCTTGCCGGGAGCGTCAGCCGCCAGGATAAACGGTATCAGGGACAGGCCAGCGGTCAACGCGGTCATCAACACGGGCACTAATCTTTCGAGCGATCCGCGAATTACCATCTGCTCGGTAAAATTCTCGCCCTCCTCCCGCATTAGGTGAAGGTAATGCGAGATCATCATTATGCCGTTTCGCGAGGTGATGCCGACGAGCGAGATAAAGCCGACGAGCGTAGCAATCGAGAAAATTCCGCCGGATAGGAGAAGTGCGATTATCGCACCGATCAACGCCAGCGGTATGTTGATCATCACCTGAGCCGCGCTTCGCCAATCGCCCAGCGCTTTTATGAGTAGGAAGAAAATCGCGACGAGCGAGAACAGCGTCAGCAGCGATAATGTACGGGTCGCTTCGCGCGACGCCTGAAACTGGCCGCCGAATTCGAGAAAATATCCTTGCGGCAGCGTTACCTGTGTTCCAATGCGCTGCTGCATGTCGCCAACCACCGATCCCAGGTCGCGGCCAGATGTGTTTGCGGATACAACGATTCTGCGCTGTGTATTCTCACGAAGAATCTGGTTAGGCCCCGGAATCTCTTCAATGGAGGCGACCGCAGATGCGGGTATCTGCGTTCCCTGCGGTGTATCGATGGTTACATTTTGCAACGCATCAACGCTCGAGCGCGACGTGTCGTCAAAACGAACCACTACATCATAACGACGCTGACCCTCGATCGCCTCGGAAACCTTTTTTCCATTCAACGCGGTTTCCAGAGTTTCGGCTATCTCTCCGGGCGCTAACCCGTACTGAGCTGCCTTTGCACGGTCTATATTAAAACGCACTTGCGGGATCAAGACTTGTTTTTCGATATTTACGTCCGTCGCACCTTCGACGGTTTGCATTACATTGCGAATCTCCTCAGCCTTTGACCTCAATGTAGCAAGATTTTCACCGAAAAGCTTAACTGCAATCTGTGCCCGCACACCGGATTGCAGATGATCGAGACGATGAGAGATCGGTTGGCCGACATTTGATGTAATTCCCGGAATCACGGCCAACTTTTCGCGAATACTTTCAAGTATTGCCTCGCGCTCGCGCCCTTCTTTCAGGTCGACGTCGATCTCGGTGTAATGAACTCCTTCGGCATGTTCGTCGAGTTCAGCACGGCCTGTACGGCGTCCGGTCGATACGACTTCCGGGACCTCAAGCAGCAATTTCTCGGCAATCTGTCCGATCCGATTTGATTCAGTCAGGCTCGTACCGGGCTGAGCCAATAAGTTGATCGTCAGTGTGCCTTCGTTAAAGTCCGGCAAGAATGATGTACCGACAAAGGGCAGGGTCGCGATCGCGAGGAGAAATAGGATTGTAGCCCCGGCGATCACCTTATACGGATGCCCAATCGTTTTATGGAGCAGTTTTTCATCCCATTTTTTGAGAAATCGGACGAAAAATGAGTCATGAGTCGTGAGTCTTGAGTCTTGAGTCAAAGATAATTCTTCCCCTCCCGACTCCTCACTCTCAACTCTCGACTTAAAAAGGCCCGGCAACAAATACGACGCAAGCACTGGCGTGACGGTAAGGCTGACGACAAGCGATGCAACGAGAGCCGTGATATAGGCCAAACCCAATGGAGCAAGCAAACGGCCTTCTACGCCAGTAAGGGCAAAAAGAGGAAGGAATACTATGGCGACGATCACCGTAGCAAACACTATCGAGGCACGAACCTCAAGCGAAGCACGGTAAATGACCTCAAGAACTGGTTTGGGATTTTCGAGGTGCCGGTTCTCTCGAAGTCGCCTGAATATATTTTCTATATCTACGATCGCGTCGTCGACCAGTTCCCCTATCGCGACAGCCAACCCGCCGAGGGTCATTGTATTGATCGAGATACCAAAAGCCCAGAGAACGAGAAATGTGACTACAAATGATAGCGGGATCGCGGTCAGCGTAATAAACGTAGTGCGAAAATTCAGAAGGAACAGGAAAAGTACAATGACGACCAGAATGGCGCCGTCCCGAAGTGCCTCGACAACATTAGAAATCGATGCGTCGATAAAACTCGCCTGTCTAAACAGCTTGGTGTTGATTTCAACATCGCCCTTTAGGGTAGATTGCAGTTCGCGGACGGCCTGGTCAACCTTCTCAGTCAAATCCAGCGTCGATGCTCCGGGCTGTTTTTGCACCGACATGATGACGGCCGGTGTCCCCATTGTTCCGGCGTCGCCACGCTTGATACGCGCACCGAACTCGACGTTTGCCACATCTCCCAACCGGATCGCGGTGTTGTTTCGATAGACGACAACGGTCTGCTTAAGTTCGTCAATCGAATAGAAACGCCCCAAATTGCGGACAAGAAATTCCTGGCTGTTCGATTCGACAAATCCGCCGGTAGAGTTCTGATTCGATTTTTCGAGAGCGGACGAAACTTCCTTGACCGTAACGCCGAATTGACGCAGCTTTTCGGGTGAAAGCAAAACCTGATACTGCTTAACACCGCCGCCGATATTGATGACCTGCGAAACACCGGGGATTGTCAGCAGCCGCGGCCGAATCGTCCAATCGGCAATCGTTCTCACATCCAACGGGCTTGTCGTCCCGTCTTTAGATCGAACCGATATCAGCATTATCTCGCCCATTATCGACGAGATCGGCGCTATAAATGGAGCAACCCCGGATGGTAATTGTTCTTTCGCCTGCGTTATTTTCTCGGTGACGAGCTGCCGATTGCGATAAACGTCGGTTCCCCAGTCGAACTCGACGTAAACGATGGAAAGTCCTACTCCGCTTTGGGAACGCACTCGGGTAACACCCGGGAGCCCGTTCATAAGGGTCTCGATCGGAAACGACACCTGTGTTTCAACTTCTTCGGGCGCCAGCCCTTCCGCCTCGACCAGGATTGTCACTGTTGGCTTGTTAAGGTCGGGGAATACGTCGACCGGCAGATTCAGAGCGACGTAAGTTCCCCAAACAAAAACAAGCGCTGCAAGCGCCACGACGATTAGCCGATTATCCAGAGACCATTTGATAATTCCGTTCATAAATCAACGGATAACTGAAAATGGATAATAGAAAGTTTAGAACGCTATTCTGTTTAAATTTTCCATTTTCAGTTTTCCATTTTCCGCTATTTCGACCATTTCGCTTTCCATCCTGCCATCATCCTAATTTCAGCTTCCTGGGCCTTGATTATTTGATTCGACAGAGTCTTGATTTCAGCATGTTCCGCTTTGGTCAACGCCTCTTTGGCCATCGTGACCGCTCCCGCATGATGTGGCGTCATCATATCGAGAAAATGGACGTCAAACTCTTTGCCGGCCATGCTTTCCATCTTTTTCATTCCGCCGTCCATCATCATCCTCATAGAATCGCCCATTCCCGGCATTTCCATGTTTATCGCGGCTGGTTTACCGGCATACCATTTCTCACGCCATTCTTTCATCTGGCCGATCTCTTTGTTCTGATCGTCGATGATCTTTTGGGCGAATTTTTTTAATTCATCGTTCGTTGATTTTGATAGAGCCATCTTCGCCATTTCAATGGCCCCTTGGTGGTGACTTGTCATCGTATCCAAAAACTGCAAGTCGTATGGCTGACTCGCAGCGTTCGGCGAGCTTTTCATCTGCGAATGATCCATCGACATATTCGAGTTCATCGGCATAGAATTATGATCCATTCCGTTCATATTCATCGGTGAATTGGAATTCTTCATCATCGAGTTATGATTCATCGAGTTGCCATTACTAGCCGTTTGTCCGCAAGCCATCAATCCGAGTGCCGCGAAGCCTAGAATAATTGTCAAAATTGTTGTTTTCATTTTCCCTCCTTATTCGGTCCCTCTGTTAACCTTCGTTAACGACGATGCTGCCCTTATACATTCCCATTCCACAAGTAAACGTGATCTGTCCCGCCTCGACCGGTGTAACACTGACGATTACGTCTTTGCCTACCGGCAGGGCCTTTCGGATTTTGAGCTTCGGAAACACGACCACGCTGCCGCAGTTATTTTTGTCGGCACGCGTGAAAACAAGGTTTAATTTATGTCCCGCTTCCGCATCGATTGACGACGGCGAAAAGCCGTTCTTGTCCACCTTGATCTTGACCGTTCGTGTATGAGCCTCGACGACGTTCGTCACCAGGATAAAAGCGCCGCCCGCAACGGTCAGCAATGCCGCCGCCGCTAACACTAATTTTAGTTTGTTCATTTTCTCCCCCTCTTTAATTGTCCTTTTAAATTTTAGTTGTCAGTCACCACAAGTTTGCCGCGCAGCATGTCCATGCCACAGGCAAACGCGATCTCGCCCGCTTCGGTCGGTGTAAATTCAACCAGCACGGTTTCGCCCACGGGCAGCTTTTTCCTGATATTTTGTTTGGCAAATATGACCTCGCCACCGCAGTTGTTGGCGTCAGCCCGATAGAATGCCAACTTAACAGGCTGGCCTTTTTTGACCGGAATTGACGATGGCTCGTAACCGTTTGCGGAAACGGTAATTTGGGTCGCCCCGGTGGGTATATTCGCGCCTTTGATCGGTTCGGCGATGCCCGTCGGAACATTTACGATAAACGGAACAGATATCACCTTGCCGCCCCGTTGAAACTGTGCCCACAATTTGTACAAGCCCGCCCGTGGAAATGTCGTATGGGCCGACACCTCTGACGCGCTCGGTTTGTTTTGCGCTTTAGCATCATCCCCGTGAGGATGCCCGTCGGCGTTGTGGTCTTTTGCCCTATCTCCGTCCATCTTCATCGATTCGCCTTTCGACATCGGATGAGCGTGAACAAAATCCACCATGTCCTCGCTGATAATCACAAAGTGGGCGAGTTCGCCGAGATAATTCTGAAGATCGGTCGCGGGCTTTCCACTTGCTGCGTCAAAGGCTTGAAAATCGAGTGTCAGTTCCTGTCCCGCTTTTATCTCCGCACTCGGTTTCATTACCACCTTTAAGCCGTCAACAGACTCTTGAAAGTTCGTATCCGCGACGAGAGCGACTTTAGGTCTCTCAGTTCCGGCGACCTTGATGTCGATCCGCTCGACGATCTGTTTTGAGTTCGCGGGTGTGAAATCGGCATAGAGTTTATAACTGCCGCCGTTTG
>JANPCJ010000211.1:0-2877 GCA_031430895.1 Chloracidobacterium sp. | reverse complement strand
CGCGACCGACAAGATCGAAAGATTGATGTTTGGAACTTGATTTTTCAAAATTTTTCAAAGTTGGCGCAGTCCTGGCACAGTTAGCAAGAAAGGCGAGCGAAAATGCTCGCCTTTCTATTTCCCTAAAGTGTTGTATTTATTGCAGTTAAACTGGTACACCCGGCAAGATTCGAACTTGCGACCCTCTGATTCGAAGTCAGATACTCTATCCAGCTGAGCTACGGGTGCGTACCAAGGGAGATTTTAGGTTTTCGGTACTCGATATGCAAACTTAGGAATTTGCCACGAATGCACGAATGTTTTTCAGACAATGGACAACAGTTCTATTCGGGCATTCGTGGCCGATTTGACGTTAGTTTTGTAAAGTGCGGACATGGCCTATCACTGATTTGATCTGATCGGCGGTTAATTTATTCTTGAATGCGGGCATTCCCTCATCCTCGACGCCATTGACTACATACCCGATCAGCTTTTCGTCGGTCATTTTCTTAAACTTTTCGGCGGTCAGATCGTCGGGATTTATTGTTTTGCCTTCGAGGGTGATCTTGCCGCCCTTGCCGGTGTCTTTGTGGCAGATCATGCAGTTTGTCGCGAAGATCTCTTTGGCCATCGCGATTTCGCTAACAGGAGCTGCGGGCGTGGCGGCGGAGGAGCGATTGGCATTTGCAGTCGCATTCGCAACATTTGGCGTCGGCGATTGTGTACACGATGCGACAAACGACGCGACGGCGAGAAAGATAATTAGCAGCTTGGAAATATTCATCAAAGGTACTCCGCAAAAGTTGATTGAAACTCCAGAGAGTTTAACGTAAAGTGTTTATCAACACAAAAATCTCGCGGACGCCGCCATTCTTTTCTTACGTGCAAGTATGAAAAAGCCCTTGTTTCTGTTTCTCCTTGTCACATTGGTTTCGTTACCGGCCGTTGGCCAGGTTTCGGCCGTGAAAATGACCGTATCCGGTCTTAAAGCCGAGGTCACGGTGCGTCGCGACGCGCGCGGGATTCCGTATATCGAGGCGAAAAGCGACGCGGATATTTATTTTGCTCAGGGATACGCGACGGCGAGCGACCGTTTGTGGCAGATGGACCTGATGCGGCGGCTGGCTCGCGGGCAAACGGCGGAGATATTTGGCAGATCGGTGCTTGAAGAGGACAAACGATGGCGACGGTTTAATTTTGGAAAGATTTCAGAAGAAAGCCTGCAGTTTCTCTCGCCGGAACTAAAAGCGGCGCTCGAAGACTATGCACGCGGCGTAAATGCTTACATGGCAACGCTCGACGACAAGACGCTGCCCGTCGAATTTCGAGTCTTGCAGTACAAACCGACGGAATGGCTGCCGTCGGATACGATTGTCATTGGGAAAATACTCTCCGATGCGTTGAGCTCGACGTGGCGGAACGATTTGCTGCGAGCGTCGCTGCAAAACGTGCCTAAGGATAAGCTGGCCGATCTTAACAACCAAGTCACGCCTTACGATGTCGTGCTGTTTGGAAAGGATCAAGGCGGAAACCCAAGGGGTAGCGAGGGTGTGCTGTCACGCGAACAAGGAAACACATTCCCTACCGGTCGTGTTTCCGCCTTCGCCGATCGTGACGAAGCCTTACGAGCAAGCTCGCTATCTCGTGTCGGTCTTTACGCGGAAGATTTGGCGGCGAGCAATAACTGGGTCATCTCGGGCAAACGGACCGCCGACGGCAAACCGATCCTCGCCAACGACCCGCATCTTGCCCCGACGGCTCCCGGCATTTGGTATCTGGCCCATCTTTCGACGCCGGATATGCGTGTTTCGGGCGTCACGTTTCCGGGTGTGCCGGGCATTATTCTCGGCCACAATGAAAATATCGCGTGGGGAGCGACGAATGTCGGCCCCGATGTTCAAGACCTCTACTTAGAAACTTTCAACGACAAAGGCGAATACAAAACGCCGACGGGTTGGGAACCGGCGTTGACGCGGAGAGAGATTATCAAGGTTCGGTCAAACCCACTCAAACCCGATACCGAGACGGTCACGTTAGACGTAACTGAAACCCGAAACGGCCCGATCATCATCGAGGAAGGCGGCAAGAGGTTCGCACTGAAATGGACGGCATTCGATCCGCGGAACAGCGAGTTTGAGACATTTTACCGATGGAACCGGGCGAGGAACTGGGATGATTTCAAAGGCGCGCTAAAAAGCTATGGCGGCGCGGCCCAGAATTTTGTTTACGCTGATGTAAAGGGAAATATCGGCTGGTACGCGGCCAGCCGCATACCGATCAGGCGAACCGGCGACGGCCGGGTGCCGTATGACGGCGCGACGAACGAAGGAGATTGGGTCGGCGTAATTCCATTCAACGAGCTGCCAAATCTATATAATCCGCCGAGCGGTCTGATCGTCACGGCAAATCAGCGTATCGTCGGCACGTCGTACAAATACCCGCAAATGTCACGCGATGCGGCGACGCCGTGGCGTGCACGGCGGATTTATGACGAGCTTAATGCGAAAACAAAGATCACGATGGACGACGTGCGCGACGTTCAGCACGACGCGTACAATATCCCGCTCGCAAATCTGTCAAAAGAGATAGTAAAACTTGGCGGCGCGTCTGCCGAAACGCTTGCTGTTCTAAAAGCGTGGGATGGCCGGATGACGCCGGATTCGCGCGGCGCGCTGTTGGCAAATGAGATTCGCATCTGCACCGCGAATAAGATCGCCGAGACGAATCAGCCCGTTCCGGCCTATTTGATCCGCGAACGCGTACTGGACTGGGCGGTTTCCACTAAATCCCCGCGATGGCTGCCCGCCGCTTTCGCAAATTACGGCGATCTTATAAAATCATGCGACACCGCCGTGCGGACAATGTATTCCGACCCGAAACGCTACGGCCCCGATGACA
>JANPCJ010000210.1:0-19607 GCA_031430895.1 Chloracidobacterium sp. | reverse complement strand
GGGCACGGCTGGATCAGCGGGATGCTGTCCGTGACCTTGGGAGCGATTGGCGTCGGGGCCGTGCTATGCTTTCATTTTCCGTGGGTTCTGACGATGCCCGAGCTGCGCGAGGTGTATCCGATACCGTATATTCGCGCTCTGCTTCATCTGATCTTAGTTAGCTCGTTTGTGCTGGGTGTGGTCAGCATCGTCCTACGAAGCAGTAAGGCGGCGGGCTTGAGCGGGATCGCGCTGACGCTTCTTGCTGCTCTTATGGGCGGTTCGCGGGTGCCGATAGATGGCGAGATGACGGACGGCCCGTTTCTCGGTTTGGATTGGTTTTTGTTGAATCTCATCGTATTCTCGGTGCTCTTTGTCCCGCTCGAACAACTATTTCCAAAGAGAACTGAACAACCGATATTTCGACCCAGTTGGAGAACCGACCTGACCTACTTTTTCTTTAGCGCGGTCTTGGTCCAGTTAACCACGATATTGACGCTGAAGCCCGCGATGATCCTCTTTCAATGGGCTGTGAATGCTGAAATACAAGGCTGGGTAGGAGGTCTTCCGTTCGCCTTCCAGTTCCTGGGAATCCTATTGGCCGCTGATATGGTGCAGTATTGGGTGCATCGGCTTTTTCATGCTGTGCCGGTACTTTGGCGGTTTCACGCCATCCACCATTCGGCGGAATCGATGGATTGGCTCGCGGGTTCCCGTCTGCACCTTATCGACGTCGCCGTGACACGCGCTCTATCATATATTCCGATATATCTTCTGGGATTTGCCGAGGCGCCGATATTCGCGTATATCGTTTTTGTCAGTATTCAAGCAACATTCATACATTCAAACCTGCGATTCGAGTTCGGCCCGCTGAGATGGCTGACGGCCACGCCGCAGTTTCATCATTGGCACCATTGTGCGGATTCGCGTCTGGTTGACAAGAATTTCGCGGTTCATTTGCCGGTACTGGATTGGTTATTCGGAACTTTTTACCTTCCGAAAGGCGTCTGGCCACAATCTTATGGTGTAATCGGCGGAGCAGAGCCGACGAACGGGTATTTTGCACAATTGATCCAACCGTTCCTGCCGGCAAAACGTAATAAGGCTCAACGAGCGCTTCCTAAAGATTAACCGGCTAATGAAGCGTCGAATAAAATGGCTTTTGTGGAACTTACAAGTGAACCTCTCAATGTCGGTGCCATCGCCCGCCGAATGGTTCCGCCCGAGTGCGGAGCCACGGTGACGCTTGACGGATATGTTCGACAATTTACAAAAGGACGCGAAACCCTTTATCTGGTTTACGAGGCTTACGAGCCGATGGCCCTTAAGGAGATGGAGAAGCTCATTGACCAGGCGAAGATTGGCTTTCAAATTTCCCATGTCGTCATTATCCACCGGCTCGGCAAGCTGGAGATAGGTGAGACAAGCGTCGTAATTTCCGTCGCCGCACCGCACCGGAAAGCCGCCTTTGCCGCCTGCGAATGGCTTATCCGCGAACTGAAACGTACCGTCCCGATCTGGAAGAAAGAGGTTTACGCGGACGGCGAAGAATGGATTGAGGGCGAAGCGGATCAGCAGACTGAGCGCCACGATTGCCGTCCTTAGGACAAAAAGAATCCGTAACAGAAAATTCACAAAAATGTAACACCGATTCTTGCTCTGCCCGCCAAACTAGCATATTATTTCAGCACATTTTCCATTAGCACATTTCGTGCGGATCAAGGGGTTTCTAAGTCTGTAAGTCCGAGCCTGTGAGGATATTTCTATGCGTAAAGTATTCATTCTAATACTCGTTATGGCGGCAACCGTCATTTTCACTTTTGGCCAGTCCCAGTCGACGAGCGGCAACATCGAGGGACGCGTCGTCGACCCGAACGGAGCGGTCGTTCCGGGCGTCGCGGTTTCCGCGACAAATCAGAACACGGGATTCGGAAAGACCGTTCTGAGCGACAGTGACGGCGGGTACATTTTTGTGCTGCTGCCGCCCGGCAGCTACAAAGTCGAGGTTGCGGCCGCAAAAGGATTTGCCGCCGCGACGTACCAGAATGTTGTCGTGACGGTTGGTGCAAAGACGACCGTTGAAATCGCCCTCAACGCCGGCGGCAGCGTAAACGTCGTTGACGTAACGGCCGAGGGCCAGGGTATAGAAGCCACCCGAACCTCCATATCCACAACGGTTGACGAACGTCGCGTGAGCAATTTACCGGTCAACGGGCGAAATTTCCTTGAATTTGCGACACTGACACCGGGCATAGTTCGCGACCCGACACGTTCGGGCGATCTGGCTGTCGGCGGGCAAAAAGGCACGCTCAACAGCATCCAGATCGACGGCGCCAGCAGCGACAACACCTTCTTTGGCCAGGCATCGGGCCGGACCGGTTCGGGGCGCGCTCCTTCGCAGTTCTCTATCGACACCGTCAAGGAATTTCAGGTCAATCAAAATGGTTTTTCCGCCGAGTATGGCCGTGCCGCCGGCGCGGTCATCAATGTCGTCACAAAATCAGGTACAAACCGATTTACGGGCAGTGCGTTTGAATACTTTCGTGACGAGTCTTTGAATGCGAATTCTCCGGTGGTGATCGCTACCCAATCTTTGCGGGGACAGCCAAATAGACGTAACAAAGGACAAATTAATCAGTTTGGCGGAACATTCGGCGGGCCGTTAAAGACGGACAAAGCGTTTTTCTTTGGCGCGTACGAGGGACAGCGTTCGACGTTGCCAAATCCGGTGATTCTTCGTTCGCTGCCATCCGCACCCGCCAACGCGCGGGCCTTTCTCACGCCAAAGCTTGCGACATACGACGTCAGCCGAAAGCAGGACACTTTCCTTTTCAAAACAGATTTCAACATCAATGAGCGTAATCAGGTTTGGATACGTTTTAACCAGCAGAATTTTACCGGAACAAATCTCGAAAGCGGCGGCAACCTGAGCGCTTTCGAGCATACTGGAAACAGCAATGTGAAAACGACGGCGATCACCGGCAACTGGACCCGGACGCTCACGCCGAATTGGTTCAATGAGTTTCGATATCAATATTCGCGCGACCGCGAGCCTGGTTTTGCGAATACCGGCGACCCGGAGGTGACACTTGCCGCCAACGCCGGCGGGATCAACGACGGTACTTTCTCGTTTGGCCGAAACAACTTCAGCCCACGCGAGACGACGATCAAACGTAATCAGATCATCAACAGCCAGACAGTCCTCGCGGGTTCCCACACATTTAAATACGGCATCGACTTTTTGTTCGACCGCATTTTCAATTTTTTCCCGGGCCTTTTTAGCGGTTCCTACAGATTTGCCAGCTACACCACATTTTCGGCCCAGCTTACAAATCCGGCGACGCAGAATGCCGCCCAGTATCGCCAGAGTTTTGCCGGAGCAGGGACGACCGGCGGCACCACCCAGCCGAATAACGATGAATACGGGTTTTTCTTTCAGGATGATTGGCGCGCATCACAAAACCTGACGTTCAATTTTGGCGTTCGATACGATTACCAGAAGATAGCCCAACCGCCGATCCGGAATCCGAACGCGGCGTTAGCGGCGGCCGGGTTTGATACGAGTTTCCAACCGAAAGACAAGAACAATATTGCCCCGCGAATCGGCCTGAGCTATGCGTTTAACGACCGCACGGTTATCCGCGGTGGTTACGGCATCTATTATGCCCGGACGCCCGCGATCATGACCGGAACGGCCCACTCGCAGAATGGAATTCAGGTTATTGCCATCGATGTAAACTGCGCCACGCCGCCGTTGTTATGCCCGATTTTTCCAAATGTTTTCGCGGCCCTGCCGACCGGTACTACGCTTGCGCCGATCAATCTTTACCTTTTTGCCAGAAACTATAAGCAGCCATTTACGCAACAGGCGCGTGTTCAGTTCGAACGCGAGGTCTGGAAAAACACTACCTTTTCCGTTCAGTACACGATGTTTCGGGGCAGTGACCTGACCCGAACACGCAACGCTAACCTGAGCGCTCCCGTAACGACAACCGTCCCCATATTTAACGGCATTACAAATACCGGTGAAAGCCTGACATTCCAACGATTTTCGAATCCGCGCCAGATACCGGTGTTTAACCGTATCAGCTTGTTTGAAAGCACGGCCAGATCGCAGTATCACGGGTTGAGTTTCGAGCTGAACCGCCGGTTTAGCAATCGTTGGCAGTTCAACTCGAGCTATACTCTCTCCAATGCAAAAGACAACAAAGTCGATCAAACAGCGGTCGTTCCCGGCGCCGATGACGGCAAACTCGCCGAGAACCAATTCGACCTCAGCGGCGAATACGGACGATCCGATCTGGATGTCCGTCACCGCTTTATTTTTAGCCCGGTGTACGAAACCGGACCGTTCACGCGCAGCGATAACCCCGTATTGAGAGCTCTTTTGAGCGATTATATTTTGACGGGTATTTTCCAGGCGCAATCGGGCATCGCTTTTTCGGGGCTTGTCGGCGGCGACCCAAATGGCGACGGTGTCGCCAACACAGATCGCGTTCCAGGCACACTGCGAAATCAATTCTCGACGCCGCCCGCCTACATAGTCGATCTGCGTATCGGAAGGATCATACGTTTTGGCGAACGCTACCGCCTGTCGCTGTTCGTCGAGGCCTTTAATCTTTTCAACCGCTCGAACGTGCTGTTTACAAACAACACGCAGTACAGCTTTAGCACCGCCGGAACCGTGTCAGGCGTGGCTTTGCCGATAAGGCTCTCACCAGCCGCGGCCAACTTCCGCACGCCGAGACAGTTCTACTCGGGATCGCCATCGTTTTCACTCAATAATTCGAGCTATAACCGCGAGGTGCAGCTCGGAGTCCGGTTTGATTTTTAACCTTTTCTGAGAGATTCTTCCACTTGGCGAGATTCATGATCGACGGTTAAAAAATAACGAAGCCTAAATGCAGTCAGGAAGGCGGGCTCGTCCCCGCTCTTACATTCCATCGGGAAAGATCGGGGTAAACCCGCCTTTCTGACTGTTCGATGCTGGCTCTCGCGTTACCGCAACGCGACACCGCATCCGATTTCCTCCTCTGGTACTCTACTTGCAACTGATGGGTCGGGGGACTAGAAATGAACAAAATGGGACAATTTTTAATCACGGGTTTGCTGGCCGTCCTTACGGCGGGTTTTTGCCAGAGTGCGGCTGCTCAGAACAGTCGTGTCTTGGCGGAAGCCCAGCGGGTAACCGGGGACAGGTTTACGGTTGCCGTTCAAACGCCTAATGGCGCAAATGTTTACGCCGTCAAACGCCCGTCGGCAAGCGTTTTAAGAGCTATCGATAAAGGCCTTACAGACCTATTCGCCATCGCTCGAAAGAACCGGTATTCGAGGCGGCTAAATCACGCAGATTATTCTATATATATCGGCAAGGCCGATCGGACAAAGGACAGCGCGGGCTCGTATTCGCCCGATATTGCAGTCGGAGCGGCACAATATGCCGGGTCGGTTTACGATCAGGGCGGTTTTATCTATGCGGCGGGGATGGTGATCGCCAATGATCCATGCTCGTTCCTGATCGCCGAGCATACAAAGGACCTCGAACGCGTTTCAAACGTCGTCCGCTACGAAGGTGAGCATCTTGTGCTCTATCACAACGACCGCCGCCGCTACGCCGCAACCGCCGATCACAGCAAAGGCGGCGGCCACCCGATCCTTGAGTAGCCGTTTTGAGTCCCGCCTTCAGGCGGCCTCTTCGCCGGCAAAGCGACTGCCTAAAGGCGGCACTCAAAACAAACCCATTTCGTGCATCACGCAACCGAAACGGTCAACCAAATTCGACAATCCACGCTAACGAAAGTTAAAATGCCTTGAAATAAAGGCATTTTTCTTTTTTCGTAAATCTTCACCTGCAGTGGCACGACCATTGCAAAATGATCTCGCGGGTGTGGCCATAAAACAAACGCGGAGATAGAGGTAATTTATGCAACGCTTCGCTGGCCTCACGGTTTTATCGCTCTTGATCTTTGCAAATTCAGCCCTTTCGCAGCCTGACTCGATCTACCGTCTGCCCGCAGGTACGCGCATTCGGCTCACCGTCGATGTGGAGGTAAACTCAAAAGTTTCGAGCGTCGGAGATACGTTTATCGCAACGGTCGCGAAACCGGTGTCGGTTCGCGAAACGGTAGTGCTTCCGCGAGGAACGGTGATCGAAGGACGCGTGGCCGCGGTTTCCGCCGCAGCCTCAGCCGGCCAGAGCGGAACGCTCGATGTCGTCTTTGAAAACCTGAAAATATCCGGCAGCACCAGGCGGATCGAAGGCACGATGGTCTCGCGTCTCCGAACCGAATCGTCGCGGACATTCAACATCCTGAGTATCCTCGGCGGCCTGGCGGCGGGAGCCGCTGTCGGAGCCGCCGGTTCCAGCAAAGGTGCCCTCATCGGAGCCGGAGTCGGAGCAGCCGCCGGAACGGGCATCGCCATCGCCCGAAAAGGCAAGGACGTACGAATACGAAAAGGCGAAGAATTTGAAATCGAACTAAAAAAAGAGGTCGTGTTGCCCGTTCTCGATTATTGAAAATTTATACAAGTTTGGTCGTTGGCGAGATCCACACGGCCATTAAAAAAAGCCCGGCGTGAAGGGGAGAGCACGCCGGGCTTTTTCTATTACATATCCGATTTCACACAATGTCCAACGCCTCAACTATCTTCGTCGGAGGGGGACGTTCAGCTCATTAGTACGTTGGCTGGCGGACTGCTGGTGGGGTCCGTATCATATTTTTTGAAGCGACTGGACCTGAAAGGACAACGTGATCTCAAACTGATCGAATTGGGTCATCAAGATCAGCAAGATCATGTGATGTCGGTCGCCCATACCTTGTCTGACTGGCCTATCTCCAGTCCTCTCAACAGATACGGATATATCAAATGCTGCTTATTTGGCTTCGACAAGTTCGGCTTAGGGTAAATCGCCTCAAGACCAAGCACCTTCATAAGCCGCGAAACCCGTTTGTGATTGACTGCGTATCCGGCACTTCGCAGCCAAACCGTCATCCGCCGATAGCCGTAACCTTTTCCCCACCTTAACCACCTGTCCAGTTTTTGGGGTTCATTATACTCCATTCGAATACCCTACCCGCTGCTTGCGGACATTTCATTTGCTTATTACACCGGTCATATCATGTACTAACAACAATATGATGAAAAGCGCTAGACCTAAAATCTAATCTCTGATAACATTTCGCGCTATGAAAAACATACTTGCTCGCGGCGTCACTTTTCTTCTGGTTTTTGTGTTTGTTTCATCACCCGTTTGGGCCACCTGTGGCGGTGGCGGCGGCGGGGGTGGAGGCGGTATGTCCGGTAGTGGTTCAGGCGGCAATAATACGGTCGTCTATCATGTGCCCTGGAAGATCCGCGATGAAAAGACCCCGGCCATCAAGGCTGGGTTGATCCTGTATTGGTTCCCGGCGTCAATGGATGAGATAAAAAAATCCAGCCTGAAAGAGTCGCGCGATCTGTCGCTCTACGCCGGACAATGTATAGCGATGGAGCTCGCCGACGCCAAAACACCAAATTACGAAACGCTGGTTGGCGGCTCTACGTTGCCAATCGCCGTGCTTGCCACGCCTGAAGGCGCTCCGGTAAAAAAACTCGAAAACACCGGTGGCAAGCTAAAGGTCACGGATGTTGAAAAACTCGTTGGTGGTGAGATAAAAACGCGCAAAACCAATCTCGATACGAGCCTCAAAGACGCCAGAGCCAAAGCGGCGGCAGGCGACAAAGAAAATGCCATAAAGGCGCTGCAGTCGGTGCTCAGCGAGCGATGTATGTTCCCCGACAAGGCAAAAGAGGCAGCTAAAGAACTAAAGAAGCTGGGTGTGGAAAACGTCGGCAATCTCGGCCCGACGCCAAACTTTGACGCCGGCGTCACCATTTCGATGATCCAGATCATGAAACGCGGCCTGGCCGCCGAGAATGCGGCCAGATATGTCCTCGCCGACCAGCTTTACTCCGCCGCGAGCAAGATGGACCCGGCCGATCCGACGCCTCTGCGTTATCTCGGCGAGCTTCATCGCCATCACACCGGCGATTGGGAAGCCGCAAAGAAAGAATTTCACCAGATTCTCGACATGCCCGCCGACCCGCTCTCGCGCTCCGTCGCGATGCAGGGCCTCGGCAAGATCACGATCCACGAAGGCGAATTTCTCAAAGGGATGCACCTGATGGAAGACTCAGTCGCCGAATACCCGATTGCTCTGGCCTACCGCAATCTCGCCGTCTATTGGAACTCCGAAGGCGACTTGGCCAAAGGCAATTACTACACAGAAAAGGCTCTCGCCATGGATCCGAAAGACCCTTATAACTTAGTCTTCGCCGCCGTTTTCATGGCCGCGTCGGGCAAAAAGGAAGAAGCGTTGAAAGTCGCGATGGAGAATATCAACCTGTTGCCCGCGTCTTACAATCTGGCCGCGATATTCGCCCAGAATGGCCAGAAAGATAAAGCCCTTTCGTTATTAAAACGCCATTTCTACTCATACGAACGCTATCACCAGGTCCGTGTCAAAGAAATGATGGAAGCCCGCGTTGACGCCGTATTCGCCTCGATCGTTCATGACAAGAACTTTCTCGATCTTACAAAACACGCTGACGGAATGTTACCAATGCCGATGTCGCCAAAAGCGGCGGAGCAGATGAAGATGCAGCATTAACTTTCGGCTGGTTCGCATCGTTGATTGGCGGGTATTAGCTCGCCTCTAAAGACCACGAGAGGTTCTCTCAATGGAATTGTGAAAAATAACCCGTTCTGTTTAGAATCGGGCTCTATGCCCGACGGACGGCATGTGGCGGCCGTGATCACGGCAATAGAACTCCCTCGATTCCGCATTCTATCGAATAAACGCTGTCATTCGTCGCGACGATCAGATCTCCCTTGCGGGTGAAGCACAGCCCAACGACATTGTTGCCGGCGACGAATTGTTTGGCGGTGAAACCGTCGGGCGAGATTTGGACGATGCCGTGATGTCCGGCGTAGCATCCGGCGACATACAGATTTCCGGCTTTGTCGAACGCCAATCCCTGCGGACGGCCGAGGCCCCGGAAGAATTTCTCATCAAACCCTTCTTTATCGATGACATGGACGGCGTCGTGGCTCGCCAAGCCGGGCGCGGTCATAAAGAGCCTTCCGTCGGCTCCGAATGCCATGTGATACGCCGCGACAGAGGGTTCCATGACGGTAAACGTCTCGACCTCGGCAAAATCTCGCACCCGATAGACCGTACCCGAACGGTCGCCGACGTACATTAATCCTTCGGCGTCGAATGCGAGGCCGGTCGCTATCCCGAGGCCCGTCGCATAGACCGTCGATGTGCCGTCGCGGCCGACCGAATAGACCTCGCCCTGTGCGCGGTTTGTGACGAACATCTGGCCGTTTCGGTCAAACGCGATGCCGGTCGGGTTAAGGATCGGTTCGGGCATCTCGTCGAGATAGCCGTCCGCCGGTTCGAATCGGAAGAGCGTCGCGCTTAGATGTTGCCCCCGTCCGCCCGACCGAGTAAGTATGATCGCATCGTCAGACGGATCGATGGCCGGATTTGCAACGATGTGCATTCCGTCGATCAGTTTGCGGCCAATTGTGATTTCCTGGGTGTTACTGTCCGCACCTTGGCTTTCCAGATGAATAAATGTTTTCTCGCCTGCAACCTCATCCGGCACGATAGCCAGTATTCGCGTCGTCGAAGCGGCCACGATACGACACTGTATCCCCTCAATGTAACAGCCGTCGGGAGTGCCGGCTACCATCCGAAAGCCTTCGCATGTGACGGCGATTTCGCCGCCCGGAATTGCATACGGCGGCTCGACCGCGATTATCTTGACTTGATTGCCCATTGGAGTTCGATTTTACGACTCTTGGACTGGAGTGTCGAATTTCGTTCAGAGTTCATACTTTAGTTCGGCTCTGCAAGGCGGGCAAACTGAAGCTTTAACTCTGAGCGCGGAAAAAATCATTGACCTCGATGTTTAATCGGGGTTAAACTTGCTATAGATAGTTTTGGCCGACACGCGCAACCTGTTTCACGAAGCGCATCCTTGTTGCGGTCTATCCTCTTTTTTTTCTTTAATTTATGTCTACCCGAATTGACGATCTTTTGCGAATGGCGATGAGTTTTGGCGCCTCCGACCTGCACTTGCGGGCGGGGTCGTTTCCTGTAATTCGGGTGACGGGCGAACTTCGTCCGCTCTCAGGCGTTGCCCGCATGACGCAGGACGAGACGCTCGAGATGGCGTTTTCGATGATGTCGAACCGGCAAAAGCAGCATTTTAAGGAGATTTATGAGGTCGATATCGGCTACGGCGTCGCGGGACTGGGACGTTTTCGCGTCAATATTTTCCAACAGCGAAACTCGATCGGCATAGTCGCCCGCGTCATATCAGACACGGTCAAACCCTTTGCCGAGCTTGGTTTGCCGCCAATCCTGAACTCAATAGCCGATGAAAATCGTGGCCTGATACTGGTTACAGGCACTACCGGTTCGGGGAAGTCAACTACGCTTTCGGCGATGGTCGATCACATAAACCAGAAGCGAAATTGCCACATAGTGACGATTGAAGACCCGATCGAATTTTTGCACAAGGACAAGAAATCCTTTGTCACGCAACGTGAGGTCGATGTCGATACCCGGAATTTTGCCGAGGCGCTTCGGGGCTCGCTGCGTCAGGACCCGGACGTGATTCTTGTCGGCGAAATGCGTGATCTTGAGACGATCGAGACGGCCCTCGTCGCCGCCGAAACGGGACATCTTGTTCTCTCGACTCTTCACACGCTCGATGCTTCGGAAACGCTAACCCGAATTATTTCAGCATTTCCGCCCTATCAGCAAAAGTCTATCCGCCTCCAGCTCGCCGGTTTGCTAAAGGCCGTCGTTTCCCAACGCCTGATGAAATCCGCCAAAGGGAACAGCCGCATTCCGGCCGTTGAAGTGCTGATCTCGACGCCCTTAATTCGCGACTACATTTTGCATGAAGACAAGACGCCCGCGATACGTGACGCGATCGCCGCCGGCACCTCGCAATACGGCATGCAGACCTTTGATCAGTCGCTGTTTTATTTATATTCGTCAGGTCTGATAAATCTCGACGAGGCACTGCGCGGCTCGACCAACCCGGACGAATTTCGTTTGCGGCTCGCCGGTATCCAAAACACGACGACTTCGTCCCGCGAAGAGATGGAAAAAGCGAGCGGCGTCGGTACGGTAACCGACTATATCTCAAGAGGTTAAACAACAATGACAGATTACGAATTATGAATTACGGTGTTGATTGGCCAAGGTCAATTGTAATTCGTAATTCGTAATTCGTAATTGACATCCGAATCCCCACAAATCTTTGTATTTCAAGCATTTTCCCGCCTCCAAGTCTTGACACGAAAGCACTTCGACGTGTACATTTTAGTATTACCTTTTCGAGCGGAAGAACAGGAAATCCGGGCAATTATCGTTGCATCGCATCCGCATCTGCTTTTGGGATGGCTAAATCCGGTTTCGATGATTGATTGTCGGCATGTTGCTTGTGAGGGTAAATAGTTTAGGAACAGTAATTTAACAAGGAAGTCTAATAGGCGTAAATGATAAACGAGGCAAACCAGGACGCTGAAGGATCGGCAACGATTGAGGAAACAGCGATAGAACAATTAGAATCAACCACCGCGACCGCCGAGGCTGTCGCTCTAGAAGCAACCGAAACGGAAACGACGGACACGCCTGCAGATCAGACAGACACTGCGGTGGAGACTGTCCAGGTTGACGCCCCGACACAAGAAGCGGCGGCGACGGAAACCAGCCAAACCGAGTCTGGAGATGAAAGCCAGGCACAGCCGTCCGAACCGGTTGAGAGCGTTTCGGAAACAAGCGACGAGCCGGCATCGGCGACCGCAGAACCTGCTCCGGGCGCAGAGGCACCCGTTGAAACCGCCCCGCCCGAAAGGAAACCGAATCGTGTGGTCATGGCTCCAAAGGTTCCCTTCGCGATAGCTCCGCCTCCGCCTTCCGCTCCTGCTAGCGTACCAGCCGCACCGATTGCCGCCAAGGCGTCTATGACAGAGGAACCGATGGCGTCGGGAGACATCGACTTCGGCGCGATACTCGAGCAGTTCGAGCAGGAACAGACGGTTTTTCACCAGGGCGACCTGGTCGAGGGCAAGGTTGTCGGCATTACAGACCGTGGTGTTCTGGTAGATTTTGGTTATAAGAGCGAAGGTTTTGTGCCGGTCGAGGAATTTACCGGGCCCGGCGGCGAGATGACGGCTGTCGTCGGTGATCCCGTCGAGGTCATTATCCGCACGATGCTCGCGGGCGACAGCGCTCCGCAGCTATCGCGGATCGACGCCTTGGGCCGCAAAGTTTGGGACGATATCGAGGCCGCGTTTAATTCTGAAACACCGATCACCGGCCGCGTTGTCGATAAGACGAAAGGTGGACTTCGAATTGATCTAAACGGCGTCGAGGCATTTTTGCCCGGCTCGCAGATCGATTCCCGCCCGATCCGTGGTCTTGACACATATATCGGCCACGATATCGAGGCGCAAGTAATCAAATTCAGCCGTCGCCGCAACAACATCGTCCTTTCGCGAAAAGTCATAACCGACAAGATCGTCAATGTGCAGAAGGCCGAAACTATGGCCAAGATCGAGGCTGGTTACATCGTCGACGGCACTATAAAAAACCTCACTGAATACGGCGCGTTTGTCGACATCGGCGGCATCGACGGTCTGCTCCACGTTACCGACATGTCGTGGGGCCGAATTCATCATCCCGGCGATCAGTTTAAGGCTGGCGAGCATATTCAGGTCAAGGTTCTGAAGTTGGATCGCGAGCGGGAAAAGGTTTCGCTTGGATACAAACAGCTTTTGCCCGACCCGTGGTCAACGGTTGTCGAGGTTTATCCTGTCAACACAAAGCTAAAGGGAATTGTCTCGTCCGTAACGGAATACGGCGTCTTTGTCGAACTTGAGCCGGGCGTCGAAGGTTTGGTACATGTCTCTGAAATTTCCTGGTCGCGGCGTTCGCAAAGCCCGAAACGCATGTTTAACAAGGGCCAGGAGGTCGAGGTTCAGGTACTTGGGGTCGATACGGTCGAAAAACGCATCAGCCTCGGCATGAAGCAGTTTGCCGATAACCCGTGGGACACGGTCGATATCAAATATCCGATCGGTGCCAAAATTATCGGCCGCGTACGTAATCTTACCGATTTTGGAGCGTTTATCGAGCTTGAAGAAGGCATCGACGGACTTGTCCATGTGTCGGATATTACGTGGGCGAAGAAGATCAAGCACCCGAAGGATGTTCTCAAGAAAGATCAAGAAGTCGAGGCTGTTGTCACGAGTATCGATAAACGCGGCCAGCGGCTTTCGCTTTCGATGAAAGACCTCACGCCGAGCGCTTGGGAAGGTTTTGTCGCCACACACCGTCCGGGTGATGTTGTTCGCGGAAAGGTCTCACGATTTACCAACTTCGGCGTGTTTGTCGAACTTGGCGAAGGTCTCGAAGGCTTGTGCCATATTTCGGAGTTGTCGGATGAACGCGTCGATCGCGCCGAGTCCGTCGCCGAACTTGGGCAGGAGATGGATTTCAAAATCCTGCGCATCGAGCCCGCTGATCAAAAGATCGGCCTGTCGCACCGCGCAGTTGGCAAGGAAAGCGAGCCGGTCGTTGATACCAAAATATACTCGACCGAGGCTAAGGGCGGCATGGCTTCGCTCGGCGAACTGGCCAAATTGAGATTTGGTGACGCGGCCGAAGAAGCCCCGGTACAAGAAGATCCCGAGGAAAAGAAGAAGGCGAAACAGGCCGCCAAGAAAGCAAAGGCGGAAGAATTCGCGGCTAAGGAAGCCGAGGCGGCATTGGAAGCGGAGGCCGCCACTGAGGAAGTCCCGGCTGATGAGACGGTACCCGAGGAAACCCCGGTGACCCAGACATCTGCGGAAGAATCGCCTAAATCGACGGAAGAAACTCAGCCGGCGGCCGAAGTCGAAGCCTCTACGCAGGTCGAGACTGCTCCGGCGGAAAAGGCGTCGGACGAGTCTTCGGACCCGGAGATAAGTGCCGCCAAAGCTATAGAGGAGACTCCGGTTGCGGCCGAGGAAACCGAACCGGTTGCCGAAACCGAGACGCCGACCGAATCCGAGACCGAAGCGGAAACTCCGGTTGCCGCCGAGGAAAACGAACCGGTTGCCGAAGCGGAGACGCCGGCCGAATCGAAAATCGAAGACGAAACTCCGGATGAAGGGGAATCGGCTCCAGTCGCCGAGGAAAAGACCGATGAAACACCCGCCGCTGAAACCGAGACTCCGACACCCGCTGCGGAAACAAGCGTTCCGGATACGGAGGCTGTGACCGAAGAGTTTACTATTGACGACGCTGCGGCGGAAGAGACGGTAAAGAAATCGGCTTAGGCCGGGATTAGTTTTGACAAGGGTAGTTCGGGAAATGAGGCTCGGGAGCGTGAGAAGGACATGACAAAAGCTGATCTAGTCGAAAAAGTTGCCAAAGAAGCGGACATGACAAAAAAGGACGCCGAACAGCTTGTCGAAATCATATTCGACAGCATTACGACTACCTTGAATAGGGGAGAAAAGATCGAGCTACGCGGATTTGGCAGCTTTCGCGTCCGCGAACGAAATTCAAGAAAAGGCCGTAATCCAAAAACCGGCGCCGCCGTCGATATACCCGCCAAACGCGTCGCCTACTTCAAACCGGGCAAAGAGTTAAAAGAACTTATTAATCAAGGCGAATGAGGGGAAAGGAAAGTCTTGAGTCTTAAGTCTTGAGTCGCAAGAAATAAATCGGCCCGATAATACACTTCCCGCTTAAGACTCAAGACTCCAGGCTCACTATGGATGTTTTGTGGAGTCCGTGGCGATATGATTACATAACCGGAAGCGGCTCGGCGAAATCCGGCGCCTGTGTTTTCTGCGATATTCTAAACAACTCGGCCAGCGATGAGGATAGTTTTATCCTCAAACGTGCCGAGTTTAATTTTGTCGTCCTCAATATTTACCCATATACGTCGGGCCATTTAATGATCGTCCCCTACGATCACATTGCGACCCTGGATGAGGCTGGCAAACGGACGACCGACGAGATGATGGATCTCACAAAGGCCGCTCAGGCGGCGATCTCAGAGGTTTACGCCGCGGACGGCATCAATTTGGGGATGAATCTCGGAAAGGCGGCAGGTGCGGGCGTTGACGGACATATGCACATGCACATCCTGCCCCGATGGGTCGGCGACGTCAACTTCATGACGGCCATAGGGCAAACACGAACGATCCCGGAAACCCTTCAAACCACCTACGAAAAACTAAGGGGAAGAATCTAGAGGTTTCTACCGCGAAATACGCGAAAAGACGCGGAGTAAGAAAGTAATGACGACATTCCCATTTCTTCTTTTTCGCGTCGTTTCGCACTTCGCCGTCAAAAACTCTTAGATCGTTGACTCGATCTTGGGAACAACCATAAAAGCGGCCAGCAGATTGATAAATATTAATCCCGTACAGATGATGGGCGGCAGGAATGTAAAGAAAACCATCATCGCGAAGCATATCCCAAACACCAGCATATTTAGGCCGATAATGCCCCTCATAAGGTTAGGCTCGGCGTGTTTTAGAAGCAGCCAACCGTTTGTCAGCCCGCCTAGCAGACACAACAGGCTAAAGCATGAGCTCAGTGCGAGGAAAAGGTTGCCAAAGGTAGGGTGAAATCCGCCGCCGGCGTCCAATTCATATGTATTCAGGAGCGTCATAAGCTGACGTTCGGTATCATTTGCCGGCTCGGGTTTTATGAAAAGGCTAAGGGCGTGCAAAACTGCCGTCAAAAACTGAAATATTACGGCCGCCGTGAGCCAGAATGTGTAGCGTTTTAGCATGAGGCCTTCATTGTTTTTTCGTGGGTTTCGCGGTTAGTCTTTCTTCAGGCCAAAAAACCCTATCGTTGCGTAGTATCCGGGAAATACTTTCATGTGGACCTTACCCAGAAACTCCTGCGGCGCAACCTCGACGATCTCGTCCAGGATGATGCGTATCAAAAACGGATTTTCGGGTGCGTCGTAATCAAGCTTGATAACATCAACGTCTTTGTCCCTGAACCCTTTCCCCGTTCGCGTCGCGAAATAGTACGCGTCGGTATTCCCATCTTTGTTTGGCCGGAACAGTTTATATAGAGGCGTCATTATCTTCAAAAGCGACGCTCCCGCAGGCGTAAAAGTGTTAAATCCTTTTTGATTTTCCTTCTCAAACGACTTTCCAAGCCACGGGACCGGTCCGCCGCCAAATAAGTACGCCGAGCCGTTGTAGAATCCATCCGGTGCGCTCGTCGGGGTCGATCCCGTTACGAACCGTTTCTGCCACCCGCTTTTACCTACCAGGAATGTCACCAACATCCAGAACCCAAGCCAAACAGCTACAGCGATTAGCAGACTTGCCAGAATCCAAACGACTATCATTAGAATTTGCCTCCAATGAAATGAGTTTATACAACCAAATTAGTTCTCACGCAACTTCGAATCGAGCGTTCGCTTCACCGGCAATGAAGTTTTTAGCGGCAGCTTGGAACCGCGAACGAATCCAAGGCGATACAGCGGCGATTCGTCGCGGGCGAGCGAGACGCTCGCGCTCGAGTCGATATTAACCGTTGTTGGCGTCAGCTTTGTACGGCTCATGCGATCGGTCGATAGCTTCGTCCTCGATCTCGCCGCCTTTGCTGATCGGGATGTCGGCCGGGTTGTCGTATTTCGCTCCGCGTTCTTCAGGTTCGATCCCGTCAGGTGTAATTCTATATTGACCCGATGTCGGCGGGACGTAGCCAGGATAATCTACGCGCGAATGATAGATCGCGATTAGCGATTTGATCATGGATTCGCGAATTTGCGTCAATTCACGAAGGGTGAGGTCGCACTCGCCGAGTTGATCGTCGGTGAGGATGGCGTCGATGATCTTTGTAACGATAAAGCGGATGTTTTCGGGGTTTGGCTCGGCCAGTGAGCGGGCGGCGGCCTCGCACGAATCGGCAATCATCATTATCGCCGCTTCCTTAAATTGCGGTTTTGGGCCCGGATAGCGGAAATCGTTTTCCGATATCTCGCTTTCGTCGCGGGCTTCTGCCTGGGCTTTCTTTAAAAAGTAATGGAGTGTGCGCGTTCCGTGATGCTGTGGGATAAAATCGACAATCCGCGACGGCAAGCCCATCTCTTTTGCTAACTTTACGCCGTAAGTGACATGACTGATGATGATCTTGGCGCTTTGGGTTGGTTTGAGACGGTCGTGCGGATTTTTTGACAATTGATTCTCGACAAAATGTTCAGGGGCGGCGGTTTTGCCTATGTCATGATACAACGCGCCGATTCGCGCCAGCAATCCATTGGCCCCGACGACACGGCAGGCTTCCTCGGCAAGCTGGCCGACCGCGTGCGAATGTTGATTGGTGCCGGGTGCCCGCAAAGCAAGCTGGCCGAGGACGGGAAGATCGGCATTCGACAGCTCGAGCAGTTTTACGTCGGTCAAAATGCCAAAGAGCGTTTCGCAAAACGGGAGAAAAACGGCGGTCACGGCCGCAGTGATAATGCCGCTGGCGAGACCGCAAGCAACCGCGAGCATTATCGTATTCAGAATAAACGGCTGCTGCGTATAGGCGATCATCGCGATGGCGAGACCGGCGCTCGCGACGCCGACGAGGCTGCCGGCGAGCGTTACCGTCTGACGGCTGCGATAGCGGCCAATGCCGTAAACGGCGATTGACGAGGCGATTGCGGCATAGATCGTAAATTCCAGTCCTCGCGGTGCAATAAAACCGGCAATGAGAGCATTCAGCAAACCCGTAAAAAGGGCCGTCGGCCGATCCGCCAAGAGGGTCATCATCAAACTGCCCGCCGCGAAGGGAATGGCAAACGCCCACAACGACGGGTCATTCATCGGGGCTTTGATATTTTGAATCGCGGTGAACTCCGCAATCCGAAAGCAAGCGGCGACGATCGCTGTCTGCGCGACGACGACCATACCGAGTAGGGCAAATGTCTTTCCGGCCGTTAAAGCAAGGCGAGGCAGTATGCCGCGGTGCTGAACGAATTTCCACGCGACCCAAAAAAGTGCCGTGATAAACAGCAGAATACCGGCAAACCGGTTTAACTGGCGCGAAGACGATGTGTAGCTGCGGACGGCGGCGATCTTTGCAAGGGCGTCGGGCGTTACGATGTCACCTTCGTCAACGATCTTTTGACCGCGTTTTAACGAAATGGTGCGCGGCTGCGTGTTCTCGGCCGCCGCTTGTCGCGCGGTGTCCGTCGCGACGCTGTCATACGAAATACTCGGCTCAACGAGGATTTCGGCGGCCGCGTAAAACGCATCCACTTCTTTCGGAGTGAAGCTGCGAATCGCGGTCAATCGCGTTTTTAGTTTATCTCTCGCTGTCGAAACCGCCGTCCAGTTGCTTTCGGGCATCGAGACCGTCGAACGCAGATTCGGTTTTGAGCGGTCAAAGACAAAGACCTCATTCTGAAAATACTGCTTCTCCAAATCGTCGTAGATATAGCCCTGCGAACTCTCACGCAAAGCGCTTTGAACCCCGTCCAGCTCGTTGCGGCTAAACGATCGGGCGGCCAGGATTCTCGCAACCTCCGGTCCGCCGGCACCGGTCCAGTGAATCTCACCCTTCGCGTCGGCGTCGGCCGCTTTTGCAGTCGCGGCATCTTTACCGCCGTGGCGCTGAAGATTTTCCCACGATGAGAGGAAACCCTGAACGGCCTGCTCCGCCTTGTTCGATTCGTATCGAAAGATGGGTTGTATCGCTTGTTTTGCCTCGCTTTTGAGCCGCTCTGATTCCTCCGGGTCGCTAAAATAAATATCCGCCGGCGAAACGATGCTCTCGCGGGCAATATCGCCTTCCGCATAGGTCTGCTCCAACGACGACCGCCAAAAAGGGTTTTGGATAAGAAGCGTCGTGATCAGACAGAGAGCGGCAAACCCGAGCCAGAATCGCTGATCCTCCGACAATATCGCAAACCGCCGCGCGACGGCGCGAAATATCCATTCGCGCCATGCGGTAGTCGGCGATTTGAGATCTCTTATTCGCTTGCTCATTCTGTGAAATAAATCTAAGGAATTAACCACGGAAGACACGGAAAAGACTGTCTACTTCTTGTACCGTGTTTTTCCGTGCATTCCGTGGTCGATTTCTACAGTCATCCGAATTGCCCCACCACCATTTCGGACTTTCCCAAAAGTGCAGCGATCATCTCGACCATCGGCCGCAGGGATTCGCGGCGGATAGCTGAAATTGACACGCTCGCGGCCTCGGTGTCAAGCGAGATTCGCGTTGCGAGAGTCGCGATCGCGTCCGCGGTGAGGAGATCGGTCTTGTTCAACACGATCAATTGTGGAATATCGGTGAAGTGAAGGTCGGTGAGGATTTTGTTTACGGACCCGATTTGCTGCAGCACACGCGGGTTCGAGGCGTCGACGACATGAACCAGCAAACTGCTGTCCTCGATCTCTTCGAGCGTTGCGCGAAAGGCGGAAACGAGGGCTTCGGGCAAGTCGCGGATAAAACCGACGGTGTCGTTAATGATTACCTCTTGATCGTACGGAAGGCGCAACCGGCGTGACGTCGGGTCGAGCGTGGCGAACATTTTCTTCTCGACAT
>JANPCJ010000209.1:0-1959 GCA_031430895.1 Chloracidobacterium sp. | reverse complement strand
TCCGTCACAAAGACGGCACTTGGCAACTGGCCGCGTTTCTGACCACCAGCCCCGGCGTCTTTAACGTCGTCCCGCTCGTCCCTGGTAACGCCGAGCAAATCGAAATCCGCTGTGTCTTTATAAAAGATAACCAAAATTACGGCAACTATTCGCCGACCTACTCAGTCGTCATCGCTCCGTAGTTGTTTTAAATCGGGAATGAAAAGAGCGGGGGCAAAGCCGCCCTCCTGACCTGCAAATGTCTTTACGTTGGATTTTTTTCCTCAGTCTTGAATTCAAGATGAGGTTGAAAGAATAAAGGACATCCTGGATTGCAGGTCGGGAAGGGTTGCTCGGCACCCGCTCTTGCTCTTCTGTTTGATACAATCACGAGGGCATGAAAACAACTCGGGCCAAGATTCTGCTAGTGGATGACGACGACTCTTTGCGTCGTGTGCTCGAGTTTCAGCTTCTCGAGGCGGGGTATTTGGTCGCGGCTTTGAGTGATGGAGGTGATGCGCTCGAGCTTTTTGCGACGGAGGAATTTGGCTGTCTGATCACCGATTGGCGAATGCCGCGCGTGAGCGGCTCGCAGCTTATTCAGCGGGCGTCGGTGATAAACAGCGACGTCCCGATAATTGTCATTACGGCGTTTGGCGAGGTCGAGACGGTGGTCGAGGCGATGCGCGGCGGGGCGTTCGACTTTATTACCAAGCCGTTTAATCGACAGGAAATTCTTCTGACCGTCGAAAAGGCGTTGAAATACGGGTCGGCCCTCGCCGAGAACCGGCGTTTGCGGCGGCGGGTGAATGAGGAATTTCGGCCCGCGAACATCATCGGCGATTCTGAGAGCATGCGGCGGGTGTTCGATCTCATCGAGCGCGTTTCAAAAACGGATGTGACCGTGCTGATCGAGGGCGAGTCGGGGACCGGAAAGGAATTGATCGCAAAGGCCATCCACGCGTCGGGTGCGAGGCGGGAACAGCCTTTTGTCGCGATCAACTGCGCCGCGATTCCCGAATCGCTGATCGAGGCGGAGCTGTTTGGTTATAAAAAGGGAGCTTTTACCGGGGCGATAGCCGAATCGAAGGGCAAATTTGAAGAAGCAGAGGGCGGAACAATATTCCTCGACGAGATCGGCTCGATGCCCATGCAGTCGCAATCGCGCCTTTTGCGGGTTTTGCAGGAACAGGAAGTTACACGTTTAGGAGAGAACCAGCGCCGCAAGATCAATGTTCGGATAATTGCCGCCACCAACGAAGATCTATCCGAGCTAATTAAGCAAAACGGCTTTCGCGAAGACCTTTATTACCGTTTGGCCGTCGTCCCGATCACCGTCCCGCCGCTGCGTGAACGCCGCGAGGATATTCCGCTGCTGGCCGACTATTTCTTGACGCGATCAGCGTCCAAACACGGACTAAATCCACCGAGGATCGCCCGCGATGTGTTCAAGGTGCTGTTCGAGCACGCCTGGATGGGCAATGTTCGCGAACTCGAAAACCTGATAGAAAGAATGGTCGTGCTTTCGGACGGCGCTCAGTTGGAACTTGGCGATGTTCCGGATAACATTCGGTACCCGTCGCCGGCCATTGGAGAACTTTGGTTTGAGCTGCCCGCCGAGCCGATAAATCTGGAAGACGTCGAACGTGAAATAATTCGCGAATCTTTGCGTCGGCACGATGGAAATCAATCGCAAGCGTCACGCTACCTGGGCGTCACGCGAAGCGCCCTGATTTACAGAATGCAAAAGTACGGATTGGAATGAGATCAGGCGTTTGTTAATGGATTCAGAGTTACTCAATATTACTTCCGCCCGAAACCGTTTGTACGTTTGGATCGTCATCGGCGTTACCATCGTCCTCGTAACAATTCTGCATTTCCTGACGCCGACCGATCAGATCGTCTGGCACGAGATCTATCAGCGGCTTTACTACATACCAATTATCGCCGCCGCACTGCTTTTTGGCCTCAGAGGCGGTC
>JANPCJ010000208.1:0-2178 GCA_031430895.1 Chloracidobacterium sp. | reverse complement strand
GCGTTTCCAAACCGGCGGATGGGTGCGTTTCGTTCGACGCTTTCGCGGAATTCGGTTCAATTCACGACTTCGACCTCGCAGAGTTTTACGGAAATGGTCTTCCCGGGTGTGGCGAGGTCTGTAAATGTCACGATTCCGGTGAATACGGTGCAGGCGAGCGTTGGAATTTCGTGGGCTCCGAGCGTGAACGATTTTGGGTTGAAGCTATACAATTCGAGCAACACCCTCGTTGGCGAATCGAACTATCTCAACCTGCCGGGACTCACCGGTAGGCGTGAAGAGATCGTTCTGCGCAATCCGACAAACCAGGTATTTCGTTCCGTGATTCAGCACACGCTTGGCACCGGTTTGTCGCAAAATGTTTACGGAGCGGTGGAAGTAACACGCGTCGAGTATCCCGACCTGCCCGATCTGAATTCTCTCTCGCCCGAAATGCTCACCGAGGTGGAGCGGAGCTTGCTTGCAAATATCATGCTGCCGGAGGGCCACCGGTTCCGTCCGAATTCTCCGGTTTCGCGTTTCGATCTCGCCGCCGCGTTCGTGAGGGCCGGTCTCGTGCCGCAGTATCTCGCCGGCGGGCCGCAATACACGGACGCCCGCGATATGTGGACGCGAAACGCCGTCGAAAGCGTACAATCGAATCCAAACGGCAAGCTCTTTTATGACGCAACGGCCGGCGGCAGATTCTATCCCAGCAATTCGGCATCAAAACTAGTTGCTGCCGTTGCTCTTGTAAAAGCCGCAAATCTCGAAGCCCTTGCCGCGTCATCCGCGATGCCGATCACCGTTACTGATACCGCCTCAATACCTTCGCACCTGCGTGGCTATGTCGCGGTCGCGCTGCAAAGAGGATTTCTAAGGCTCGACGGCAGCCAGTTTAATCCAAGCCGATCCGTTACCCGACTGGAAGTTGCGCGGGCAATTAACGCGATTCTTCAATAAATAAGAGTCAGCCATTGGGTTCAGTTTGCAACTGGCTGACTAAGAGCGGGGGCAAGCCCGCATCGGCGCCAACTTAAGGCTGTAAATCGGTGAGTTTCATAGGTTTACGGCTTCGTTCTTCTTGGTTCATCGATCCGCTGTTTTTACCGCGTTAGCGGTGGCATGAATTTAGCCGTGGGTTTGAACCCACGGGACGTGTGCCACGCTCGATTGTTGTCGCGTCAGCGACAAATGAATACTGGCCGCCGTTTTATTCAACCGTCGCTGACGCTACGCAGATAATATGGTCTGCGTTTCCGTGGGTTTAAACCCACGGCTAAACTCATTACATCGCTACGCGATGAGGAATTTAACCCGCTAAAGCCGACGTCAGACAGTCAGGAAGGCGAATGCCGTTAATCCCAGACACTAAAAGAGAGCCATCCATTTGGAGGCTCTCTGATCATTTTTTTACGAAATTGTATTGGCCCTCAGCCGCTTTCGGCGTTCAGAACATCCTGTCGATGCAGCCATTTGCCGTTCTCACCACGAGAGCGGCGCTCCGTTGATCCGGCGGATTTTCTTCCTTTTGAGTATTTTTCATGATTTAGCCTCAATCCCCCTTGACGTGTGACCCTCCAGGATTTGATCACAAAATAAATTAGATCACCGGATGCATATGACCACTGTCCGCCAGCATACATAACAAACTTTTAGCGTGTACCTTTCCGTTTAACTAATGCCTTTTCGAATTTAGGAGACTGTCTTACGGTTTCATTTTGTCAGTGCCGGGTTTACGATTCGCGTTCGCGTTCATGGTGCGCGAGTTGGCATTCGACATGGAGCTTGAATTCATCGAAGAATTCCCGGTCGAACTACCGCCGCCGGGCGGTTCTCCCACAATGCCGCAAAGACAAGACAAAAGAGACATTGACAATAATACACGGGGTGCTCGCTCGTCTGCGCCCGTGTGCGTGGGGTGATCGGACATTCATTCCAACCCAAACCTTTCAATTTTCATCGCAATACTGTAAACTGACCTTCCGCTATGGGGGCGACAGGCTTCGACAGGGGCTTTGTACAGATCTTTGAATGCACGTCGGGCTTGGCTTGTTAGCTCGTTAAAAAAACTTGTCAAAACACAAATGCTAATCAAGAATTAGCTCTTGCAGCTTAGTTTAATTACTAACCTCAAGTGTCTCACCGGAAGTCAGCTTGTAGCGACCGGCCGAGGCATAACTCAGTAGAAGCTAGGGG
>JANPCJ010000207.1:0-2671 GCA_031430895.1 Chloracidobacterium sp. | reverse complement strand
AGCTCAACGCAAGAGGAATATGTCAAATATTCGCTCTCGCAACACAAAACCTGAACTTATTGTTCGCTCCATCATTCATCAACTCGGTTTCAGGTTTAGGCTGCACGTTCGTTATTTGCCCGGAAAGCCGGACATCGTTTTGCTTCGGCACAAGAAAATTATTTTAGTTCACGGTTGCTTTTGGCATATGCACAAATGTAAGCGTGGTAACGTTTTTCCTAAAACAAATGAAACCTACTGGACTACGAAACGCGAAGGTAATGTCGAACGAGATCGTTTGAGCCAATCTGCTTATCGGAAAGCAGGCTTTCAGACACTGATTATTTGGGAATGTGAAACGAAGGATGTACCGAAATTGGTCAATAAGCTGAGCACATTTCTAAATTGACAGATTTAAGTAGATGCGACGAAAGATTATCGGCTTTGATCGGGACACCGATGGGTATTGGCGGGGCAAGCTCCAGTGCGGGCATTACCAGCATGTCCGACATAACCCGCCGCTGGCGACGCGTGAATGGGTGCTAAGCGAAACGGGGCGGGCGGCAAAGATCGGTGAAACACTTGAATGCCGCAAATGTGACGACATGAAACCGTCCGATTTTGACATTTAGTGACATCAACTCAATGACCGATAAATACAGGCCAGGCGCAAAACGCGCCCTATTTCTTTCGACATCCGCGTTCGCGGTGTCCTTTGCCGTTTGGGGGCTGCTCGCCGCACTTGCCCCGACTTTTACACAGCTATATAACCTTTCGGCAACGGAAAAAAGCCTGATGATCGCCGTGCCGGTTCTTCTCGGTTCGGTCGGCCGGTTATTTTCCGGCATTCTTGCAGACAAATACGGCGGCCGCAAGGTGTTTGCCGCTTTGCTGGTATTTTCGGCGGTTCCCGCTGTTGCTATTGGGTTTTCAACGAGCTTTACCCAGCTGATCATCTTCGGATTGTTTCTCGGCATTGCCGGTACGACCTTTCCGGTCGGTGTGGGATTTACGTCGCGATGGTTTCCGCCGGAAAAACAGGGAACCGCGCTCGGCGTTTATGGGATGGGAAACATCGGGCAGTCCGTCGCGGTCTTCTTTGCTCCCGTGCTTGCTCTTCAACTCGGCGACTGGCGGACCGTCTTCTTTATTTTTGCGGCGGCAACGCTCGTTTGGGGAATTGTTTTCTTTGCCCTCGCTGATAATGACACGACGACCGCGCGGCCGAAATCGCTGTCGGAAAGCCTCGCCGTACTAAAGCGTTCAAAAATTGCCTGGGTACTATCACTATTTTATTTTTTGACATTCGGCGGATTCGTCGCCCTCGCCCTTTACATGCCGACCTTCCTGCGTGAGATCTTTGCTCTTACACCGACTGACGCTGGCGCACGCACAGCGGGATTCGTCGTGCTCGCGACGCTTATGCGCCCGGTCGGCGGCATCCTCGCGGACAAACTCGGCGGTGCTAAAGTACTGATTTTCGTGTTCTTGGCCATTGCTATTTTGGCGCCGCTTCTGAGTTTCACGACTATTGAATTATTTACGGTCGGTGCTCTCGGATGTGCGGCCGCACTCGGCCTTGGGAATGGGGCGGTTTTTAAACTTGTGCCGCAGTATTTTGCGAAAGAAACGGGTACGGTTACTGGTCTTGTCGGTGCATTCGGAGGGCTTGGCGGATTTTTCCCGCCGATCGAGCTTGGCCTCGTGAAGGACGCAACCGGCAGCTATACGATTGGCTTGATACTGCTGTCGTTTTTTGCCTTAGGCTGTCTTGCCGTAAATTATTTCACCTTTTTACGCGATGGACCGGGCCCTACCGCAATGCAGCCCGAGAATGCATGAATTTCGTTAACTAAAGATTTGCTTTCGGCCGATAATGCGGTCATAGACGACTTGCCAAGCCAGCCGCCCAGGTTCGTTTGTCGTGCAATCGCATGAATATGAGTATCACGCTCAAGGATCCCGAGGGCTTTGTCCTGATCGGCGGGGCAAGTTCGCGAATGGGACGCGATAAAGCTCAAATGACAGTCGGCGGGCAAAAGCTATTCGAACGCGCGGACGCAGCCTTGAGTGTCGTCTGTTAAGATTTCGCTAATGCCGGAAGACAAAATAACAATTCTGAAGCAAACGGAGCTATTTTGAGATCTGGATGGAGCGGTCCTCGAAGTTTTGGCCAAGCATTCGGTCGTAAAGCACCTGCAACGCAATGAGATACTATTTTTAGCCGGGGAGACCGCTAAGGGGCTATATGTTATTTCATCGGGGTCGGTCCGGGCTTTTCGAACGGGTGCTGATGGACGGGAGCAGGTCATTCATGTAGAACGGGCCGTCACGACCATTGCGGAGGTCCCGGTCTTTGACCATGGAAATTACCCTTCGACTGTCGCGGCGGAAGAAGCTACGACCCTATATTTTCTGAGTAAAGAGAGCGTCCTTAAGACCGCCGTGGAACATCCACAGCTTGCTCTCGCTGCCGCAAGACTCATCGCCTCACGCCTGCGCAGATGCGCCGAGCTTGTTGAGGGTCTTTCCCTCCGAGAAGTTGGACAAAGATTGGCTAAATTGCTGCTTGAAGAGGCTCGGAATGCTGGTATCGGCACTGAGAAGGGGACAAGAATCAAACTGAGCTCCACGCACAGTCAGCTTGCCTCGAGGATCGGCACGGTTCGCGAGGTGGTGACACGAACGCTGG
>JANPCJ010000206.1:0-4493 GCA_031430895.1 Chloracidobacterium sp. | reverse complement strand
CGATGATTCCAACGGAAATCGAATTCTGCTAAGTAACGGTGCAAATGTTTTTTGCTCCAATGGTGATACGTTCCCATCACACCGCGTTTTAAGAGAGCATGAACGCTTTCAGCCGTGTTTACGTGAACGGCACTACCACCGCTACCTCGAACGTATTCTCCGGCTGAATGGACAACCGTTTCATGACCGAGAAACATAAGATCAGCACGTTTGTAAGGTGTTGCATCATCCGTCATTAGATACGCATTATCCTGTGCGATATTTTCACGCAATATACGTTTGATGTTGGTTGCTGTAACGTGTTCGACGTGATGCGTTTTTACACGACCACCGCGTTCAACCAATGTGACGACCGGGGCTTTATCGTAGCGGAGTCCTTGTCTTGCGCGTTCGCGTTCCGCGCCGTGCATATTTGAGAACTTGCCGCCGATATAAGTCTCGTCAGATTCAACAACGCCTTTTAGTTTGGTTCGCAAAGGTTCTTGGCTCATAGCATATCGGATACGGTGAGACATAAAGAATGCTGTCCCCCATCCTGGCCCCGGCAGGCGCAACGGACAACAACCCAAACCCATACGCCTTGCCGGTTCCGATTCCGGTTTTTAGTGCACCCTGAAATTTGTCAACGTCCGTAACCTGCAAAACACCTTCAAAAACGACCGACCCAAACGTCATAGGTTTATCGCTGTCCGGGTGCCAGCCCTTGAGCATTCCTTGCTGAACCGAAGCGACATTAGGAATCGGAGCGACGCTGACGTCCGCCAATCTAAAACCGATCTCTTCGCCCTTGCGCTCGAGCCATTTGATTCGATCTTCGTCCTTATTCAACGAGACGCGGCGACGATTTTTCTCGTCTCGGAATTTCCGGGTAAATTCCTCGCGTTTCGTCTCGTCCGGATGTTGGTAATTTTTGCCGATTCGTTTTGTCGGATTTGCCTGAAGCCGAAACGTCAAAGCCATTCCGTTTTCAATCCGCGCGTACTGCGTGTGAACGCTTCTCTGTTTGAATTCAAGCGCATAATTATCTGATCTATCGTTCCGACACCGTAAGGAACCTGAGTTCCGCGCTTTTCGAGGTAAACCATTCGGAAGCAACAATATTTGAGTCCCTTCGCTTCGCTGCAAAGATAACACATCTCCGGTGACAGGCAGTGTCACCGAGGTCTGGCTTTCAAAGATCGAGGCCGCCGCAACAATTGACAAAATTTCCGGTTTTGACGCAACTCTGCGAGAATTCATTGTGTGAAAATCTCGGCGGTGATCATTGCGGGTAATGAGGAAGAGAAGATTGGGGATGCTATTCGGTCGGTCGACTGGGCGGATGAGGTGCTGGTCATCGACTCGGAGAGCACGGACCGGACGCGGGAGATCGCGGAAGGGATGGGAGCGAGGGTGATTGTTCAGGCGTGGCCGGGGTTTTCGAAGCAGAAGCAGTTTGGGACGGACGCGGCGAAGAATGACTGGATATTTAGCCTCGACGCGGACGAACGCGTTTCGACGGAGCTGAGAAACGAGATCGAGGAAGTACGGAAAAATGAGGCGGATCAGGAGATTGCCGGGTACAAGATTCCGAGGCTTTCGTATTACATGGGGCGTCGGGTCAGGCATTCGGGGTGGTATCCGGATTGGCAGATGCGGCTTTTTGACAGACGTAGAGGACGTTGGAGCGAGGCGTTGGTTCACGAATCGGTGAAATTGATCGACGGAGCAGGATCGGAAAAGCTCAAGGGCGATATTCTGCATTACACCGTCGAAAACGCTCTGCATCATCACACGATGATCGGCGAAAGATATGCCCCGCTGGCGGCACGGCAGATGTTTGAGCGCGGTGCGACCACTTCGCAATTAAAAATAATGACGGCGGGACCGCTCGCCTTTTTTTCATCCTACGTTCTCAAGCGCGGATTTCTTGATGGATTGGCCGGTTTTTCCATCGCCCGTTTTGCCGCCCATCATGCATTTTTGAAGCATATGTGTTTATGGGAGCTGCAAAAAGGCAAAGGTAAAGCAGAAGTGCCACGAATGCGCGAATAAGAATGGTCTTTGCGGCTTTGCGGGATAAGATTTTCCCGCAAAGGAGCGAAGCCGCAAAGAATTCAAGATCGTAGCAGAACAAACTCATTTACAACTAACGCCCGTTTCGCTTCATCAAATCCTTTCAATATCGGATTTTTTGAGATATATTTTCTATATGACCAACGCCCTCATCGCCAACCGCCGCATCGCCTCGATATTTGCGATATTATTTGTCGCTTCGGCGGCACACGCTCAGCAGAAGGGCGTCGATTCACAGACTAAAACGATCAAAGACGAGTCGAATAAGGTGACGACCCGCAGCAACGATGTGACGCGGTCGTTCGATTGGGGCGCGGGTAAGACGAAAGTTCGCGAACGCCTCGCTAATCCGTATCGATTGGCCGGACGCCGCGATGTTTTGATAGGGATGATCGTCGACGCGTTGAGGGAGAAAAAGATCGTCGTCGATGAGGCGTCGTCAAGACCAAAGGACGGCATTATTGTCACTCAGCCCTTTGTATTTGCAAAGGGATCGGTCGTAACGCAGAACGAGCTGAATCGCTATGCATTTCTCGAATCGTCTTATTCGACGTGGTCGAGAGCACAATATACCCTGACGATCGAGGTCCAGTCGATAGACGGTGTTCAAAATAATGTCGCGGTCAATGCGAAGGTCGAAGGCCGGGCCGCCAACGGGTTGATGTCGGAATGGATTACGGTCAAAAGCTCGGGCGCCGCCGAAGATGAATTTCTCGCAAAACTGATCGAGTTGGTTACAGGCAACTCGCCCGATCCCGTGCAGGATACGGGTAATAAATAGGTTTTAGATTATGTCGCTCAGATTCTCTCGCATTTTACCGGCCGCCGCCGCCATTGGTCTGATGGCAAGCGGATTCGTTTGCGCTCAAACGTCGGCCGATGACAGGAGCTCGATTTTTGGCAAGCCCGCCGAAGACAAGAATCGTCCGAAGACGTTTGTCGAAATGCTTGAGAAATTGCGGATTGAGAAAGAGAAAAAAGAATTCGATCAGATGATCGCCCGCGGTGAGGAAGTTCTCAAAATCTCGAGCGAGCTGGAAAACGCCTTTGCTCAGAACGGAAGACTTTCCGGTCGAGAGATCGCTAAAGTTGAGACCGTCGAGAAGCTCGTTAAAAAGATTCGCAGCGAGCTCGGCGGCGATGACGACGAGGGTGAAAAAAGTGAGAGATATCAGCCGGAGGAAAAGCGGCTTTCACCCGGCGACGCCATTAAAGCCCTTCGATCAACTACCGTCGAGCTGTTTGACCAATTGAAAAAGACAACTCGGTTTACAATCTCGGCGGCGGCAATTCAAACCTCTAACGCCGTGATTAAGATCGCCCGGTTTTTGCGTATTGCTAAATAGAATTTATCTGCCCGATGTACCTTTCGATTAGGAAAACCTTCGGTTTTACTCAATTCTCTTTTACCGTATTTCTCCTCTGCACATCCATTTTTGCCCAGTCCGGCGACGACGAAATTATCTCCGTTGATTCGTCGATCGTCGTTATGAACGCCGCTGTTACCGACGCCGCCGGCGTCGCGGTTCGCGGTCTGGCGATAAAGAATTTTCGGGTATTTGAGGATGGCGCCGAGCAGGAGATAAAGTCCTTTGAGTCGGAAGATTCGCCGTTCGCCGCAGTGATCTTACTAGACACGTCGGGCAGCATGGAAGAGCGGGTGACGCTTGCACGTGCGGCCGCGATTCAGTTTCTGGGCGGTCTGCGACCGGGCGATACGGCCGCGATCTATAATTTTGATTCGAAGGTGGAAATGGTCCAGGATTTTTCCGAAAGCCGTGATGTCAGGGAGAGTATTTTCGACCTCAAATCCTATGGCTGGACCGTTTTGAACGACGCTGTTTTCAAAGCGGCAGAACTGCTGTCGAAGCGGCCGGAGAAACGCCGGGCGATCATCGTCCTGTCTGACGGAGCCGACACCAAGAGCGGCAAGAGCGCGGATAAAGCCTTGCGCGCCGCTCTGCTCGCCGACGCTACGGTTTACACGGTCGATATGGCGGCGATAGATATTGGGGGACGAGACCGAATGCAGAATCAGGGCGTTTTAAAGAATTTTGCCGAAAAGACCGGCGGTAAATTTGTCGCGACACCGGGCGGTGTGGCAATGCGCGATGCATTCAAACGAATTGCCGAGGAACTTGGCGTCCAATATACAATCGCCTATCAGCCTGCGAACACAAAAAAAGACGGGAAATGGCGCACCATCGAACTTCGCGTTTCCCGCCCAAGCCTCACTATCCGCACACGCAAAGGCTACAACGCTCCAAAGTCTCGCTAGCCGGACATCCTTGAAGGTAGAAGAGCGGGGGCAAGCCCCATTCGCGCCAAGTTAAGGCCGTAATTGTTGATATAGCATGACATGGAGACGGCGAGAACGTCGCGTATTTCTGGACTTTGTAGGCTTCAATGTTTTCGTCGCGGAGCGACGTTGTGAATTT
>JANPCJ010000205.1:0-6170 GCA_031430895.1 Chloracidobacterium sp. | reverse complement strand
CCGCCGGTCGTGGCCGGCGGGGCGTTTTGTTTGAGCAGCTTAGCGTCTTAGAAATCCAAAGAGCATAACCGTGCCTTCGGTGGAATCCATCTTCAAAAGACGTGCTATGGGGCCGGCGGAAGTGCGGCCTTTTATGGTGATTGAGCCGTCGGTGTAGATGGCGTCGAGATCGTTGGCGGCTCGGTCGGAGAAGCTGCCGGAGCCTTCGAAGGTGATTGGGGTTTCGCCTGTCGGGGCGCCTTTTACGATGTCGAAGGTTACGGTTACGACACGAGTTGAGTAGCTGGTCGTGAACGGAGTCGATGAATCGAGAAGGATTGTCACCTTACCGTCGGCCGCGTTGCGGGTGTTCGAGGTAAGAGTGATGCCTTCGGGCATTCCGTCGGCGAGAGTCACCACCGGGTTGCTCAGGCGTGATGGGTCGAAGTTGAGCGTGAACAGGGCCACCGTTTCGTCGCCCAGCGAGTCGATCTCGACGGCGATTGAGGCTTTGCCAATTGGAGCCCGACGGAAGCGTCCGGGTTCAGACACGGGCGCTTCCGCCGTGCTCCAATCTACAATCCGCATTGCACGGCCATTTGCCTTGTCGGCTCCGGTTTCTCTCTCCTCGAGTGGAGCGGCACCGGGATTGGGCCGTCGGGGCCGCCAGCCGACACGCCCGACCTCGCTGACGGGCTGCCTAGCTGACAGACACGCCTGCCTAGCTGACGGACACACCCGCCTCGCTGACGGACACACCTGCCTAGCTGACGGACACGCCCAACTCGCTGACGGACACGCCCAACTCGCTCACTGACACGCCCGACTCGCTCACTGACAACCCAACTTGCCCGCAGGCGTGGTGAATTGCAGAAGAGTCGATCCCAAACCGTCTTTCCAAACCCTCTACCTTTGTTCTTCAACCTTGGTTATTCAGCCGCGGCAAACGAATTTTCGGATTTTATCCAGATTTTTTGCAAACTTTTAATAGTGTCGCCCCGCATTTTAGGTGCCGCTGGTTAAAGTCTGGACAGAAGGACGCCTGTTAGAGATTCGCAAGGTTTTACTAACACACGCATAAATCCCGATCAAGCTGACTACGCTGAGACAAAGCCACATTCATTCCTGTCAATTCTCAAAATGGCACACTTATTGCCTTATTCTTTATCAGTTCGACTATTTTCGTTATTTGGAGAAGTGCGATGAAAAAACTTTCGATGTTTATTTTGTTAGTTGTCATGAGCTCGGCTATCGCGTTAGCTCAGACGAGCCGCGGAGTGGTGAGCGGTACGGTGGTGGACCCGAATGGGGCCGTCATTCCGGGGGCGGAAGTCGTATTGACGAATACCGAAACGACCGTTGCCCGTTCGACAACGACAAACGGCGAGGGGTTTTACCGGTTTGATGCCGTCGACCTCGGGACATACTCCGTTACTATCAGTGCGGCAAGTTTTGGCAAGGTCACAAAGGCCGGAATCACCGTCAACGCCAACCAGACCGCCGCAATCGATGCCGAGCTAAAACCCGGCAATCAGGAAGTGAATGTCGAGGTGACGGCCGACGGCGGTACGGCGCTTCAGACCGAAGCCCCGGTGCGCGGCGGCAATATTTCAAGACGACAAATTACAGAGTTGCCGATTGGAGCAAATCCAACGGCTCTTGCACTGACATTACCGGGCGTGGTTACTAATCGTACCGGCGTCGGCGTCGGCACTTTCTCCGTGAATGGAGCACGCGGCCGATCAAATAACTTTTTAATTGACGGTACCGAGAATAACGATATCTCGGTCGCGGGCCAGGGATTTCAAATAACTAATCGTGACGCCGTGCAGGAGGTTTCGGTACAAACCGGTAACTATGATTCCGAGTTCGGCCGTGCCGGTGGCGGTGTGATCAATGTCATCACGCGTGCCGGAACGGGTTCGTTCCACGGTAATCTGGCGTTTCAGTATGACACGAGCACGGATGACGCGATAACCAGTTTACAGTCGCGCAACCCCGCGGTTCTGGCCCTTGGCAGACCGCTCTTCAATGATCAGAAAGTCTATTCCGGAACTTTCGGCGGCCCTCTTTTTCTGCCTAATTTTGGCGAAGGCGGATCGGTCTTAAATACTCAACGCGACAAAAACTTCTTCTTCGTCGCGTATCTCGAAAATCGGTTCCGCTCTCCCGGCGGCTCGGCGACTTTGGTTACACCAACCGCCGCCGGGCGTGCTACATTACAACAATTCTCCGCGACGAATCCGAGAGTCAGGGAGTATCTCGCACTGACCGCTAACGCGGTTGCCCCCGTTGCAAACAGGCCCTCTCAGTCGCTTGATCCGGTCAACACCGCTGCAGTCCGCGGATCTGTGGCCATTGGAGATTTCTTCCGCACATTCTCGAGCACGACGACAACCAAACAGTTCCAGATACGGACCGATCATAAGTTGAGCGACAGCGATCAACTTACATTCCGATACTTGCAGGATAAAACGGATTCGCCGCTGTCTACGGTGAATTTCCCGGGCTTCGATTCCGATCAATCAAACAGGTATTACAACTTTTTGATTGCGGAAACCCATGTGTTTTCTTCATCTACTACCAATGAACTGCGGCTTGCCTACAATCGAATTCAGCTCGGATTTCCGCTCGCCGATCCTTCGGGGCCTTCCTCGCAACAGGCGACAATTGCTGTCGGGGCAGTCGCTCTCGGGGGCCTGACATCGGTTGGAGCGCCGACGAATATCCCCCAAGGCCGAACGGCGAATAATTATCAGATTCAAGACACTGTCACGCGTATTTTCGGCGATCACACCGTTCGTGGAGGTATTGACTATTTGCGGCAGATTTCGACACAGCTTGCCCCGGCCGATAATCGCGGTACTCTGAATTATGCCTCCACTACGACGTTCACTTCGCTGGCAAATTTCGTCGACGATTTCGGCGGTTCGAATGGCAGTGTCAACCGGGTTTTCGGTGAACCGGTGTATTTCCCGTCGCTGCACCGTATAGCCGGTTTCGTCCAGGATCGTTGGAAGGCGACACAAGCGTTGACTTTAACTCTAGGCGTTCGTTACGAAGATTTCGGAACGTCATTTAACACCCTGCGCACACCGGCATTTACCGGACTTTTCAATGTCAATCCCGCGACGCGAACCGGTCCGTTCAGCCAGCCGAATCAGGTTGCGAAGGATAAGAACAATTTCGCCCCATCCGTCGGGTTTGCTTACTCACCGTCCTTTAGCTCGGGTATCGGGGGCTTTATTTTCGGCGAGAATAGAATGGTGATTCGCGCGGGTTATAATATCGGTTACGATTCGTTCTTTAACAACATCGCATCAAACGCGGCTGCGTCGTCTCCAAATCAGAACGCGATAAGCGCCACGTCGCTTGTAAGCGCGGCTAATCCGCGCGGTCTTCCTAATTTCAGCACTTTGTTTCCCACATCCGCACCCTCGTTGATCCTGCCAACCGGTGCCCAAACATTGATCGATCCTAATCTGAAGAATCCGTATTATCAGAGATGGTCGCTCGGTTTTCAGCGCGAGTTGCCTTTCAGTCTCGTGCTCGATGCGTCGTACGTCGGTTCAAAAGGAACCGGTCTTTATATCAATGAAGATGCTAATCCGCAGGTTCGTCCCGAATTGCGCACACCAGGCGTCGCCCCCGCCGGCTACCCGGTTTGTACGATTGGCACACTGCTAACGGCGGCGAACGCGATTCCGCCGTTGTTCCCGGTGTTCAGTGTCTGCCCGCTCACCGGGCGATTGGACAACCTTCAGGGCGGGCGCACCGTTCGGACCAATGGCGGCGATTCGAACTATCATGCCGGCCAGATCGAAGTGCGTCGCCGTTTTGTCAATAACTTCACCGTCACCGGCGCCTATACTTTTTCCAAGCTGATCAACAATGCCGACGAGGTATTTGCGGTCGGCATCGCTACGGCCGGTTCCTTCTCGGCCATACCGGCGATCTTTGGAGGTCAAGCCTTCGACCGAGGACTGTCAGTCGATGACAGAACGCATCGGGCGGCCTTTACCTATGTTGTGGAATCACCTTTCCACCGTGAACAGCGAGGAGCATTGGGTCGTTTGCTCGGCGGCTTTCAGGTTAGCGGGGTTACAAGCTACGAGTCGGGAGTTCCGTTTACGGTCTTTAACATATTCGATGCTGACGGCATTGGCGGCGGTAATGACCGTCCGACGTACAATCCAAATGGTCAACGAGGCGTTCGCGCCGTCCCGCAGGTAAATGCTCAAGGATTCATCACCGGATATATCAATCCGGAAATCGTCCTCACGCGAAATGCTAACGGCACTCCCGCGACCTTTGCGCCGATCGATCCGAACACGGCGCAGTTTATTGTCAATCCGACGTTTGTCGCCGGTTTGGCCGGCAGCGTGGCACGGGTGGGAAATCTCGGACGCAACACCGAGCGTTCGCCTTTTGTTTTCAACACCAATCTTACCTTGTTGAAACGCACCAGAATCTCGGAAAGAACTTTTATCGAGGGACGCATGGAACTGTTCAACGCGTTTAATAAAGCGAGTTTCCCTTCGGCGGGTACCATCAACAGCGCGGCTAATACGCTCACCCAGGGATTCTTTCTCAATCCCGATACTATCAATACCAGCGGCGGAGGCCGCTCCCTCCGTTATCAGGTTAAGTTAGTGTTTTAAGGCCGCGATCCTGATTTCAAGGGAATTCTGCCCAAACCCGACGAAATTTCAAAGCCTGGCGATTTTCATATCGCCGGGCTTTTCTCATTTGTCGCGGGATCAAGCGGTGCCGTCTGTCGGGTCAATCCGAATAATTGGATTATCTCCGAAAACTTCGTGCGAATCGCCGTTAAACAACCCCTTTCATCCCAGGTAAATTCAGTTATCTCAAGCGAATCCAATCCTTTACGCATTCGTATCAGGATCAGGACATTCTGGCATCAAAGTTGCCGATTTCTCTGTGAATTCATACTCACTTGAGCACAAGACATTTATTTCTTAAAGGCTTTGCCCTAAAACCGTTGGTCTTAGGGCCCTCAGTCGTGTTCGCCGGAAAGGTTTTCGCCGCTAGTGTGCTGTCTCTATTAGACCTTTACAATGGTTTACTTTTTTCAATATTTCCTCAGCTTTCTTGGTCCATTTGAAAGGTTTGGGATTTTGGTTATTTAGTCGAATAAATTCTTTTATAGCGTCAATAAGTTCGGTCACGCTCTTGAAAGTGCCGCGACGGATTCTTTTGCGGGTGAGTTCACCGAACCATCTTTCGACAAGGTTGAGCCACGAGGAACTGGTAGGAGTGAAATGCAGATGGAATCGTGGATGATGCTCAAGCCATGCTTTCACATTCGGGTGATTATGAGTTCCGTAGTTATCGAGAATCAAATGGAGGTCGAGGTCTCTGGGCGTTTCCCGATCAATCTTGCGCAAGAATTTGAGAAACTCCTCGTGGCGGTGAAGTGGGTAACAGGAGCCGATCACCGAGCCGCTGAGCAAGTCAAGTGCGGCAAAAAGACAGGTTGTCCCGTTGCGTTTGTAATCATGCGTCATCGTCGAGCATCGCCCCTTCTTCATCGGCAGTCCGGGCTGCGTCCGGTCAAGCGCCTGTATCTGGGTCTTTTCATCAACGCACAACACGATGGCTTTATCAGGCGGATTCATATAGAGACCGACGACATCGGTCAGTTTCTCGACAAAACGTTTGTCCGTCGACAGCTTAAAAGTCTTTGTCCGATGCGGCTGCAGACCGTGTGCGTTCCAGATTCGAGCGATGCTCGAATGGCTCACACCCGACTCTCGTGCCATGGAGCGAGTACTCCACTGGGTCGCGTCTTTGGGCTTTGTTTGGGTGGTCGCCTCTACAATAGAACGAACTTTCCCAGCGTCGAGACGCCTCGAACTCGCACCATGTGGTGCATCCTCGGACAAACCTGCAAGACCCCGTTCTTTGAATCGGTTTCTCCACAGAAGAACCGTCGGACGCGAAGTGTTCAACTCTTTGGCAATCGCGTTGTTCGAATGACCGGCCGCCGCAAGCAGACAAATCCGAGCACGCAAAACCATTCTCTGTACCGTCGTCCGAGCACGAATCCAAGCCTCAAGCGTTCGTCTCTGGTCTTCCGTCATAATCAAAGCATCGGTTGGTTTCCACATGACTCCAACCATAACATGAAACATCTTTCTTGTAAAGATATTACTGATACACTACACTAG
>JANPCJ010000204.1:0-15571 GCA_031430895.1 Chloracidobacterium sp. | reverse complement strand
CGTATTCAATCCGCCTAAAACACACGTTGTCAGGGTTGTTCCCAAATCCGGTACCGGTTGCCGTTAGTTGAAGCGTCTGACCGGTGCCGATAGGAACGATGCCGGTGTCAGCAATAGGCCTCATTCCGCCCGGTTCTGCGTTCGCCGCCCGATCGGAACTCATCAGCGATAATAAAACCACGCTCAACGCGAGGGCGATTGATAAAGAAATTCTGCGTCTCATATTATTCTCTCCTTTACTTTACTGCAAAGCGGTGAAGTTGAAATTGTTGATGTTTTCTTCCCGCACCATGATGAGGCGCGGCGTGAACTCGTATTGGCGGTACGTCACGCTGAGCTGATAAATTCTGTTTCTCGCCACATTGCTAAAGCGATAAACGCCGAATCGGTCAGTTTTCACGGCGCGTCTTTCTCCGTTTGCTCCCCTGAGCAGGGCGCCGGCTGTCGCTAAGACGAGCGCTCCGGCGATAAAGCCCCTCGCTCGAGTTAATACGATTCTGTGTTTCATAATTTTTACCTCCAAAATTTAGACGACGACGCCCGTCAATACAAAAACCCCTTCTCGACAACCGCTATCAGAAATTCCGCAAAATGGGCGAGTGGGTCTAGCAAATGCGCAAGCCCGCGCGTAAGCAAGGGCGAAACATGCAAAGTGATCGAATCGCCCTTGCTTACGGGGCAAAACTTGCTTTCGGGCTTTGCCCGTCGATGTGCGGCGAAGCTGTGCTTCGCCGGTAGGATTACAACTTCTGCACGCGGCTATGCCGCCGTCCTCTGAGCGATAACCGTATCGGCCAGCAATTATCGGCCCCGGAGCGGCGGCGCAGCCGCAGAATCGTTGGATCACTGTCGGAAAAGCAGAGCTTTTCCGCACATCGAACGGCATAGCCGGGGAGCTTAAGAGCACTACCCAAGAGACTTTTGACACAGTCTCTTACGCGCGGGCTTGCATCCCGACGATTCTCGGCTAGCCGACGTGCCGTCCCTGAAAGGGACGAATGTCGACACGTTACTCATTTGTCACTTTCAGCGACAGAAATTCAGCGGACCGCTGGGTCGTCGGGTTCCACCCGACTCTATTGAATGCGTCCCTTTCAGGGACAAGACATGGGAGCCGTCGGGTTTGCCCTTCCGATCTCAGAGAGCGCCCTAAACAGAATAGTGCAGTCCTTTCTTATGTTAGTGCAGTCCTTTTGAGCATAAGTGCAGTCCTTTGCCATGCCAGGGCCTGCCCTAATAGCGTTAGGGCAGTCCTTTTGAGTATTAGTGCAGTCATTCACCCCACCAGGGCCTGCCCTACTCGCGTTAGGGCAGTCCTTTTGAGCATTAGTGCAGTCCTTTACCCGACCAGGGTATCAAATCCCGCATCAATGAGGTTGAACGAATACTGTGTGATGGTTCGCGCGGAGCGCATTCACGGAAAGTGCTTTACGATTGTCGAAACGACGCTATCCTATTAACCGGCTTTCAGCCATAAAACGGATTGATCTACTCTACAACCTTTTGCCAACGCCGTTTGCCGCCCAGCCTTCCTCGTTGTCAACGACGAAGAATTCTTTTCCCTCATCAACGATGACAAAGTTTCCGTGAGCTTCATGCGGTGGAACCGATATCGTTGACGAGAAATCCAGGAAACCCGTGCAGTCATTATTTACCGTATAGGGCCCGGTGAAGGTTCTCTCAATCGGACTACCGTTAAACCGCCCGATCTCATTGGTTGTAAAGGTGCCGTCGCCGTCAAAAGTGATGCGTGAGACTGAAACAAAAGGCCCCCCAACAATCTTTTGCCCCTCAAACTTGATCCCATAAGCGCCGCTGAGCGTTCGCGCGGAGCATCTCCGCGAACCGGGGCCTTGTGCCTGAACACTGGGCAAAATGTCCAGGTCAACGGGACCCAAAATGCTTCGCCCGATAAAGCCCGCGGCAAACATGCCGACCAGGCACAAAACCGCAAAAATTGACTTCTTTGATATTTTCATGTGTATCCTCCCCATCTAGAATTCGATTCGCCGCCGACCGCTAATTAGTTCGAATGCGTTTAGGATACACCAATTATGGACGGTGTCAAACAACGATTTTGGAGCTCGCGCGCCATCGGGATCGTCATCGACGCATGAGGAAGCTGCCCGCCTACGCGGGCGCTTCTACTTGATCGCGATTTCTACCGCGGCATCGAGTTCTTTTTGAATCTGTGGGCTGAATCCGACGATCTTTTTAACCATGCGGCCATTGCGGTCGAATATGACAGTCTGTGGGATGTCGCTGCGTTCCGCAAAGATAAATTGAGTCAGTTCGTCCTCGGGAAACGCTATCGCATAGTCGATCTTTGTGCTCGCGACAAATGCCGGAATCTTTGGCCGATCCTCTTCGCCGCCGACGTTTAAACCGACAATGTGAAGGTTTTCTGCCCCGTATTTGGCGATCAACGAATTTAAGTGCGGGATCTCGCGTTTGCACGGTTCGCAGTATGTCGCCCAGAAATCGAGGATGACGGCCTTTCCGTTTAGATCGGAGAGCTTTTCGACACGGTCATCGGCGTTTGTCCAGCTCATCTGTGTCACGGGTTTTGACGGCGGCATCGGCAAATTCGTCGTCGGCCGGTCGTTGATCGAAATTGGCTTACTGCCGACCGAAACCGGCGCCGCCGATGGGCGGCACGCGGTGGAAAGTAGAAATGAGAAACTGAAAACAGTCAGCAGAAGGTAGCGCATAGGCCATATTCTAGCACGGTGCCGACATTTCTCTCCGGGGAAAAAAAAGAAGCGGGGGCAAGCCCGCCTTCCTGACTGTCCATTGGTTTCTTGATCTATTGTTCGCCGACATGATAATTAATCAAGCCTGAATAAAACCAATGAAAGTCAACATAGGACAGTCAGGAAGGGCGGCTCTGCCCCCGCTCTTTCGCCACCTAATACGCAAGAGCGGGTGCAGAGCAGCCCTTCCTGAGCTGAAATCTTAATAATCTTCATTCTTTGCAGTCTCAAGGTTTGCCTTTAACATGAGGCTGTGAGCATTTACCCGGCAAAAATCCAACAGCGGTCCGAATCGCCGCGGCGATGCGGCAAAGTGGAGGGCGAGAACGCGTCTGGAAAAGATGCGAGCTTTGTCTGCGGATCGTTCGTCCGGTTTTCGATACGAATTGACTCGGAATCAAAAAATGTCTCGGCGGCGGGCTTTGAAACCAATGGCTGCGGTTTCATGACCGCCGCGGCGGATGTCCTTGCTGAGTTTATCGAGGACCGCCCGCTCATCCGTTTGCATGGGTTGAACGAAGTCGATCTGCGTTCGGTGATCGATAATAAACTTGGCATTTTTGAAGACAATCGGCATCAATGCTCGACCTGCTGTATCGAGGCCCTGAGAGCGGGATTCGCGGATTATCGGATTAAGCAGATCGACGAGTTTCGCGGTGAAATGGCTCTGATCTGCACTTGCTTTGGCGTTGCCGAAGAGACAATCGAAAGACATATCGTCGAAAGAAAGCTCGAAACCGTCGAAGATGTAACGAGGGCCTGCAACGCCGGCGGCGGATGCGGCTCATGCCGGATGCTGATCCAGGAAATGTTGGATTCAAGTCAGAACCACCTGCGATAGCGGGTGGTTTAGCCCGGCATGTCTGCAACTCGATAAACCCTGTCTTCAACCACCCGCTATCGCAGGTGGTTCTGACCGGAGCTCAGCCCCCGCGTGACGACTCGAATAGCGAACTATGCTATACTCTACAAATATTCAACCGCGCCGGACGCGGGAAAGGAACTAAGGAGAATAACCAGGATTCTCTTGCTGAGTATTTTACTCGTCAACAACCTCTAATCCGCAATGGACGACCCCGCCAGTTTGTTTTTACTTTTTGCCGCCGAAAATTCTGCACCGGAAGCTGCCATTGCCTCGGCATACAGCCTGCCTTTTATTGTGCTGGCGATAATTTTGGTTCTGGCCAACGGCTTCTTCGTGGCTGCCGAATTTGCATTCGTGGCCGTCAGAAAATCACGCATCGAAACGCTCGCGGCAGAAGGGTCGAAATCTGCGGCGCGGCTTCTAGACATTCTAAATAATCTGAACGCCTACCTTTCGGCGTCTCAGCTTGGAATCACCTTGGCCTCACTAGCGCTAGGACGTGTCGGAGAGCCGGCGATCGCGGCGCTGCTCGACACCGCGTTGGGCGGCTCGATCCCGGCCGCTTCGCTGCATGTTGTTTCGTTTATCATTGCGTTTTCGATAATCACCAGCCTCCACATCGTCATCGGTGAACAGGCGCCAAAACTTGTGGGGTTGCAGCTCGCGGAAAAAGTGGCGCTTGGCACAGCGTTGCCAATGACGATATTTTACCGTGTCTTCAAGCCCTTCATACACGCTCTCGACTGGGCAAGCGCGAAGACCGTAAATTTATTTGGCATCGCGGCGACGAGCGAGCATGCATCAATATACACGGAAGACGAGATTCGGCAGTTGATCAGAATTTCCGAGGCCAGCGGCCATGTAAACATGGAAGAGCGCCGTCTGATAAACAAAGTATTCGACTTTTCGGAGACCACAGTGAAGGAAGCTATGATACCGCGCACCGAGATCGTGGCCGTTCCGGAGCAGAGTACCCTGGAAGAGGTCGTGGCGATTGCCCAACGGCACGGACGCTCGCGGCTGCCCGTCTATCGCGGCTCGCTCGACGAAATAATCGGCGTCATATATGCCAAGGACGTGCTGAATTCGATTCTCAAACCAAAGAATTTTAGCCTGGAAAAGATCATGCACAAGCCAAAGTACGTCGTCGATACGGCGCGGCTCGACGACGTTTTGCGGCAAATGCAGCGTGAGAAATTTCACTTTGGCTTTGTGGTCGATGAACATGGCGGCGTCGAGGGCATTATAACTCTCGAAGACCTGTTAGAAGAGATAGTAGGCGACATCTCGGACGAACACGACGAAGAGGTAAACGAACAGATCGCCCATCAGAGCGACGGCACATGCCTACTCGACGGCGGCCTCGCCGTCCGTGATCTCAACCGGCGGCTCGATATGAACTTGCCCGTCTCCGAAGGATATACGACGATTGCCGGGTTCCTGATGTCCGAAGCCGGTCAAGTTCTTGCCGAAGGCGACACCGTGCCATTTAACGGCCACATTTTTAAGGTCGAAAGAGTCGAAAAGCGGCGGATAAAGCAGGTGCGGATGAGTAAGACCGTGACCTAAAGACTTGAACGCAAAGACGCAAAGATGCAAAGACGCAAAGCAGGAAATGTTTGTGTCTTACTTTGCGTCTTTGCAACTTTGCGTCTTTGCGTTGAAAATTAGAGGATGAGCATAATTGAACAGGTTTGGGCGCGTGAGATCATGGATTCGAGAGGGAATCCGACGATCGAGGCTGAGGTTGTTTTGGAAGACGGAACGCAGGGCCGGGCGGCGGTGCCGAGTGGTGCTTCGACGGGTGAGAACGAAGCCGTCGAGTTGCGAGACGGTGATAGCAGCCGTTACCTCGGCAAGGGCGTTCTGAACGCCGTAAAAAATGTCAACGATAAGATCGGCCGCGAGCTTGAGGGTCTGGATTGTCTCGATCAGACGTTGATCGATCAGACGATGATCGATCTCGACGGCACAGAGAACAAATCGAAGCTCGGGGCCAACGCAATTCTTGCTGTTTCCCTCGCCAACGCTCGCGCGGCCGCCGCGTTTCAGGAAATGCCGCTCTACCGCTACATTGGCGGCACGAACGCAAAGACGCTTCCGGTGCCGATGATGAACATCCTCAACGGCGGCGCCCATGCCGACAACAATGTCGATTTTCAGGAATTCATGGTGATGCCGGTCGGGGCCGGGAGTTTTAGCGAGGCCCTGAGAATGGGTGCCGAGATATTTCATAATCTGAAAAATGTCCTGAAATCACGCGGCTATTCAACTGGCGTTGGCGACGAGGGCGGATTTGCACCGAATTTGAAATCGAATGAGGAAGCCGTGGAAACGATCCTCGAAGCCATCGAGAACGCGGGTTACAAGGCCGGTGAAAATGTAATGCTTGCGCTCGATCCGGCTGCGAGTGAATTCTTCAAGGACGGAAAGTACGTTTTTAAGAAATCGGATAAGCGCGAGTTAACATCGGATGAAATGGCTGCGTATTGGACCGACTGGTGCGCTAAGTATCCGATAGTTTCAATCGAAGACGGCATGGCCGAGAACGATTGGGACGGCTGGGTCAATCTCAATAATCGTGTCGGCAAAACTGTCCAACTCGTCGGTGACGACCTGTTTGTGACAAATACCAAATTCTTGCAAAAGGGGATTGACCTGAACGCCGCAAACTCGATCCTCATCAAGGTAAATCAGATCGGTACGCTGACGGAAACGCTTGACGCCATTGAGCTTGCGCGGACAAATAATATGACCGCCGTCATCTCGCACCGCTCGGGCGAGACCGAGGATTCATTTATCGCGGATCTCGCTGTTGCGACCAACGCCGGCCAGATCAAGACGGGAAGCTTGTGCCGCTCCGACCGGATCGCAAAATACAACCAGCTTCTTCGGATCGAAGAGGATCTTGGCGATTCGGCAAAATATCCGGGACGGAGAACCTTTTATCAAATAAAATAGGAATAGAACACGGATTGGACGGATATGGTGGATTGCCCCGGATCTATCCAATTTGCATTTCTTCGTATCCGTGTTTTTTCCGTGCCGATCTTTCTGATCCCTGTTCTATTCTTGCTATGAACCTCCGCGACGAAATACTTGCCGAGCATTCGAAACGACGGCAACTTTGGCGGAACGCGGGAGATGCGGCTGCGGGCCTGCGACACGGTGATCTGGCTCGATCTTCCCAGACGCGTCTGCATGTACCGAATATTGAAACGGACCATCGTTTACCGCAGGCAAAGCCGACCCGACATGGCCGAGGGCTGCAATGAAAGATTTGACTGGAATTTCATAAAATGGGTCTGGAATTATCCCCATCGCGCAAAGTCGCGTATTATGGTCGAAATTGAGGGTTTGAGAGAGAAGAGGGTCATCGTTCTCAAGTCAAAACGAGAGGTTACCGAATTTTTGACGAATCATCCCAGCGCTCGAATCATGTGAATCTAATTGACATTCACCTAAGAGCAAAGGATTGCTGGCAACGGGCTTCGTGATCTATGATAGAATCCATTTCTAGCGAAGAGTGATTATGGGACAAGTACTAGTAGAAATACCTCAGAAAGTAAATCGATCGTATCACGTGGAAGATTCAGCTTTCGGTGAACAACTATTGGACGATCTACAGCGGTACGAATCTGACCAGACGCCGGCGATAGTTCCGCCGCGTCGCAACAGTTTGAAGGAAGACGGAGATGCCGTACTTGGCATTTGGTCTGATCGCGAAGAGACTGCTAATGAGATCGCCCAAAAGGTGCGTAAAGACAATCGAAAAGTTACATGAGCACGTGCCTTATTGACACGAATGTACTTTCTAAAATCTTCGCTGGGAATGCAAACGTAAGGAGGTTTGTAGAGAGTTCGGATTCGGCGATTGATGTGACCGTTTATATAGAATGTTTGCAGGGTTCGAAATCCAATGCGGAAAAACGGATAATTGCGAAATACTTGGATAATTTTCCGTTTCTCCCGATCACCCCCGAGATTTCCAAACGAGCTATTGACCTTATCAATATTTACTCAAATTCATTTGGCTTACTCCTGCCGGACGCGCTGATAGCTTCGACCGCTCTCGAAAACGGTTTGATAGTGGTCACGTACAATATTAAAGACTTTAGTTTCATCGACGGTCTCGAAATCCGGACGCCGTCCGAGTAGAATCGTGCACGAAAAACCCGTGGAAAACTTTCTTATTAGTACGGATAGAGAAAAGCTGCACATTCCGGTAATTCACCAGTTTCTCTCGCAAGAATCGTACTGGGCACAAAACCGGTCGCTCGAACAAACGGAGCGGGCCATTGAAAACTCGCTCTGCTTTGGCGTTTATTGCGAGGAGCGGCAGATCGGATTTGCCCGGGTCGTTAGCGATTTTGCGACGTTTGCGTATCTTGGAGATGTCTTCATATTAGAGGAATTTCGCGGTCGGGGTTTGAGTAAACGGCTGATGCGGACAATTGTCGAGCACCCGGATTTGCAGGGCTTGAGGCGTTGGGTGCTTGCGACACGGGATGCGCATGGGCTGTATGAGCAGTTCGATTTTACGCCTCTCAAGGTGCCGGAACGGTGGATGGAGCGGACCGCTCCCGACGCATATTAGAATTCTTGTCCTTATCGTCTATAATCGAAAAGTGAAACGTCGGTTTCCCCTTTTCGTTTTTTCGTGACTGCTTCCTAATGACCTTTCAAAACCCCAAAATTAAACGACCCGTCGCACTTCTCATTTTGGATGGCTGGGGCTATGCTCCGCGAACGGAGGGCAACGCGATCGCGATTGCTCACACGCCGTATTACGACGAGATCTGCCGCAACTACCCGATGACGACGCTTGCTGCGGCGGGCGGGGGCGTCGGGAACGCGGAGCTCGGACATTTGAACGTCGGTACGGGACGAAGCGCTCAGACCGAGGCCGCTCAGATCACGAGTGCGGTCGCTTCGGGCGAGTTTATGGAAAACGCCGTTTTTGACCGGGCGTTTACAAAGGCCAAGGCTGACGGATCGGCTGTTCATGTAATCGGTCTATTGAGCGACGGCGGAGTGCATTCCTCTACCGAAAATCTTTTTGCGATTCTGAGACTCGCAAAACGTCATGGACTCAAAGACGTTTTTATCCACTGCATTTTGGACGGCCTGGATGTTCCGCCGCGAACAGCCGACATCTATATCGAGGCACTCGAGATAAAGCTCGCCGACATCGGAATCGGCGAGATCGCAACATTGTGCGGACGTTTTTTCGCTATGGACAGTGGCGAGAAATGGGAACGGACGGCCCGGGCGTTTACAATGCTTGTCCACGCCGAGGGCGAGCGGACAAATGACGCCGTGACCGCGATTCGAAACTCTTTTCTGCGGGGGATATCGGACGAATTCATTGCTCCGGTTATTATTGAAAGTTCGCTTGATGTGCCGGTGACGAAGGTGCGAAACGGCGATCTCGTCGTATTTTTCAATCACCGTTCCGAAACAATGCGGCAGCTAGTTCGGTCGCTCTGTGTTCCCGAGGGAGAAAGCGGAGCCAAACCCTCGGTCGAAACGGTGTGCCTGACCGAGTATGATCCCGCCTTCAATTTGCCCGCCGCATTCCGGCAGGAACCTACGGCAAATACCCTCTCTGGCGTCTTGTTGGGTAACGCGATACCGAGCGTGAAGATAACGGAAAGCTCGCGCGTCAATCATTTGACCCGTCTTTTTGACGGCGGCTCCGAGTTAAATAGTCAGAGCGAGGAACAGATATTTGTACCGAGCGCACCTGAAACACAGCCCGAATCGCAGAGTTTTAAGATAACCGACAAGTTTCGGCGAAGCGTGGAAGCTTCGCCAAACAATGTATTTGTCGTCAATATTCCAGCGGCCGATATGATGGCCGCAACGGGTGATCTCGACAAAACCGTTGCCGCAATTCAGTACATCGATACCTGCATCGGCGGTATTTGCGAGAAGGTGCGTGAGGCCGGTGGGGTCGTAATAATAACCTCGACGCACGGCAACTGCGAGGAAATGGTTCACGCCGAGAGCGGCGAGCCAAACCCTTTGCCGACCGCCAATCCGGTACCGTTTCACTATGTCGACGACATGGCAACCGGCGTTCGGCTGTCGGACGGCAGGTCGTTGGCGGATATCGCCCCGACTATTCTCGCGGTATTGAACATCGAGAAACCGGCTGAAATGACAGGATCGGACATCCGCATGTTCTAGTCTTTTTTAAATTGGGCGAAACCGACTTTAATTTCCAAAACATTCTCGTAATCGATTTCGGGCAATTGGGCGACGTAGTTCTCAGCTTGCCCGCGCTCAGGGCGATACGGACGCGGTTTCCCCACGCGAAGATCACTTTGCTGCTTGGCAAGCCCGGGGCCGATATCATTCGTATTGCCAATGTTTCTGATGATCAGATTCTGGTTGATCGGGTCGCGCTTCGCGACGGTCGCAAAATCCGTTCGGTCGCTCAGATATTCAGATTGGTCCGGCAGATTCGCGCTCGTAAATTTGATTTTGTTATAGATCTGCACAGCCTGTCGGAGACGAATATTCTCGGGTTTTTATCGGGCGCGAAATGGCGGCTCTACGCGAATCGCGAAAATCGCTCGCTCGACTGGCTCTCCAGATTTCCGACACGTCCGCCTGCGGAAGATAAATCGAAGCATCACGTCGAACGATATTTCGCCGCGCTGTTGCCCTTGGGCATTGAAAGGGGAGAAGGCGGCCTTAGGCTTGAGCCGCCGGTGGAAAAGCAGGTGGAAATTGATGAAAAACTCCGGGCCCTCGGTGTCGCGGACAAGACGCTAATCGGTCTTTTTCTCGGGGCCGGACATCCGGATCGACGCTGGAAACTAGACAATTTTGTTGAGCTCGCTCATCGCTTAGCGGCCGATCCGCAAAATCGGATTCTTATATTTCTCGGGCCCGAGGAACGAGATTTGAGGCCGGGATTGCGCGAGAGATTTGGAAAGTCGGCGATTGTTGTTGACGAAATCCCTCTTCTGTCATTCTTCACAATGCTGTCGCGCCTGGAGATTTTCGTCAGTGGCGATACAGGCCCGATGCATATGGCGGCAATCGCAGGGGCGGGAATCGTGTTGATCTCCGAGGCCGGAGCACCAGACATTTTTCTGCCGCTCACTAAAAAACTTAAGGTGCTGAATGCTCATTCCATCATCGACCTTTCTGTTGAGGAAGTCGAAAGAGCTTGCCTCTAACGCGGGCGGTACTGCCTTTTTACTTTTAGCGGATTTTCACTATAATCTTCATTCCGAATAGATTAAGAAGAGGAAATTATGGTTGAAGAATTTGCGTTCGACAACGCTGACGAACGCCGGAAAGTGCGTTCGGGTGGGGTAGGCTGGATCGAGGTTATTGCCGGATCGATGTTTTCGGGCAAGTCGGAGGAATTGATCCGCCGCCTGACGCGCGCCCGCATCGCGCGGCAAAAAGTACAGGTCTTTAAACCGGTCATCGATGTCCGTTATTCGAAAGAGGAGATCGCGTCGCATTCCGGTCAAAAGCATCTTTCCGTCCCGGTCGCCTCGACGGCCGAGATGATGGAACAGATCGCCGACGACACCAAGGTCGTCGGTATCGACGAGGCCCAGTTTTTTGACATGGATATTCTCGACGCCGTCAACCAGCTTGCCGAACGGGGCAAACGCGTCATCATCGCCGGTCTCGATCAGGATTACACCGGCAAGCCTTTCGAGCCGATGCCGCAATTATTGTCCATAGCCGAATTCATCACAAAAACCCACGCTATCTGCGTAAAATGCGGCTCGACCGCAAACTATTCACAGCGCACCGTCGAGTCGGAAGAGCGCGTCGAGGTTGGAGCAGCAGATAAATACGAGGCCCGCTGTCGCCAGTGTTTCGTCCCACACGCGGACGCTCCGACGTTGACATAAGGTGTTATAATAATTTGGCGAGGAACGGCATATGGGGCTTACGTTTGCAGATGTAGTCGATAACGTCCAGCAACTCAGCCCTGACGAGAAAACCGAGTTAAAGCGGTTTCTCGAATCTTATATTATACAAGAACGTCGGCGAGAAATTTACGAGAATTGCGAAGAAGGCCTGAGAGAATATGCGGAGGGTAAGCGTGCTTTCTTCTCTGATGTGGATGAACTGATGGCCTCGCTCAATGATTGAAGTAGCGTTCATCTCATCGTTTTGAAGGTGTTACAATAAACCCGGGAGACTTACTCATGAAACGGACATTTGCGGACGTGGTTGATGAAGTTCGACAGCTATCGTTTGAGGAACGTGAACAGCTGATGGATGTCATTGAGCGATCGCTTATCGACGAGCGGCGGAAGGAGATCTTGAAGAACGGCGAAGAAGCGAGGCGTGCCTATAAAAATGGCGAGTTAAAGGCCTACACCAATGTTGACGACCTGATGAAGGCGCTTAATGATCAGAGTAGTTTTCTATTTTGAGGATGTGGAAACGGCCGTGTTTGTTGACTTGGGCACACACAGAGAGGTCTATTAGCGGCGATTATTACGGCGGGTCGAACCTGCCTACTTCACCACCTTCATCGAATAAAGTATCGCCGGAAAATCGTCCTTGTGTTTTTCGAAGTTTGTTCCACTGGTCGAGGTCATGACGTTTAGCTGCTGCTTTTGGCCGAGATAGGTTCGATAGGCGATCCACTGATGCCGGCGCGGGTCATTTTTCCCTTTAGGCATGGCCTCGACAAACTCGACGCCCGGGATACCGTCGATCTCCAGCATTCTCACCTGTTCGTATTTGCCGTTTTTTAGCTGCTGGAGCGTCTGCTCGTGGTATGCCTTGAGACTGACATCCATCGGAAAACTGTCCGGCATGACGGAGATATTGACGAGCAGAAAAGCAAGATCGGGCGATTTATAGTTAAACGATTCTTTGGCCACATTCATTTTTGTCCAACCTTTTGGCAGCGTCCATGCGATTCCCTGATCGTCCCACTTTGTCTCAGTTCCGGCATCGACAATCGCCTGTTGGCTGCCGGTGAGCGTGGGTTTTTCGGCGCCGGTAACGGGTGGTGCCGTCGATGGCGAATTGGTGGCCGGCGTATTCGAGTTAGAGCCGGAATCGCCCGACAAACCCTTTAGCCGGTCTCCAAGTCCGCAAAAAGATAGTGCGAAGAATATCAAGCCCAGTGAAAATAATGATTTCACAGAAAAAACCTCCAGATGTGAACTGATAAAACTGCCTTATTGTCCCCACAACGTGGCAAAAATGCAATTCGACCGTTCGGAGTTCCAGCTTTAGCTGGCATCTTTGCCGGCGAAGAGGCCAGCTAAAGCTGGAACTCCAAACTTTCGCTCAACTCGATATCTCTTGCTTTAACCATGCCTTGGCCATGTTCCAGTCGTTGCGGACGGTTGCGTTTGAGATGCCGAGGATTTCGGCGGTTTCATCGATGTTCAGGCCGCTGAAGTATCGAAGCTCGACTATCTTAACCTGCCGCGGATCGAATTTCGCCAGCCGTTCGAGCGCTTCGTCGAGGGCCATTAGATCTACACTCTTTTGCGGTGTGCCGATGTGCAGCGCATGTTCGATCGGCAGGTTCTCGGCCGCCCCGCCCCGTTTTTCGCGGTGACGGGTGCGGGCGTGATCGACCAGAATGCGGCGCATCGCCTGAGACGCGATGGCAAAGAAATGCGACCGGTTTTGCCGCGCGGCACCGGGGCAATCCTTTCATCAACTTTATAGATGGCAGAACGCTTTCCGGCGAGTCGGTCTTGTTGTCCGCGAGAGGAGCGAGCGACGCCGTGGCCGCGACTGCTGCGGATTTCGATGGTGACGGAGTGCCGGACATTGCGATTGCCTACATCCGCGGCGTCGGGCGCCGGGACGACGATTCAGGGAACTCTCAACAGCAAGGCCAACACGACGTTTCAGATCGAGTTTTTCTCAAACCCGTCGTGCGACGCTTCCGGTGCGGGCGAAGGCCGGACGCTGCTTGGCTCGGCAACGGTTACGACCGTCGCCAACAATGCGGCGTTTAGCGTCGTGATGCCCTCGACGGTGCCGGCGGGCCAGCTCGTCACGGCGACGGTGACCGATCCGGATAATAATACTTCGGAGTTTTCCCGGTGCCGTTTGGTTACCGCAGCACCTCCAACGCCAACGCCGACACCGACGCCCACACCCACGCCTACGCCGACTCCCACGCCTACCCCGATGCCGGGGCTCGGTCTGGAAGGCGATATAAATCGTGCGGTGGCGGGAGAATGCGGCGCTGGTGACGGGGTGCTTACGGCGACCGATTCGGCCCAGTTCAAGAGGTTCGTATCCGGACAGGACACGCCCTGCATTACGCCCAACGAATTCCAGCGGGCCGACGTTGCTCCGGGCGCGACGCTCGGCAACGGACGGCTCGATGCGACGGATCAGCAGCAGATAAATAATTATATCGCCACCCTCGATGCGCCACGGCAAGCGGGCGGGCCGACGGCTCCGACGATGGCGCCGAATGAGATCGAGAGATCGGCGGACGCCCGCGGGCGGGTTTACCGGCTTGTTTCGTCCACCGCTTCTGATGGCTCGGTCATCGTCTCCGTCGAGCTCGATTCCAAAGGCAACGAAACCGGTATGACGTTTACGTTGAATTTTGACCCCGCGAAACTCAGGTTTAACGGAATCGGCGGAACCAATAATAATCCTGATGTCATGGCGGGCGCGGATTCGCCTAAGGGAATGAACCGGACGGTGAACGCAAAACAGGCGGATGTTGGAAGGATCGGGCTGCTCCTCGACGCCGCCGCTCCGTTCACCGCCGGGACGAGGCAGATAGTTAATATCAGGTTCGAGATTCTCGCGGATGGCCCGACCGTGGTTGGCTTCGACGATTCATCGCTCGTGCGGAGTACGACAAACGCTCTGGCCGAGTGGCTGGATGCGGAGTATCAAACGAATTACGAATTATGAATTACGAGCCGCCGGATTGTTGAATAGACCCGCGCCTAAGTTGATTGCACAAGGCGGGCGTGTTAGAGGTTGTGTCAAAACTCGCTTTTTGGGCTTTGCCCGTCGATTTGCGGCGAAGCTGTGCTTCGCCGGCAGCCGTCACAACTTTGCATGCGGCTACGCCGCCGTCGAACGGCATAGTGGAAGATGCGTTTTCAGTGCTCTGTTCCGTGTTTTTCTGTGTGATCCGTGGTAATTTCAGAAAATCAACCACGGATCACACGGAAAGAGCGGAACCGATTTTGGTGACCCGCCAGATTCGCTCAACGGCCCGCCAGATTCGCCCAACGGCTCACCAGATGCACTCAACAGGCCGCCAGATTCACTAATTGGCCCGCCAGATTCGCTCAACGGCTCACCAGATTTGCTCAACGGCCCGCCAGATTCGCTCAACGGTTCACCAGATGCACTCAACGGGCCGCCAGATTCACTAATTGGTTCGCCAGATTCGCTCAACGCCCGACCAGATTTGCCCACTGTCATGCCTAACAGCGGATTGCACAAGCCCGCGGGCTTGAAAGTATCGCCCTTGCTAACGAGGTTGTGTCAAAACTCGCTTTTCGGGCTTTGCCCGTCGATTTGCGGCGAAGCTGTGCTTCGCCGGCAGCCGTCACAACTTTGATGCGGCTATGCCGCCGTCCTCCGCCCGATCCTCGCATAGGCCAGTAATTATCGGCGCCGGAGCGTCGGCGCAGCCGCAGGACCGTTGGAGGCGCGGTCGGAAAAGCGGAGCTTTTCCGCACATCGAACGGCATAGCCGAGGAACTTCGGAGCAACATCCAACAGACTTTTGACACGGCCTCTAACGCGCGCTCTTGTGCACTCGCTGTCCCGAGTTTCATTATGGTATTACGCGCCGGTTCGACAAATTGGCTGAACTGGTTTATTTTTCCTACAACGAAAAAAATCAATGGAAGGCGAGCACTGGCAAAAAGTAAAGGCTCTGTTCGAGGCGGCGTCTCATATCGCGGCGGACAAACGCGACAGGTTTTTGGCGGACGCCTGCGGTGGCGAT
>JANPCJ010000203.1:0-1704 GCA_031430895.1 Chloracidobacterium sp. | reverse complement strand
GTGAAACTCTTTGGCGAAGATCTTGCGACATTGAGATCAAAGGCGGAAGAGATCCGCAATGTCATCCAGACGGTCGAAGGGGCGACCGACGTAAATATCGAGAAACAAGTGTTGATTCCGCAAGTGCGCTTCAATATCGACCGGGCAAAGGCCGCTCAGTACGGTTTGGCACCGGGCGAGATAGCTGAAACGCTGGAAACGGCGCTCAACGGAAAAAAGGTGTCCGAGGCCATCGAAGGCCAACGCCGATATGACGTCGTCGTTCGTTTTGACGACGCCTCGCGCTCGAACCTCGAAGCGTTGCAAAATGTCACGATCGACACTCCGCAGGGAACGCAGATCCCCGCTTCGGCGGTTGCCGCTATCGAGGCGATTCCCGGTCCCAATCAGGTTTTGCGCGAAAACACGCAGCGGCGGATCGTTATATCAGCAAATACCGCCGGCCGCGATCTCGGCTCGGTGGTCGGCGAAATGCAGCAGCGGATAGGAACACAGGTCAACCTGCCGCAGGGGTATTTTCTCGAATTCGGCGGGCAATTTCAGGCCTCGCGCGAAGCGATCAGAACGCTCTCTTTGCTGACACTGTTTTCGCTTGTCGCCATCTTCTTTTTGCTGTTGAAGGCACTTGGCGATTGGCGGAGTGCCGCCCAAGTTCTCATCAATATTCCGCTCGCTATGATCGGCGCGATAATCGCGCTTCTGCTATCCGGCGGCGTTTTCTCGGTTGCCACTCTCGTCGGTTTTATCTCGCTCGTCGGCATAACCTCGCGAAACGGAATCATGATGATCTCGCATTATCTGCATTTAATGCGCGAGGAGGGCGAGGGCTTTACGGAAGCGATGATCATTCGCGGCTCGCTGGAGAGATTGGTTCCCGTGCTGATGACGGCGCTGACGGCGGGCCTGTCGCTGATTCCCTTCGTATTGGCGGCGGATGCGCCCGGCAAGGAAATTCTGCATCCTTTGGCGGTCGTCGTGTTGGGCGGCATTTTGACTTCGACCTTGCTCGATCAAATTGTCACACCGGCCGTTTTTTATAAATTTGGCAAACCGGCCGCCGACAAGATTATCGCGGAGCGCGAAGGGCGCGGCGAAACCGCCGGCGTAAAGTTTTAGTTGTTTGAAAGACCTTTGGGAATGAGACACTTGTTTCATGTTTTGTCCGCGAGTCTGGTCGTTGGTTTATCCCGGGACCAAAATACCGTCTGCCGCCCTCGGCGTCCTCAGCGTTAAGTTCATTTTAACGCGGAGATCGCGGAGAGTGTACCGAAACACTCGATCTGCCCGGCAAAACAAAGTAGACGGTGACATTTCCTAAAGCGTAAACTGGGTTTATTGAAAATCGCGAACGCCAATGCGGCGCGTTTGGCGGAATGTCACGTATCGTGACGGCGTATTAGAGTGGAGACTGCCATGCCAGGGCTTTTGATGAAATGAACGAAGAAAAGAAAGAAGACGTTACCGAAATCGAAGAAATCGAGAACGCAGGACAAGCGGCTTCAAGCGAGTCCGGCAAATCGGGCCGCAAGCCGATGTATGTTGCTGTAACGGTAATCGGCGTTGTCGTTCTGGGCGCGATCGCGATCTGGATTTTCCGCGGTCGCGAGGGTGGAGCGGCAGTTCCGGCACCGCGCTCCGTTTCATTTGGCGATAACACGAGCCAACAGACTTCGGATACGAGCGGCGAACAAACCGTAACCATTC
>JANPCJ010000202.1:0-4162 GCA_031430895.1 Chloracidobacterium sp. | reverse complement strand
AAAATCACTAAACCCTCTTGTCTTTGTTCCCCCCTCTTGGGGCGGCCGGGGTGGGCCCCATAACCCCGGGACTCAAAACGGGAGCAGTACCATGAATCGCAATAATATCTGGATACACGTCGGCATCGCCGTAGTTTTGATAACAATTGCCGCTGTTTTGGGGCAAATCGGACGCTGGAAATCGGCATTGCAGGGACCACTCGTAGAACATTCGAGAAACAAGTCCGAAAGCTGCGATTTGAAAAAACGGGGTTTAAAGACCGATGCTCCCGAGGTCCTCGTGCGCTTCAAACCGGGCGTTTCGCTCGACCAGATAAAGAGTCTCGCGTCTGCCAAACATGACACCCTGGCTGACGAAATCGAATCGGTCGGCGGCCTGACCGTCATTGACGACCTCGATAACGCCGACGCGCAAACGGTGGCGAATCAATACTCCGCGATGAGTGACAGCGTCGTGTACGCCGAAGTTAATTATCAGATAAAGCTTGATGATCCGGTTCAAAAAGCTGTTTCGCGAGACCTCGTCCTTCGCGAGACTTCGGCGGAGATGCCGAATGACCCAATGTTTGTTGACCAGTGGGCGCTGAATAACACCGGTGCGGACGGCGGCAAAAAGCGGGCCGACATCGACGCTCTCGAGGCTTGGACGCATACAAAGGGCAGTGACGAGGTGGTCGTCGCCGTCCTCGACAGCGGAGTCGATTTTACTCATTCCGATTTGCGAGAGAACATGTGGACTCGCCCGGATGACGTTCCCGCGTATGCGGACGATGAGATCGGCACGTTTAACGATCTAAACGGCTATAACGGCACCGACAATATTCGCGACCCGATGGATGACAACGGCCACGGCACCCACTGTGCGGGGATAATCGGCGCCGAGGGTGATAATGGGATCGGAGTTACTGGTATAAATCAAAAGGTCAGGATCATGCCGCTAAAGTTTCTCGGCCGCGGCGGTTTTGGCTCGACCAACGACGCCATCGAGGCAATCAATTACGCCATCGACCGCAAGAAAAACGGCGTCAACGTCCGCATTATCAGCGCAAGCTGGGGCTCGACGTCAAAATCAAAAGCACTCGAAGACACCATCCGCGCCGCCGGTGATGCGGGTATCTTGTTTGTAGCCGCCGCCGGAAACGACGGCTCAAACAACGACAGCCGCCCGCATTACCCGTCAAACTACGACCTGCCAAACGTCATCAGCGTCGCCGCTCTCGACCGCAACGACCAACTCGCGAGTTTCTCAAATTTCGGTCTAAAAACCGTCCACATCGCCGCCCCGGGCAAAGAAATTCTGTCGACATGGCTAAACGACGGCTACCGCGAAGCCTCAGGCACCTCAATGGCCACTCCATACGTCTCCGGCGTCGCCGCCCTCATCATCGCCAGCGACCCCGACATTTCAATGAAAAACCTCCGAGCCCGCATCTTAGGAGCGTCGGACGATCTTGAATCTCTGAAAGGCAAAGTCCAAACAGAAGGCCGCATCTGCGCCGCGAACTCGCTGGGAAATATCGTCAAGGATCATAAACACAAGTAGATTGTGAAGGTGGATGTAGCCACTACATCACTTTCGGAATAGCTGAAAACTGATAGCTGAAAGCTGATAATTTTATCGCGTTTTTGGCTATCAGTTTTCAGCTTATGGGCTATCAGCTATTCCGAAAATTCCGTTGAGACCGGCACGTTTTAAAGCATGGTATAAACCACTTCGTCTATTCTTTTGGTCGCGTAACCAAAATTATGACTTTAAGCCCCGCAAATTCGGGCTTGTGATCATTTGGCACGGCCTTTGCAATAACGTATTTCGAGCAATGGCCAAATCATTGCCTTACTTAATATGAATAGGGAGAAAACAATGAACAGAGTAAAAAGTTTGATCACGATTGGTGCATTTTCGCTATTGGTTTTGGCGTTGCCGGCCATTGCTTCGGCGCAGTGGGGCGGGCAGAACGATCCGTATGGCCGCAACGGCGGGAATAATGATCCGTACGGTCGAAATGGCGGTTACAACAACGACCAAGATGGCGACCAGCGTTCGACGGTTCGCAATCTCAAGAACCACGCCCGTGAATTGCAAAGACATTTAGACCGTGACCTCGATCGCAGCCGTTATGACGGAAGCCGCCGCGAGGACCAGCTAAACGACCTGGCGCGGCAATTCAGGACCGCCGTCAACCGTCTTAGTGAATCGAATAATGGACCTCGCGATAACGATGTCCAACGGGTACTCCAGCTTGGTTCGCAGCTTGACCGCCACCTTTCTCGTGCCGGGCTGGACGAACACGTCGCGGAGACTTGGTCGGAGATTCGCTATGATCTCCAGGCCCTCGGCGGTAACGGCTACTATGACAACAACAACCGCAATAACCGTAACAATCGGAACAACAGATACCCACAAAACTATCCGCAAAACAGGAACGGCCGGAATCTGCCGAGCTGGTGGCCCTTCTAACGGTGGTCAGTTCACAAATTTCGTTTTGCCCGCGTTGAAAAGACGCGGGCTTTTTGTTTGGAGTTCCGGCTTTAGCTGGCAATCGTTTAGAATTAGCCAACTGAAGTTGGTACTCAAAACGAATGCACGGAACTCTTTATCTTGTCGCAACGCCAATAGGAAATCTGCAGGATATTACGCTGCGGGCGCTCGACGTATTACGAAAAGTAGACATCATCGCCTGCGAAGATACTAGGCACACGCGAAATCTGCTCAACCATTTCAATATCTCTAAACGGACGGTCAGCTACCACGAGCACAATGAGCATGAACGCTCTGAGGAACTGGCGGAAAGGCTTGTCCGAGGCGAATCCATCGCCATTGTCTCCGACGCCGGTACGCCCGGCATTTGCGATCCGGGCTTTCGTATTGTTCAACGGGCCGTAGAGATCGGCGCGAGGGTCGTGCCGATTCCGGGAGCGGTGGCCTATGTAAACGCCGTCATCGCCTCCGGTTTGCCGTCCGAATCGGTATTTTTTGGTGGCTTTCTACCGGCGAAAAAAAGTGAAAGACAGAAGAGGCTTACCGAAATCCGCGATATTCCCGCCACTCTCGTCCTTTACGAAGTTCCGCATCGTCTCGCAAAATCGCTGACCGATTGCCTCGAAATTCTCGGCAACCGGCGCTCCGCAGCAGCGCGCGAATTGACCAAGCTCCATGAAGAGATTGTTCGCGGCACACTGGCGGATTTAATAGTCACATTTTCGGCCGCAAGCGTTCGCGGCGAGATCGTTCTGGTTATAGACCGCGCAAGCAAACCCGTTGCCCCGGACGCAAAACCGGCGTCTCTCGTCGGTCGCGTCAAGGAACTCGAAAATGACGGTACTGACCGTAAAACCTCACTCAAACAGGCCGCAAAGGAATTTGGAATTTCAAAGTCCGAGGCCTATCGCATCCTGGAATCCACAAAGAAATAGCAAACACTAAACTCAGTGACCGCTGGCGCATGTTAAACTATCCAGGGCGTCGGAATCGGCCAACCAAAAACGGGAAGTTTATCCATGGCCAAAGCGAAAACTCAAGATAACCAACCGCCCAAACTGCGGCGCATCGAGAACGGCGAGTTTGAAATTAGTTCTCTCGGCGATCTGCTTGAGTGGTTCCTAATGTATGACGAGCGCACCGCGAGGATACGTCATGCCAACACCGAGGAATTGTTTGAGTGGAAACAAAGGGACGATGAGGCAAACGGCGTCGCCATCTATCCATTCGAGAATGCCGAGGCAAGATTTGCTGTCGGGGCGTTTCAGGCCCTCGGCGAAAATGATTCCGAGCCGCTGCTGAAACTCTGGATAAGCGATCTTTTAGAGGCTTTGCAGGAATCTCACAAGACAAAGATCGAGCTTTCGGACGCATACAATCTCGACGAGGACGTTGATGCATTCTCCCTCAAAAAAGCTGAAAGATTGACGACCAATGCCGAAAGGCGGCTCTATCTCACAAGCTGCTGGCTTGAAGCACTCTGCACCGCAGAAGCACGATTTCTGGGCTGGGTTTATCAGGAAAAATATGGCAGACCATTTGCCTAAGATAAATTCTACGTCACACAATTTTAGGTGAGAAGGTCAAGAAGAATAAGAACAGTCAGGAAGGCGGGTTTTAACCCCCGAGTTAAAACCAAATGTAAAAGAGAGGGGGTAAAACCCCCAACCCGACTTTTTGTGT
>JANPCJ010000201.1:0-2598 GCA_031430895.1 Chloracidobacterium sp. | reverse complement strand
TTTGTCTTCGCGGCGGTTGCGCCGACGAGGTTGGTCAGTTCGTCAATGAACAGGATGATCTGTCCTTTAGAAGCGATTGTTTCGTCAACGACCGCATCGACGGCCTTTGCCACATCAGACGCGACGCGCGAATTCGAAAACAGCACGGCGGTCTCAAGCTTTCTGATCGACTTGCCGGCAAGATTCGCCGGCACCGATCCCTTTGCGATACGCAATGCGACCTGTTCGACAATCGTCTCCTGAACTTCCTTGTCCTCATCGACGATCACCGGCTGACGTACACCACCTTCCGCTAACACTTTGACAAGACGCAGGGTCTCATTTTCAAAGCTCAGGTTTTCACGCAGGCGTCCTTCACGGCCAAGCTGCGTCAAATCGGTGGTATATTTCGCCATTGCGGGTGTCGCCGCGACGACATTTGCTTTGTCGGCGAGCATCCCAACGGCAAACGCATTTGAAAAAACAAAAGAAGCGATGATCGCAATCGACGCGAATCGCTTTGTCTTTGTAAATCCGAAAACTTGTATCTTCATAACAGTAGCTCCATTCGGGCAGAGAATTTACGGCCATTGCCGTCCGCGTTCTTAATACAAGCCGTGTGCCAAAGGGTTAAATGCAGCAATAATGCGAGTTACCGGAAAGCGAGGTTTGCTCGCCCGCGCGAGTCCGGTCAGATTGACTGAAAGAACCGGTCAGATTGGAGTAAGATTGACGCCTTTAGGCGGTTCTCCTCGCCCACGTGCATCAGAGGGTGCGTCAAAACTCTCATTGGGCTGGTGTTTTGCTCGTCGCCAACGGCGACCAACATTAAAGCCTGGGGTAAAGCCGTTTGCGGCGGAACCCCAGGACCAACGAAGGCAAGACACAAAGGTCACAAAGAAATGAATCGGATGTTTTCGGGCACCAAAGTAACGGCAATGTATCTAACGCCTTGGATGATGCCCGGAAGTTCCTCGGCTACGCCGCTCGATGTGCGGAAAAGCTCCGGAGACTGTCTCAAAACCCGGATTTTGTCCCGTAAGGGACAACCGATAATAGCCCAGCGATTTATCGCTGGGGGGAATCGCGCCGCAACAGCGAAGTCCCGTAGGGACGGCTGAGACACCTGAATATGGGCATTTCAGCCGTCCCTGACGGGACTTCCATCGGTTAATCTAACCTTTCCCACCGATAAATCGATGGGCTATTTTCGTACCGTCCCTACGGGACTTTTAGGTTTTGAGACGATCTCCTCCGCTTTTCCGGCAGAGCCTCCAAGGGTTCGCGGCTGCGCCGCCGCTCCGGGGCCGATAATTACTGGCCTATGCGACGATCGGGCGGAGCACATCGACGGGCAAAGCCCGAAAGCCAAGTTTTTGACACTACCCCGCCGGTTGGTCTGACCGGCCTTTCGAGTGGCTCGACGGGCCTGTCGCACGGTTCGACGGGTCTGTCGCACGGCTCGGCGGGTCTGTCGCACGGCTCGACGGGGTTGATATGCGGCGGGACCGGTCTGTTACACGGTGTGGCGGGTCTGATATGCGGCGTGACGGGTCTGTTACACGGCGTGACGGGTCTGTTACACGGCGGGACGGGGTTGTTACACGGCGTGACGGGTCTGTCACACGGCGGGATGCTCCCGACGCTATTGCATTCGTCCCTTTCAGGGACAAGAATCCCGTTATACTCCGCCCGCCAATCGGAAAAAGGCCAAGCTCGAAAGCTTGACCTTTTTTTGGAGGAACGAGGCAGGATCGCTGATGGTAAAGAGCGGCAAACTGAAGTTAAACAAACAATGTCGTGCAATGGTCGGTATTCCTGAATCCGGCCTTGATAAAGCTATTGTGTGTGCCTTCGAAATTGACGTTTGAGAGCAGGCAGATGTGTTCGACGCGGTTTAGAAGTTCGAGGGCGAGGGCCGACAAACACTTCGAACCTATCCCCGCGCCGCGATACTTCGCCGCCACGTAAACGCCTTCTAGGTAGATCACGCCCGCGGTCTCGGCGATGATGTCGGCTTTGAAAACAAGCTCGTCACCGTCGGTAACGACGAATACGCGATTTTGCTCGATACGACGGGCGACGCGTTTGAGGAAGCCTTCGCGGTCCTTGAGCATCGGATCGACACCCGATTCGGTGAATGCAACCTCGGCCTGTGCCTCGGCGACGGGGATTAGATGGCTCATGTCGGCATTCTTGAGCTGTCGATCCGTCTTTTGCACCGCGAACGGGAACGAGATATCGAATAGTGCTTCGGTACACTTCAGGCGAGGTTGAGTTAGTCCGTTTGTCATATGCTGCCAGAATCGCTCGGCCGCATCGCCGCTCGACATTATAAGGTGGATAGGCGTCTCGGCCGAGCGGGCGGTTATGGCCAGCGCGGTGAGTGCGGCATCGGAGCGGGTTTCGACAAGGGTGGTGTGACCGATCAGTGCGACGCCGTCGAGGTCGCCATTCGCGTCGCGGTGGCCGAAGAACTTGCCGCGATTGAGCTCGCTCACGATACCGTTGTCGGTGATGAAGCTTGTCATCACGACGGTATGCACGGGGCGGACACTGAGGAAGTCCAAAACTTCCTGAGTGTTTTCGATTTTCATCTCGCTGACTTTCGCGAGATCG
>JANPCJ010000200.1:0-3468 GCA_031430895.1 Chloracidobacterium sp. | reverse complement strand
TAAATTCACAACGTCGCTCCGCGACGAAAACATTGAAGCCTACAAAGTCCAGAAATACGCGACGTTCTCGCCGTCTCCATGTCATGCTATATCAACAATTACGGCCTTAACTTGGCGCGAATGGGGCTTGCCCCCGCTCTTAATCTTCGGCCCCTAAGGTTTGACTCCTCTTCAAGATTTCTCGCTAGCATCCGCCGGACGTCCACCTCGCCATATCCTGCTTCGAGCAAGGCCTGCTCGACCGGCAAGCCGATTTGTTTCTTGAGCAAAATATTTTCGAGAAACTCACGATCCGACATCGGTGCCGGGTCTTCCCATTCCGTAATCAAACGGATGTCGCGGCCGCGGCCTTCGATCATCAGGGCGAAAGACATCACATCGGCCCAGACTTGGCCGAATGATTCCTGACGGTCGCGCACCTTGGCCAGAAAGCGTGTCTCGGCCTTTTTCAGCGATTCGCCGCTTGGAAAATCGCCCGCCGTTTGCAGGAAATAATGCAGCGGCGTGCCCGTCACCGACGCGATGTCGACGCGAAAGCTGTCCTTGACCTTTAGAAATTGCTCGAGCTGCGCCGCGTCGAAATCGCCGAATCTTGCATTCGGATTCTCGGTGATCCAGAGATGATCGACACCGGCGGTAAAAGGCGCGACCGCCTTGCCGTCCGCGTCGATTTCGATCTCGATCCCGGCCGCCCAACGCTGGCGGTAAGCCGAAAACTCCATCGCGACAAGCATGTCGAGCACGGATTTGTTCAACCCGTCCTGCACCGGAATCGCCGTCTCAAGCTCCGACCGCCCGACCATGCCAAGATCGGCGTTGTTGGCAAAGTGAAAGACGGGCACGACGCCGTATGGATTGGGAACAGTTCCAAGTTCCAGGTTCAAAGTTCCAGGTGTCCCTTCCGGCTTGGAACCTGAAACTTGCAACTTGGAACCGCCGAAGGCGACGAAGTCTTTCGCGTCCGGCAGAGAGCCTTCTGATTCGCCTCGGGATACGTATTTTTCGATGCGGTCGGGATACAAGAGATTGAGCCGGATGTGTTTGTCGGCCAACCGCCAGGCCTTTGCCGCCCAGACGATGCGGCCGGGTGATTCGTCGTCGTATGCGACCGTAATGTTGGCGGCCTTGTTTGGATAGATGACCGCCTCGCCGCGGCTATTCGGCCAGACGATGGCGTACGCATCGCCGCTCCGAAGCGATTCCTTATGTATCTCACCGGCACGGGTCGCCATCCGATTCCGATGCCAGATACGCTGCGCGTCGGAACGCAGGCTGCCAGCCTGCGAGTCAACCACACGCAGGCTGGCAGAGCGCGTTCCGACATCATCCACACCGAATCCCGTCACACGCAGCTTGTCCCTGACCGCGTCGCAGATCACCGGACACAGATTGAGCGCGAATTCGCGAAACAGTGTCCCGAATGTGTTCTGAAACTTCTCGGTCGCGAAAGCCAGATCGTGATCGCCGTTGTAATAGCGTTCAGGTTTTGCGTAACGCGTCGAATTGATGCGTAGATTTGCGATTGCTTGTTCGATGTCTGTGTTCATAGTTTTTGGTTGTTTGAGTGCCGCGTTCTGAGTCCCGCATTCGGGCGGCTCGCTCGCCGGCGAAGAGGCCGCCTGAAGGCGGAACTCAAAACTTTAATCAAACGTGTGCAGTTTTCCTTTATGCTGTTTCAACATTCTGACGGCGAGGCTGACGGCGTCGATTTGATCGTCGTGTTCGCCGTCGGGAAAGCTGCACGCTTCCTGAACAAACTCGTCGATCCACGACGCTTGAATCAAAATCACCTTTCCCGCCTCGGCCAAACCCGACCAAGTCAACGCCCTCGTCACCTTGTCCGCATCGACACCGATTGCGTGAATCGCGCTCCCAAGCCCGCGAGAATCACGTCGCAAATCCTGAACCAAAGCCTGCCCGTGAAGCGCCTTTTCAATCCCGTGGCTCGTGTTCTTCTCAATTCGCATTCGTTCCAGCACATATCGACGCTGATCCGGATATTCGATTCGGCGGCGAAAACCGTCTGCGATATAAAGATTCCCTTCACCGTCAAAAGCACATCGAAACGAAGCAGTATAATCGGCTGTTGTCTTTGTTGAAACGGCCAGATCATACCCGCGTACCCAACGCAGCCCTTCAGGCGCCCGCTCAACGATTCGCCTAAACCAATCCCGCTTAAAGATCGCCCCGTCGATCGGCACCGGACGCTGTTGATACAAAGCCGCAAAGGAATACGAACCCATCTGCCGCCGCACGTTATTGAGATATTCGGCATCAAAACGCTCCGGCCATAAGGCCTCGCCCGGTGCGCGGTCAAGGGGATCAACTTGGAGCCCGGACGGCTCGTCCGGCACGGGCGGGCCGCCCATGGTCCCGGTGTCAGCCAAAGCGGGCAGGCTGACAACCTCCCATTGGTCACCTCCGCCGGCCATCCTCTTTAGCAACCGCCCGGCTAGATCGTCCTCATGCCAGCGTGTTTGGATCAGGATGACCGACGCTTTTGGCTCTAGCCGCGTGTAGATGTCGTCGCTGAACCAGTCCCAGGCGTTGTCGCGGCGAACGCGGCTTTCGGCCTCGGCCCGGTTCTTTACCGGATCGTCGATCATTATCAAACCGCCGCCAAAGCCGGTAATCCCGGCTCCGACACCGACTGCCCGTACACCGCCGCCGTCGCGCGTTTCCCATTCATCGACGGCCTTTCTATCTTTCGATAGCGCGACTCGCTCCTCTACAATCCGCCGTATCTTGCGCGAAAACCGGTTTGCGAGTTTTTGGTTGTAACTGCCGAGAATGATGTTCAATGTTGGGTCCTTTTCAAGCCGCCATGCCGAATACCTGACCGTTACGGTCTCGCTTTTCGAATGTCTCGGCGGCATAAATATCATCAGCCGTTTGCTCTTGCCGACGGTGACGCGGTGGAGCCTCTCGTATAGATACTTCTGGTGCCGCCAATTCCAACGCCAGATCGGCATCGTTTCTTTGAGCCAGCGCGGAAACTCGGCCTTGGCCGGGGAGCGTATTTTTTTTTGCATTACCGAAGGATTATGGCAGCCGCCGCGCCGATCAGAATGTCGCCTAAACGACGCAGCGGCGAAGGCCTTTGCTTCTTCAACTCTCCGGTTAATTTGTCCTGCGAGGCTATAACCGCGTCTTTCGCTGCAATCGTTTCGTTCTTCGAGGCGACCGCCGCTTTTAGAGCATCCGTTTCACCTTTGCGGGTCGTGTTGAGTTCCGTCAACATCGCCGTAGCTCGTTTTTCGGTCCCAAGCCTTTCACTCAGAAGCCGGTTCTCGTTCTCTAAAGCGGTCACCAAAACACGTGTCTTCTCAAGCTCAACCGCCGCCGCCATGCAAGCGGGGATAGAGTCGCTAGTCGTGAGTCTGAAGTCTTGAGTCGGAAAACCGATGCGTACGTCCCGTTTACCTGTCACTTCAGGCTCGTGACTCAAGACTCCCGACTCCCGACTCT
>JANPCJ010000199.1:0-24845 GCA_031430895.1 Chloracidobacterium sp. | reverse complement strand
TTCTCTGTACCGTCGTCCGAGCACGAACCCAAGCCTCAAGCGTTCGTCTCTGGTCTTCTGTCATAATCAAAGCGTCGGTTGGTTTCCACATGACTCCAACCATAGCATGAAAGACTCTACTTGTAAAGATATTACTGATACGCTACACTAGGTTGTTGATAAATATAATGTCCCGACGCTGAAAGTGTCGAACAAATCGGTGTTTGATTGTTGCTCACTTTCAGCGAGCGTTTTTCTTTCCGCTGCGTTCCTAGCGATTCTCGCTAGGCTATAATGTTTGTCATCTTCGATGACTCAAAGAAAATTTCTGCTTTGCAATACCTAAAACGAAACCAATGAATATTATCGGATTTGCATTATGTTTAGAAAATGACGATGAAGGCGATTTTGTCCCAAACAAACTTTATCCTGTTTTAAGTCCATTGGAACGTGACCCGAAAGGACATTTGCGGATAATTGACGAAAGCGGCGAGGATTATCTTTATCCGGAAGTTTATTTTCAAATCGTCCAACTCGCGCCGCAAGCAAAGGAAAATCTTTTACATTATTTTGAGTTGTCAGCGGTTTGATCTGAAATTCTGAGTCCCGCCTTTAGACGACTTATTCGCCAGCGAGAGGCCGTCGCTCGGTGCGAATTCTTTTGCACAAAACAGAATTCTGGCCTACGAGCCTTCCTGAGATAGACATCCCACGCCGATAACAGCGACCCAGGCGGTAATGTCGCAACTCTCGGATGAGAGTGTCAAGGTCTGGCGACGTAACTGTCGCGCGAATCTATACGGGCGTCGGGTACATCGACTGTGACTTTTAACTTCCTTTTTTCGGGTTTTGGGGCGGCCTTTTCGGGATAAAAGCCAAGGTAGTATTGCTGGCGAAGTTCGGCGGCGATCTGGGCGAATGCGGCTTCGAGATTCTTTGTCAAGTCGGCAAGCTGAAACCGCCCGCCGGATGAATCCGCAAGCAGGCGCAAATACCTCGTGCCCCGAACATAGGCTTCGGCGATTGATTCTCCGCTTGGCGTCGTATAAACGGGCGAGCCCATGCCGCTGTTTTCTGATGACAGACGCTTCTGCACTGTGTCTTCAGGTTTGTATTGGATCGGGAAAACCGCGATATTGGCTTCGGCGATCGCTTTCGCCGATGTCTGAAAGGTCGCCGTGACGCTTGATGTGTCTATTCCGTCGGTTAGCAGAATGATCGCTTTGCGACCGCTTACCCCATTAAAAGACGAGCTAACGACCGTGTCGACCGCGTCATAAAGCGCCGTCCCGCCGCCAGTCTTAATACCGAGAAGTCCCAGGCGGAGCATGTCGCGATCATCCGTCGCACCGATCACCTTATGTACCTGTCGGTCAAACGCGACGATAAGGGCCTTGTCTTGCGGAAGGAGTCTGTTTAGAAATGCGGATGCCGCGCTTCGCATCTCGCCCAGACTGATCTTTGCCGAATCGCTCATGTCAATAACGAGAGCTACCGTTATCGGCATTCCGGGCGTTTCAAAATGGACGATCTCCTGCTCGATGCCGTTCTCAAAGACCTTAAACCGTTCTTTCGATAGTCCCGCAATTCCGGCGCCGTTTCGAGTTTTTACGGAAACAGGAACCCACACCAAAGATGTCTCGACCCTGATCGTGTCGTCATTGACCGGTTTAACCTGGCCGGAAATCTCAGAGAAAATAGCAAAGATCGAGCAAACGAATAACTGCGCGGCAACCAGCACCGCCAAACGAGCCGCTAACCGACTCCCTAGAGTTACATTCCAGCCTAGCATATTGGGCAGATCCCGCATCCAACCATGCAGGAACACCGTAGATTTTCACAGGCAACCGGATCGCCACCGCCCAGAATACAATCTTCGTATCTCTGATCACAGAAATTGCAACAGGACATTCCCAAGCCTCGTGCCTCAACTGAGCAAGATAGATTTCGGGATGGTGCTGAGAAGGCGAAACCTACCACGACTACCAACAAAAGAAATCTGATCAATTTCCTTCCAATTACTCTCTTCATGACATTTCCTCCTGAGTTGAATTGGGAATCAATATGACAGTTGAAAAATAACCGCTTCAGGTGCTTTCAGAATAAAAATAACATACACCAAAGGTCGTTAAATTGCAACAAAAAATTTACCGCGAATACGAACGAGACCTATGGCACGAGTACAATCTTTCCAAACGCCTTGTTTTCAATAATTTCGCGATGCGCACCCGGAGCATCGGCAAGAGGAATCGCTTCGCGGACGACCGGCTTGAGATAACCCGCGGTCAGTCCTGCGAAGATCGCCGCGTGTATCTCATCTCTCGCCGGTTGGGGCGAATTGAACAGCGACATTCCAAAAACGCTCGCGTCTTTTGTCATGGCGAGACGCGGCGTGAATTCAAGACTTCCGCGATTTCCGACGATGACGATGCGGCCGAACATCGCCAACGCCTGGAAATCTTTTTCGAGGTTAGCGTTCGCGAGCATCTCGATGACAATATCAACGCCTTTGCCCCCGGCAGTATCTTTGACGGCGGCGAAATGCGAATCGTCGGCGTGATCGAAAACGTGGTCGGCTCCCTGATCGAGCGCGAGTTTTCTGCCTTCTTCGGAACTTGCCGTTCCGACGACCGTCAGCCCCGCATTCTTTGCCCACTGGACAGCGGCGATGCCGACGCCGCCGGACGCGCCGTGGACAAGAACCGTCTCGCCGGATTTCGCATCGGCCTTTTGAAACAATGCCCGATAGCTGGTCGCATAAGGCGTCCAAACCCCGGCTCCCTGTTCGAAGCTAACATTTTCAGGCAAGCGGCCAAGCTGGTTTTGTTCGCACAGCGAATATTCCGCATAGGTTCCGGTTAATGAATCGGCGGTGTAAATCCGATCGCCCGGCTTCCAACGGGTGACGCTTTCGCCGACCGATTCGACAATCCCGGCGGCATCCTTGCCCGGCGTGTATGGCAAAAGCGGTGCGTGGGCGTGCATGCCCGTCCGCAAATAGGTATCGACCGGATTCACGCCAGCGGCTTTTATCCGAACAAGCACCTGTGAGCCGGATGGTTCGGGAACCGGCAATTCCTCGATCTTCATCACCTCAGGCCCGCCGAATTCTCTGACAATAATTGACTTCATAGGCCGATGATAACAATCACGGGCCACTAGCGGGTAGTCGCGCAGATGGATTTTCCTTGTGACTTTGAAACAGAGTGAACAGGTCCGCGCGTAAGCAAGGGCGATAAATTCAAGTTGCGTGTAACGCTCTTGCTTACGCGCGGGCTTGTGCAATAGCCATTCCTTTTGATACTTTTCTCGCATAACAATAAATGCGAGGAAAAAGGGTATGAGATTTCGCGTGATACGTTGGGGTTCGTTTATCATGGCCGCGATTCTCCTGGTTTCGGACGCTTTCGGCCAAGAAAAGCCAAAGCTCAAGGCCGAGGAGATTGTTGCAAAACACGTCGAATCGGTCGGAACGCCCGACGCAATCGCTGCCGCCGTCAACCGCAAATTCCAGGGCACGGCGCAGGTCCGTAATGTCCGGAGGAACACCTCTTCCGTAGTCGGCGGAGCGTTTCTGGCCTCGACGGCGGACAAACTTGTGGCGTTGATGGCGTTTGAAACGACGAATCCGGCGGACTACAAGGGCGAGCGGATAATCTTTGACGGCAAGAAACTCACGATTCCCTATGTAACGGCCGCCGAACGCTCGCCGACTGGCACATTTGTGTTTGAATATCCGGAGATTGCCCAGAAATATATGTTCGGCGGTGCGCTGTTTGCCTCGTGGGCGCTGGTCGATGCGGGAAAGATCGGCAAATTTGAAGTTCAGGGCAGGGAAAAGATCGAGGGCGTCGAGACTTACAAGATTAAATACAGCCCAAAAGGCGGCTCTTCGCTAAACATCCGAATGTACTTTGACGCCGCGACCTTCCGCCACCTCCGCACCGAATACACCCGAACCGAAACCGCCGGAACAGTGCGCGTGGACGAGGGCCGGTTGAATGAAAACAGGTATAAACTGATCGAGGATTTCGCCGACTTTGGCGAGTTTAACGGACTCACGCTGCCAAAAACCTACAAGGTCACGTTTCGTTACGAAACCCTGCGCAGTTCGGCCGAAATTGAGTGGGTGATCAAACTAACCCGCTTCGGCTTTGACCCAAAGGCGGAGCCGGAGATATTTAGCCAGGGCCCGACGCCATAGAACCGTCCAACAAACTTCAGTTTGTTGGTCCCGCCACCACCTGACAAACTAAAGTTTATCGGACTTTATTCGACCGTCACCGATTTCGCCAGATTTCGCGGCTGATCGACGTCGCAGCCGCGGCGCACCGCGATGTGATAGGAAAGTAACTGCAGCGGAACAACCGAGAGGATCGGGCCGAGAAGATCGGAGGTTTCCGGTATTTCGATGACGTGATTCGACACCTTTGAGCTCATCGAATCACCCTCGGTCAGCACGGAGATGATGATACCGTCACGCGATTTCACCTCAACGATGTTCGAATGCGTCTTTTCGTATCGCAACTCGCTTCCGGCGTTTCCGGCTTCGCGTGTGTTGACGACAACAACCGGCAGTTTTTCGTCGATCAGGGCGTTTGGTCCGTGCTTCATCTCGCCCGCCGGATAGCCTTCGGCGTGGATGTAGCTGATCTCCTTTAGTTTCAAAGCACCTTCGAGAGCGACCGGAAAATTAATGCCGCGACCGAGGTAGAGAAAATCCTGAACGCGGAAAAATTCTTTTGAGAGCTCCTCGATGGAATCTGCGTCGTTTAGCAACTGTTCGATCTTGAGCGGCAGCTCAGCTAAATCCTGAGCGAGTTTTTTTGCCCGCGTTTCATCGACCTGACCGCGAATCTCACCCAGATAAAGAGCAAACAGATAAAGCGCAACCATTTGCGCGGTAAAGGCCTTCGTAGAAGCCACGCCGATCTCCGGCCCGGCATGCGTCAAGATCGTGCCGTCCGCCTCGCGCGTTATCATCGAGCCTTGAACATTGCATATCGCAAGAATTTTGCAGCCCGAAGCGCGAGCCTCGCGCATCGCCGCAATCGTGTCGGCTGTTTCGCCGGATTGCGAAATGACGATAATCAGATCGTTTTCCGTCAAAACCGGATCGCGGTAGCGAAATTCCGACGCGTAATCGACCTCCACCGGAACGCGGGCGATTGCCTCGATCATATATTTCCCGGCCAGCCCGGCATGCCACGACGTGCCGCATGCGGCGATTTTTATCGACCTAACGGCGCGAAGCTCGTCCTCGGAAATATCCATCGGATCAAGATAGACACGACCCGTGTCGAGCGAAACGCGACCCTGCGCCGTGTCGCGAACCGCTCGCGGCTGCTCGTAAATCTCCTTGAGCATAAAATGCTTAAACCCGCCCTTCTCCGCCATGATCGGGTCCCAAGTGATGCGCTGCTGCACCGGTTCGACGACATTTCCGTCAAAATCCGTAACCCGGACCGAGTCTTTTGTCAGAACCGCGATTTCCCTATCACCAAGAAAGAAAACGTCACGCGTGTGCTGTAAGATCGGTGGAATATCGGACGCGACAAAAAATTCTCCATCGCCCAAACCAATTACAACCGGCGGCCCCTCACGCACGGATACGATCATATCCGGTTCGTCTACCGAAATAATAGAGAGCGCAAAAATGCCTTTCAATTCCTTAACGGTTTTACGCACGGCCAATTCGAGCGACAGATTTTCAGTATCGATATAATGCCCGATCAAATGGGCGACAACCTCTGTATCGGTCTCGGTATGAAACTCATGGCCTTCGTCCGCTAGCCGCTCTTTGAGTGTTAGATAATTCTCAATAATACCGTTGTGAACAACGACAACCTTGCCCGACTGATCGCGATGCGGATGGGCGTTCTCCTCGGTAGGCCGCCCGTGCGTCGCCCAGCGCGTGTGCCCGATGCCGTAATTCCCATCTAAGGGGTTCAAGCGGATGCACTCTTCCAAATTGCGCAGCTTTCCCTCAGCCCGACGCAGCGATAGATGATGATCATCATCAACCACTGCAATACCGGCCGAGTCATACCCGCGATATTCGAGCTTTCTTAAGCCGTCGATGATCAACGGCACGACTTGTTTGTTTCCAACGTATCCGACAATTCCGCACATAATTACTTTAGGCCTCTCTAACCGCTTGTAAAAAGTCGTAAGGGCCGACGATTTTCAACTTTGGATATGACGCCAACAAAAATCCGTCTTTGTTCAGTTCTAAGAGGTCCTTATCCCTCGAAACAAGGTAATCAGCATCGCAGGTGATCGCAATATTCAGGAAGATCGAGTCGGTTGGGTCCCGCTCCAAATTTACAACCCGGTCGACAAATGGCACCCAAGTACCGTATTTTCTTATTCTTCGGATCAGCCGTGGTGTGCGAGGTAGTTCCACCTGGCGATACTTTTCCCGGATTCGAGGCCGCAGGAGAAAATCGTCAATTTCTGCAAGAATTTCAGGATGAACGAATAGACGATCCTGCCTGCAAATAGTTCTTCTAAGCAAGCGTTTGCAGGCCCAGTTTCGCTAAGGATTGCCTGCAAAAAAATGTTTGTGTCAAATACCGCTGCGATCATTCTGCGAGAAGCGTGCGTTCCCGACGAACCGCCGCCAACTCGGTGTCAATAATCTCGTCGAGCTCAGACTCGGTAAATCCCAGTTTCCGTGTCTGCTCATGATATGGAGCGACTAGCTCATTCCAAGTTGGCTCCTTCGCTTCACGCTCGACCATTTCCTTAACAAACCCAGCGAGATCTTTGCCGTCGGTCCGTGCCTTGAGTTTGAGTCTAGACTCTAGGTCCTTCGAAATGTCTATCGTTATCGTCATGCCGAAATCGATTATAACAGGCAAGCAACACCTGAACCGAATTTTATTCCCAACGTATCAAACAATTCCGCACATAATTATATTGAATGATATACTGGCCAGACCGCGACCAGGACTGTTTCCTCGTCCAAAGCCTCAAATGCTGCTTTGCGAAGTCTATCTGCATAAAGTGCAATTGAGTTAATGTTATCGTGAAAGTTAACCGGCGTGTCCGTGTAAACGATATTTATTCGGTCGTAAATTACTTGTCCGAACTGTGACAGATAGTTTCCGTCCAAACCTCGAATCACCGTACAGCCACCAAATGCAGAGGTAAATTCGTCGGAGAATGTCCTCAGCAGATCCTTATAGACGGTACTCGACTGATCGGGCAAATAGATCTCAACCCTTGTTCTGACGGATAGAGGCAACGAACTTATCCTTCCTTTTATCGAAATCGTTCATCCGTTTGAGTGCTTCTTCAGCAGAGATTACCGCCCGTTCCGGACGTTCCACTCTGATCTCGCGAACAGGCTTAAGATTACTCTTGACTCGTGATGCTGTCTTAACGCTCATATTTCCAATATATTATCACAAACATCGATTTCCGATTTCTATGTACCCAACAATTCTGCACAAAAAGCTTAATTAACAAATATCGGAGGCTGTAATTCCGGGTTGCCATAAACGGCCCCACCTGTTCTGACAAACAGATTGGGAAGTATCACTGCTTCGCCTTTGCCGTGGGTATGACCACAAAGAACAGTCATTGACCTTTCGGGATGAGCTTCCATTTCACGTCGCAATACATCGCCTACTGCCTTACCGCTGAAGTGAGGCAGCCAATTATCACCGGAGATCTTCCCGTCATGCCAACAACTCTCCTTGAATGGCGGCACATGTGTCAACACGAGGATTTCCTCAAAATCAGCCAGAGCTTTTGGTAATATCTCAGCAAAGTAATCCGCTGCTTTAGCACCAAGGGCATTTAACTTCTCAAACAACACCTTTGGGGTCAAATAGCGAAGTTCCTCAATAAGTAGATAATCATTCAATATGACGTCAGAACAAAAAAAGTCGCCATATCGCCCATCTGACCATCCATCATGGCCGATTAAGCAGGTTTTAGCGGTCAATGGCACAATACCGACACTCGGAAGCCATTTTAATCGTACCGACGTGCGACTCATCTCGGCCACTATATTCGTAGTTTCTTCAATAGACCCCCGATAAAAATCATGATTGCCCAGGACAAAATAGATCGGGATATCGAGCTTCGATTCTAACAAGTTCAGATAACTGGAAAGACTTGGAGATTCGGCGATGTCGCCCCCGATAAGGAGAAGCCTGGGCTTCGTCTCCATTATTCGGCGGCAAAATGAATCTATCTCTGGCTCATCCAGAAAATTAAGGTGAATATCTGTCACCCACGCTATGTGATTACTATTCTTTTCCGACACGCTTACCGTTCCGCCTTCTCGGATTTTTCACCTTCTTTTAATACCCTCACCTTCTTAGCAGGCGCCCCGATCACCAAGGTATCTGCATCAATATCCTTCGTTACAACACTTCCCGCTCCAGTTACAGCACCGTCGCCGACTGTAACTGGTGCTATAAGCATTGTATCCGAACCGATCTTCACATTGTCCCCGATCACGGTTGCGTGCTTGTTTTTGCCGTCGTAGTTGCAGGTGATGGTGCCGGCGCCGATGTTGGTTTTGGTACCGATGGTGGCGTCGCCGAGGTAGGTGAGGTGGCTGGCTTTGGAGCCGGGGCCGAGGACGGTCTTTTTTAGCTCAACGAAGTTGCCGACCGCCGATTCGTCGGCCATGACGGCGTGGCCGCGGAGGTGTGCCATCGGGCCGAGAGTGCAATTGTCACCGACCTCAGAATCGCGAATCAGGCAATTGTCGCGGATCTCGACGCCGCTGCCGATCTTTGAATTATGGATGCGGGTGCCGGAACGAATTGTGCATCCTTCTCCTACAACACTTTCGCCCGCGATAGTGACATTCGGATGCACGACCGTGTCGCGGCCGATCGTCGTTTTGGCGCTGATATAGACCGATTTCGGGTCGATAAATGTCACGCCGCTTTCGAGCATCAGTGTTTCGATCGTGTGGCGGCGAATGGCCTTTTCCATGTCGGCAAGTTGGCGGCGGTCGTTGACGCCTTCGACCTCGCGTGGGTCGCCGCATTGAAAGATCGCGACATCATCGCCCTGATCGCGGAGGATTTGCGGCACATCCGTCAGGTAGAATTCGCCCTGGGCGTTGTCGTTACGCACGTGAGAAAGCGCGGAGTAGAGTTTTTTTGTATCAAAACAGTAGATGCCCGAGTTGATCTCATCGATCTGTTTTTCTTCCTCGCTGGCGTCTTTCTGCTCGATGATCCGCTCAAAAGCACCATTCTCATCACGAACAACGCGGCCGTAACCGCTTGGATCTTTCAACCTTACCGTCAGCACGGTACATGCCGCGCCTCGACTGCGGTAGTCACGGTGCAGTTGGATCAACGCCGACAAGGTCTCCGGTCTGATCATCGGGACGTCGCCCGAAAGCACAACCAGAGTCGAATCCTCATTCTCCAGAAACTCACGCGCCGCATTGACTGCGTCGCCAGTTCCCAGTTGCTTCTCTTGCAATGCGAATTCCGCCGCGTTTGCATCTAGCTCGTTCAAAACCGCAGCCTTTACATCCTCAGCCTGATGACCGACGACAACGTAGATCTTTCTCGGGGCAAGTTCCGCCGCCGCCGCACAAACGTGATTGATCAGCGGACGGCCATCCAATCGATGCAGAACCTTAGCAAGATTGGATTTCATCCGCGTTCCAAGTCCGGCTGCGAGTATGAGAATGTCGAGGTCAGTTTTCATCTTGCGTTCAGAGTTCAACTTCAGTTTGCGCAAGTCGCGGGATTCGGCAAGCTAAAGCTTGAACTCTGAGCCTGTTCCCTCGGCTGCAACGCGCACAATAAAAGCACTTGAGCCAGTTTTTCCGGGTGGTGCCGGACCTTGTCGCTTTCATCCAAGAGATTACCATAGACAATCTCGGCGCCCTCAATTGTTTCGGGAGAGACCGAACCGTGAACGCCGATCTGTTCAGCGCCTTCGCCTGTGTACTTCTGCATTTGCAGTTTGCTGATCGGATGGCTGTTGAGGATAACGTAATCAAAGTCTATCTGCGGAGCGTATTGCCTGACGATCTCTATGTGTTGACGGGCCGACAGCCCGTCCGTCTCGCCCGGCTGCGTCATCAGATTGCATACAAATATTTTAACCGCTCGCGATTCAGCAATTGCATCGGCGACGCCGTCAACGAGAATCGGCGGCAAAAGGCTCGTGAATAGCGACCCGGGGCCGATGCTGATAACATTGGCTTCGTCGATCGCGACAAGCGCTTCGGGCATTGGTTTAGAGCCTTGAGGTTCGAGATACAGGCGTTTTATTGTATTTCCAACCTGTGCTATGTTTGTTTCGCCTCGAACGGTCGTTCCATCGGCAAGTTCCGCCGCCAGTCGAACATCGGCGACCGTGGCCGGATAGATATGCCCTTTGCTGGCCAAAATTTCGGATGAGAGTTTTACGGCCTCGGCAAAATCGCCGGTGATTTCCGATAAGGCAGCGAGAAAAATGTTGCCAAAACTATGGCCGCCAAGATCGCCGTCGCCGCGAAACCTATGCTTGAACAGGCGAGACAACAGCCGCGAGTCTTCCGACAAGGCGACCATGCAATTGCGTATGTCACCCGGCGGCAGCATTTGCAGTTCATCCCTTAATCTTCCCGAACTGCCGCCATCGTCCGTAACGGCGACGATCGCCGATAGATTATTAAGCCAGATCGGCTCCGTCTCGCGCTCGTGTACAAACCGCTTCAGCCCTGAAAGCAGAGTCGAAAGACCATTGCCGCCGCCAATAGCGACAAAATTCAGCCCGTTCGAACTGTCGGAAAAAAGATGGTGCTTCATCTAAAAAGAAATGCCGTTGAAGGTCCGCGAGGTAAGGAAACGATGTCGAAATTCAATTGAAATGTAGGCCGACGAGCGCTGCCGACTACTCGAATCCTAGCATTTTGACCGCTTTTCGGCAATACAATTCTGGCGGAGACATTGTCCTACTCTTGCGTGTTAACCAAGTCAGCCACGAATGTACGAAAGGAACCGGTTACCCGCATTGGCCGCAAACATTCGTGCATTCGTGGCAAATTCTTAGCACCGGAGAAATTGGATACTTCCATCCGCTGGGATCATCCTGATCTATCGTGCAGCTTTGAAGCCTAAAAAATACTTGTCGATATTTGCGTTCCTATGGTAAATTTAGATTTGCGGCTTGTCGCCGAGACCATCCGGCCGTACGCCTCAATATAATTCACCTGAGATAAACTAACCTTCGCCGGCTATTTCGCACGAGAACATCAAAATGGCAGAGACGCCTTTTATTTTGCAAGAACACCAGTTTCATAGGCTCAAGACCGTCTTGGCACGGCTTTGTGTAGAATGCGCGGCCCGCGTCGTTTTTCTGATCGACCGCGATGGCCAGCCTATCGCCTTTCACGGCGAGATCGGCGACATGGACACGACCAGCTTCTCCAGCCTCGCCGCCGGCAATGTCGCCGCGACGAGCAGCATGGCAAAACTGATCGGCGAAGACGCCTTTCCCTCGGTATTTCACGAAGGCGAGCGTGAGAGTATCTTTATCAGCATCATCGGACGCAGCCTGCTCGTCGTCGTTTTTGACGAGCGCTCGACATTGAGCCTTGTGAAGATCCGGACAAAACGAGGCAGCTATGAAGTCGCTCTTATCCTTGACGAGGCGACAGCTGATTCGGCAAATTTCCGGATAAACCAAAACTCATTTTTCTCCGAGATCACGGACGAGGATATTGATAGCTTATTTAGTTAAAAGTGATGATGAGTGGTGAGTGGTAAGAGATTGCCTATCGGCGGCTCATAACTCATAACTCATAACTCACAACTAATCTTATGACTTTCATCAACTACGCATCACGAGAGATCAATTGCAAGATCGTATACTACGGCCCCGGACTGTGCGGCAAGACGACGAATCTGCAGTACATCTACGATTCCACGGCGCCGCAGGCTAAAGGGAAACTCATCAGCCTGGCGACCGAGACCGACCGGACGCTGTTTTTTGATTTTATGCCGCTTGAGCTCGGTACTGTGCGCGGCTTTAAGACGCGTTTTCACCTATACACAGTTCCCGGCCAGGTCTATTACGACGCGTCTCGAAAGCTTATTCTTAAAGGCGTGGATGGCGTCGTCTTCGTAGCCGACAGCCAGGAAGAGAGAATGGACGCCAATATCGAGTCTCTCTATAACCTTGAGGAAAACTTGTCGACTCAGGGTTACGATCTAAACCAAATTCCGTATGTCCTTCAGTTGAACAAACGAGACCTGCCAAATGTAACACCGATCGATGAACTTTCCCTCGAGCTTTCACGAAAAGGCGAACCGGTTTTCGAGGCCGTCGCGACAAACGGCACCGGTGTTTTTGACACGCTTAAAGCTGTGGCGAAACAAGTGCTGACCGAACTTAGAAAAGGTTGATCCCTGCCTATTCCATGTGGAGACGAATATCGGATCGCGAAATTGACGAATTCCTCGCCCGCGAAGAACAAAAACGGAAGAGCCTTTTGCGTCCGTTTCTTTGGGCTTCACTGTGGGCTGGCTGCTTAAGCTACGCCTACTATATGGGTTTTCGCGGCGGAGCACGCGGATTCTACGTCTTCGCACAGCATTCCCGCTTTACGTGGATCACCATAGTGGCTGGCCTGATAACCTTCGTTATCGTTTTCACCATCGTTTCGCGCAGACAGCGACGCGGCGAGAGTTTCTTCGCGCGCACGGACCTCGCTCTTTTGTGCGTTGAGTGTTACGGCCCGGCGACACTCGTTGATTACGGTATATGCAAGTGCGGCGCACGGCCCGAGCCATATGAATTCTATCAATGGGACGAGACTGCGGATGCACCTTTAACGCTCTGACCGAACAATCCGAGGGGAAAAATGTAGCCAAGAGGTTGATGTAGATGAAAAGACGTAATTTGGAACGGTAAATGAGAAAAGCGTGCGGACAGGAGAGTTCGCACGCTTTGTACTTTTCTGACTCCTCGGGGAGGCCTACTTAGGCATAAGTACGCTGTCGACAACGTGGATCACTCCGTTCGACTGCATGACGTCAGCGATGGTCACTTTGGACTTGCCGCCTTTAGCGTCGGTTAGGATAACGTCTTTGCCTTCCATCGTAGCGGTCAGCATGCCGCCGGCGACGGTTTTGAACGACGCTTTGCCCTTGCCTTCTTCGATCGCCTTAGCTATCGAAGCCGCATCGTGTTTACCGGCAACAACATGATAGGTCAGAATGCCGGCCAAGGCCTTTTTGCTTTCCGGTTTCATCAAACCGTCCAAAGTTGCCTTCGGAATTTTATCAAATGCCGCGTTTGTCGGAGCAAAAACCGTAAACGGTCCGGCTCCCTTTAGCGTCTCAACAAGGTCGGCCGCCTTCACGGCCGCGACAAGCGTCGTGTGATCTTTCGAGTTCACGGCATTGTCGATAATGTCCTTGGTCTTCAGCATCGGTGCTCCGCCGACCATCGGGTTATCGCTCGTCGCGGTTGCGTTTGCATTCGACGTGCTCATGTTCGCGTTCATATTCGAATTCGAGCTCATGTTCGAATTCATCCGGTTCGCATTCATCGAATTGCCGTTGTTAGCTGCGGGTGCAGGGCAGCCGGTCATAAATGCCGTCGCCGTTCCAAGCGTAAGTGTCAATATAATTGTAAGTTTCATTTCAGTCTCCCAAAGTTTATTAATTCAAAAAGCAGATTTCAGGCAATGCGCATCTTTCAGCATGACTTCTATCGAAACCACGCATACGATCACCGGACGAAAACCGCTGTTTATCCATTTCGTCCTAACTTGAAATCTGGATTCAGCTTAGCACAAGAATAAGAGAAGGAAGAGATTGCCGTGAAAAGGCGCACGAGGCGCAAAAAAAGAGAGGGTGAACATTCGTTGCTTCAAACCTCCCTTCTGATTTTGCGCTTTTTGCGTCTTTTTGCGGCGATAAAATGGCGGAGCCGACGGGACTCGAACCCGCGACCTCCAACGTGACAGGCTGGCGTTCTAACCAACTGAACTACGACTCCGCGAGATCAATTAAGAATTAACAATTAAAAATTAAGAATGCAAGAATCCGCATTCTTAATTTTTAATTGTTAATTCTTAATTTTCAAACTGGTGGGCACGAAGGGACTCGAACCCCTAACTTCCTCCTTGTAAGGGAGGCTGTCTACCAATTGACGTACGTGCCCGTGAAAAACCGTCTCAAAAAAATATTTTCGCACGCGTACCCCGATAAATTTTCAAAAAAACACCGCTCATTCCTAAAAATGAGCGAAGTGCAATGCTACGAAAGTAGGACGGCGCTGTCAAGTTTGATCCGGGTACGACAGACTGCCGAGTCTGTCGCGGTGTGTGCGTTAGATCCAAGTTGAGGGTTAACCACGTTGATGAACAGGCTCGGCAGCCTGTTCTACGTTAGCCGCGTTTCATCAGAATTGGTTTTGTTCCCCGATCTGTCGCGGGTCCGTCGTCATACGTGAGAACCGTCCCACCAAACCCAATTGCCCAGCCTCGACCGCCGGAGAATACGATCTTTTCCAGTCTATGCGTAGTGCGTGAAGCGACGTCGAACCACGTGTTGCCGCCGTCGCGGGTACGGATGATGACACCGCTGTCGCCTACGGCCCAACCGCTTGTCGGGGTGCCAAAATACACGTCGTTGAGATTCGCGGTCACCCCCGATTGCTGCTGCCGCCAGAGCCGTGCGCTGCCGTTTGAGCGGAAAATCCGCCCGCGCGATCCTACCGCCCAAGCACCTTTTTGTCCGGCGAAGAATACGGCGTTAAATCTCGTGTCGAGATCGCCGAGAAGCGTCGCCTTTTCCCACGTGAAACCCTCGTCCTCGGTAAACATTATCGTCCCGCCGGTGCCGACGATGGCACCGACCGTCTCATCAGAAAACGCCCCGTCAAGCAGCAGATAGTGCATCGCCGTCTGGCTCTTTTTCCACGATATGCCGTCCGGCTGCAGCTTGTAAAAAACACCGGCCTCGCCAAATGCAGTCGCCCGACCGTCCTTATGGAACAGGATTTTGGTCACGCGTTCGCGCCCGCCTTCCTGGAACTCTATTTTTTCCCAGGTTAATCCGCCGTCAGTCGTTCGCCGCATATATGATATGGCGTTTGCTCCGCGGTCATAAATATTTCGCTCGCAGAGCAGCCAGCCGTTCAGGTCGTCGGTAAAATGTACTTGGATAAATGCGTCGGCCGTGAATTTTTTTGACTGAACCCAGGTCGCGCCGCCGTCTTCGGTTGAGATCATCACGCCGTCAGTGCCGACGATCCAGCCTTTACTTTGATTGACGAAAAAAACATCCTTGAACCACGCAAATGAGTTCGTGTTCTGCTTTACCCATTCGGCATTTGCCGTTTGGAAGCCGCAGAGCAGGATGAGAATTAACGAAATTTTCCGGAACGTCATATGACTGGAGGGCAAGCATCCTGCTTGCCAGAGGTTATTGTAATAGGCGGCTTGTTTCGGAAGAGAAGAGACGCTGGCAAGCAGGATGCTTGCCCTCCAGTCGAAAAGCTCCGGTCAAAACGGTGATCCAAACAGGAACCGCACCACGCTCGCTTTGCCGAGGACATCAAAAATCTTATCTATGGTAAAGCCTTTACCCGATACAAATACCTGATCACCCGGACTGAGATATACCATCTCGGCCTTACCGCTTTCCATTTGGGCCAGGCTCACCATGCGTTTACTCAGTCGGCCGTCTTTGCCGTAGCTGACAACCGCAACCTTATTCTTGTCGCCGCTTTTTGTTACACCGCCCGATTCCAAAATGGCCTCGTACACGCTCACCTTCCGGTCCATCACGCGGACGCCCGGCGTGGCGACATTGCCCATCACGCTGTAGCGGGTGGACATAGCTTTATCGAGAGTGACCGTGACCTTGGGGTCGATGATAAACTCGTCCAGCTTTTGCGTGACCTCGGCGGCAACCTGTTCGACGGTTTTGCCGGCGACGAGTATGCCTTCGCGGATGAGCGGATAGGAAATCCGCGCGTTTGGCGGTACGGTAATACCCGTCTTACAGTACTCGGGACACTGGCCAAATACCTCGACCGAGATCATATCGCTCGGGCCGAGCCGATATTCTTTGAGATAATTAGTGTAGTACGGCAATATTTCGTCAGCGGCAGGATCATCCACCGTTGTTTCCACTGGCTTTTCATTCGCGGAAGTCGGGGCCGGCAGCGGGATCACATTCGGATCCTTTGCCACTACTGTTTTATTGTCCGGCTTTTTTGCCGCGGCCGTCTGGCCAAAGCCCGCTCCGGCCAAAACAAAAAGTCCGGCCGCAATCATCGAAGTGTTTTTAAGAAGTACAATTGCTTTCATCTCTATTTCCTCGTCCGCCCTATGAAACGTCTATTCGCTTTGCTAATCCAGATTTTCGCTATTGGGTTTCCCTGTCCATTTCTTCTTTGTGATCTTTGTGTCTTCCTTCGTGTACTTTGTGTGAAATGCTTTTTTCAACACAAAGTCCACAAAGTGATGACACGGAGTTCACAAAGAAATCCAAAGCGGCCCTCGCGCTGGGACGCGCGGCCATACTCCCGCCGTCTCACCGCCCTTTCCCGAATAGCACGGTCTTTATCGTTTCAAAAACAATGACCATATCAAGCGTTAAACTTTGATTCTTTATGTAATACAGATCGTACTGCAGCTTCTGAATCGCATCGGCGACCGACGCCCCATAGGGATACTTGATCTGCGCCCAACCGGTCAAACCCGGTGCGACCAAATGCCGATGCTCGAAATACGGTATCTCTGTCGCAAGCTGTTTTACAAAATGCGGACGCTCGGGACGCGGGCCGACGAAGTTCATTTCGCCTTTTAAGATGTTCCAAAACTGCGGTATCTCGTCGATTCGCAGCTTTCTGATGACCTTCCCGACGCGCGTCGTGCGTTGGTCGTTTGTCGCAGCCCAGATCGGAGTGCCATCGGCTTCGGCGTCGGTTTTCATCGAGCGAAATTTTAGGACGTTAAAAATACGGCCGCTTTTGCCCATGCGTTCCTGTTTGTAAAAGATCGGGCCGCGTGAGTCGATCTTAATTAGTATCGCGGTCAGTAGCGCGATCGGTAGCGAAAGCACTAACCCAACGAGCGCCATGAGACGATGGCTCGACTCGCGGAAAACTACCTTTACCGGTGAATCCCGCCGCCGGCCGGCGAATATCAACCAAGACGGACTCAGCATATCGACATGGACCTTTCCCGTGATCCGCTCAAAAAACGACGTGCATTCCTCGATCGAAACATCGCCCGCGAGGCTCATTTTCAATAACGCTTCCGTGGGAAACGCTCCGCGTCGCTCGCGAACGGCGATCACGACGCGGTCGATCTTTTCGTCCCTTATCACCTGTTCCAAGTCAATGGCCTTGCCTAAAATCTCCGATCGGCCCAGTTTTTCCCGAGGCTTTGCACCGTTCTCGGAAACGAAACCCGCTATGCGATAGCCCGCGTCGCGACGTTCCCAAACGGCCTCCGCCGTGTCGAGAGCGGTTTGGCCCGTGCCGACGACGAGTATTTTTTCACCGACACCCGGGTGACCGGTGAGTGAATGAATGCCGATCCGCCACCCAAGTAAAAGAACGAGAACAAGCGGTACCGAGATGACCGAAACGCCGCGCCCGATAAGCATGTCAGGCACAAAGTAGAAGATAAACGCGAGCAGCGCCCACGCGATGCCTAAAGCCTGAACCAGCCTCAGCATCAACTCGCGGCGATTTGTCATTACTACGTAATCGTAAAGATCGTAGAAATAAAGGATCAAAAGGCAAACGCCGGACACTAACGCTATCTTGAGCCAGCCGTTTTTTGTGTCGAGCTCATTCTCCGAGCCGGAAATGCCGAGGCGCAGGTACATTGCCAGGATTACGCCGCCATACAGAATGGCGGCGTCTGCCAATATCAACCAAAATAACCTTGGACTAAACCGTGAAGCACCCATTTTATTCGCCCTTCGGTTACGGGCTAAGCGCATCGTTCATGCGCTTGTAGTTGTAATAGCCGTAGCTGTAATGACTTTCTTCCAGAATGTCCTCGCTCTGGTTCAAGACGACGCCGAGAAGCCGATCCTTCGGGATCGGTTCGAGCAGGCGGTCGATAACGCTGTAACGTGTCCGATTGGCTCGAACGACGAGCATGGCTCCGTCAGCGTGATTGATGAGGACGGTCGCATCCGTAAAGATGCCGAGCGGAGGTGCGTCGATTATCACAAAATCGAACATCTCTCTCGCCTCGCGCAATATCTCTTTAAACTTGGGCCCCGAGATCAGTTCGGCTACATCGCTGCGTGCATCGCCGCCGGGCAGGATGTGAAGACCGGCCGGTTCGAGCCGGACGATGGCTTCGGCGAGGGTCGAGTCGCCCGCGAGTACGTGCGACAGGCCCTTGTCGGTCTCTATCCCGACATAATCCGCAAGGCTCGGCATACGAAGGTCGCTGTCGATTATCAGACACTTTACGCCATCCGTCTGGGCAAGAAGCCATGAGAGGTTTAAAGCCGTCACCGATTTCCCCTCGCCGGGATTTACGCTGGCGACGACAATGGCCTGCAGCTTTTGCCGCTGGCTTTTGTGCAAAACGTGAGTTCGCAGGCTGCGATATTCTTCGCAATAGCTCGAATGAGGATGCGTTATCGCGACAAGGCGAGGCTCGACGCGCGTCGGGTCGACAGTCCAACTGACAAAGTCAGGCAGGTGTCGAGCATCGACGCGCGTCAAGGTTTCGGCGTTCAATTTTGCCCCGGCAGAGAGTTCCGATTCCAAAACAGGGAGTGCCGTCCCGTCGATGAAATCAGGCTGCCCTATGAACGCCGAACTTGGGTTACCGATCTTAAAGTCCGTTGACCACATCTCCGCGGGTGCATTTATACGCACCGGCCGGTCAAACGCTACTTTCTTCTCCGCGGGGCGCACACCAGCGCCGCCGGAATTCTCGGTACTCTTCTTTTGTAATAATTTTGAAAAAATCTCGTCCATTTTTTTGGCACTCTCCGTTAGTTGTATTTGCCGATAGAGTGGTGGATCGGCCCCAACTCGAGGTCGATGTCGTCGTCTATGTCCTCAAAAGTGAGGTCGCTCGCTGAATATCCGTTCGAGTGACCGTTCGAAGTGGGTTCGTGCTTAAATATTGGTTTGGCTCTTTCTACGGGTGGCGGAGCGTTCCACATCTCGTCTCGAGCCTCCTCTTGAAACACCCGCCCGTTCGGCGCGGCCGGCATTGGCTCAGCGACCTTCAGATAGTCTTTTCGCGGAAGCATGTCCAGGTTTTCCGCAACATCTTCAATGATTTTGCGGCCAATCATTTTTTCGCTCTCGGAATAGGCGGCAAGCAGGGCGTTTTCACACAGATTATTGATATTGCGCGGAATGCCTTCCGAACATTGAAAGATGAATTCGATGGCGTCGGGCGTGAAAATGTCCGGCTGCGTGCAGCCCGCGATCGACAGCCGCTCAGTTATGTACCGTTTTACTTCACCGGCGTTCGGAAGCGGATGCACGAGTGCACGAAGAGCGACCCGCTGTTTCAACTGGCGCAGATTTGCCTGATTTAGCTTGTCGCGAAGCTCCGGCTGGCCGGTCAGTACGATCTGCAAATGCTTGGCGTTGTCGGATTCAAAATTGAGCAGCAGACGAATTTCTTCGAGTACGTAATCGGTCAGCTCGTGGGCCTCGTCGATGATTATTACGGTCTTGAGCCCGCGTCGGTGGCGTTCCTCCAACACTCGTCCCATAAGCGTCAGCAGCTCGCTCTTGTTCGACCATTCTTTAATACCGAGCAATTGCGTGACGGATTGATAAAACTCGTCGATCGCCAGCCGCGGATTGACCAGATAGGCCGCCAGCACGCTCGAATCGAGCCGCCGCAGCGCCCATCGCATGGCCGTCGTCTTGCCCGTGCCGACCTCGCCCGTGACGACGATAAGGCCCTTGCCATTTTCCAGCCCGTAATAAAGCCGTGCCAACACCTCGTTATAACTCGGCGTAAACACCATAAATCGCGGGTCAGGCGTCAATGTGAATGGAGCGTCGTCCAAACCGAAAAATTCTTTGTACATATCTTTAACCTCTTCTGAAATCTCAAAGTTCGAATCTGAAATTTCAAATCTAGGAAACCAACTTGTCAAAAACCTGCGTCAATTGAAGTATCAAAACGATTACCGGTATCACGCCGATTGCGGCGCCGAATCCGGCGGCGAGTTTCATCCAACTCGAACGGCGTTCCCACGCTTTTTCCCCCACCGATAATAGCGGCGGCACCGAGGCCAGCACCGGCAGACCGGTGTAATGCTTTGCGTCCTCGATATTTTGAATTCTGAATAGCCTCGGAATCTCAAAGAAGGCGGCCAGCAATAGTCCGAGAGCAAAACCGATACCGGTCCCGAAAACCGTGAGCAAAAACCGTTTTGGAGCAACCGGCGACTGCGGCACATTTGCCGGGTCCTGTACACGGATCGTTTCACCCTGGGAATTAGTCTCGACACCGACAACAGTCTCAGCATCGTTCTTTTTCTTTAATATTTCGTCGTACGTCTGCTTGGCCGATTGATACTGTGCCGTGACGCTTTCAAGTGCGACCTTCACATTTGGAATCGTATTGATCCTCGCCTCGAGGGCCGAAATTTGAAGGCTGTTTTGCTGTCGTTCAGTGTCTTTACCAGACAATTGCAGCTCGATCTGCCCGATCTGTGCCTGTATCCGCTGGTTTTCGAGGTCAAGATTTTTCTTTTGCAGTTCGGCCTTACGCCCGCTTGACTGGGTCGCGACCTGGACTCGCTTGTCGGTGTTCTTCCTGAGAGCCTCGACCTCATCGTTCAGTCGTTCGATCTCGCTTGTTTTGGCGATGACCGCCGGATGTTTTTCCTTATAGACTTTACGAAGATTGTCGAGCTGGCCGTTTAGGTCGGCACGTTTTTGAATAAGCTGGGCATACGCCGGTGTGTCCTCGATCTGCGAGGCCTGCCTTGCCGTGTCCTGCGTTTCCCTTTCTCCAAAGTCCTCAATTAGGCGCATCTGACGGTTGTTCGACGCGATGCCGTCGCTGAGGCGGCCTTTTTCATTGTAGAGCGACTGCTTTTCTTTTGTGATCGTATCTTCGCGCTGACGCAGGCCTTGAAGTTGGGCGACCAAGCCCTGTTCGGATTCGGGCAGCGTCGCCACGTTTTGCATCATTATGTCGAGGCGTTGCTTTTCAAGATTGTCGAGGGCCGCTTTCTTATCGTTTAACTGATTCTGAAAAAGCTCGTTTGTCGATTCGGCGATCTCGACGGAATTTTGCACCTGCGCATTGACGTACTTGCTGGCAAGCTCCGCCGTTACATTGCGTGCCGCCTGCGGGTCGCGGTCGCGATAGCTGACGCGGAAGGCCGCGACCTTTTCATTCCCGGTGGATTCGAGATCGACCCTGATCCTCTTGTACATCGACTCGATTATCAGTTCCATCGGTACGCCGGATGCTCGTTCCTGTTTGTACAAATCGTATTTCTGCACCATCGGTTCGAGCGACGAGCGGCTGAGAACTTCCTGATTGATGGTCGAGAGCCGCTGAGAAAGGTCTTCGTTCGACAGCGACATGACAAGCTGCGACGAGATCGTCGGCGGCTTGACGGTCAGCAGGGATGTCGATTCGTAGATGCTCGGCAGCCGGTAAACGACGTATCCGATAGCGACCGTTAACGTAATCATCGGCAGCAGTACCAGCCATTTTTGCCGCTTGATAATCCCGATCAGCTCGCCCGGTTTTCTTTGTCTAAATTCAACGCTCATCTTTGCCATTCCTTTACCTACGATTTCCTGTTACTTCCACATCCCGTTTCTCATGGTCCACCGTGCCAGCAACAAACGGCATTCCTCATTCGATAAACTCTTCTCCGTGCACTTTGTGTCTTCCCTTTGTGTCCTTTGTGTTAAAAAAGCCCTGATAAACACAAAGTGCACAAAGAGAGGCTCAGAGACTTGCCAAAACCGTCTTCGCATCTCTGACTTCTCGCTGCGTTAGTACGCCCGCGTTTTGGAGCGACGTTTCGACTTCCCGTCTCGCCGACGCTCGATCTCCCGCCTTTGCCAGGGCCATGCCGAGCCGGACGCGATAGCCGGGATCAGGTGCCTGGCGCGTCTTCTGCGCATTTGCGTCCTCGATAGCGACCGCTTTCTTAAACTGCTCGACGGCAGGTGAATTCAACCCTTTTTTGAAATACACCCAGCCCAGCGTATCGTAAAACCCGGCAACGGATTGATTCTTGCTGACCGCCGCAGTCGCGAGCTGCAGAGCTTCGTCAAGATTCCCCTGGTTGTCGGCGATAAGCCACGCCAGATTGTTGGCCGCGATCGACGTTTCCGGGGCTATCTCCAGCGCTTTCCGATAGGCTTTTTCCGCCACGCTCGTGTTTCCGCGACCGTCTTCGAGAATGCCCAAAAGCGTGTAAATCTGGGCCGCCGGATGTTTTTCAAGCGCCCTGTTGTATTGAGCTATCGCCTCGTCGATCCGTTTCTGGCCGGCGAGCAGGCTGGCGTATCCGGAATACGCCGGAAGATAATTCGGATCAAGCTCTATCGCGGAGCGCAACTCGTTTTCCGCCTGTGGATTCTTTTCGGCCGTGTAGAGCGTAGATTTTAGATAGCGCAACGCCGCGCTCATTTCATTATTGCCCGCGTTGGCGGCGATGAGTGCGTCCATTTTCACATGGGCCCGGGCTGTTTGATTTAGCTTGATCGATGTGCTCGCTATCCCGCTTATGGCGTCGAAATTATGAGCGTCCGCCGTCAACGCCCGTTCATAGAGATCGAGGGCGGCGGCGTAGTCGTTTTCGGCAAGAAAGACCTTAGCCAGATTCACCATTGCGGAAGACGAACGCGGCGACAGTCGCACGATTTCCTGTAGATCGGATTTCGCCTCGGCAATTCGCCCCAGATCGAGATGGGCCAAACCGCGCGAAGATAGTCCGCGAGCCCTCAAATCCTGCAGCGCCTGCGGTCCGGTATCGGCATTTGGCGTGGCGACGGTTGCTTTCACGATTAGCTCGTTAGAGAGCTTTAGTGCTGTCTGCGGTTCACCGGCGGTAAAGGCGGCCTGTATTTTTAGCAATCCCGTTTTAAGGTACGAGGGATGATATCGTTCCAGATCGGCGATAAACGCATTGGCCGGATCGAGCTGCCCCAAAGACAATCGCGCCTGTGCCATCAGAAATAGCGGCTCGCTCGCACTCGGCTGTTTCTTCAAAACCTCTTGTAAATCCTTGACCGCTTCTTCGGACCTGTTTTCCTGCATTCTCAGCCGCGAGCGCAGCAGAAGGGCCTCGATATCGTCGTCATTTATAGCCAATAAGGCCTCGACCTGTTCGCCCGCCTTAGCGTATTCGCGACGCTCGAGATAGATCTGTCCGATGCGGTAACGGGCGAGGACATATTCGGGAGTGTCGGTCAAAATCATGCCGAGAACATCGATTGCCTGTCCCGCACGGTCGGATTTTGCATAGAATTCGGCAAGCACGAGACGGCTCTCCGGGCTGTTTTCCTGGATTTGGACGAGTTCCAGATAGGCACGCTCGGCCTTTTCCATTTGTCGGCTTGTCGTAAAAAACTCCGCAATTGCCTCGCGTGCCTCGATGCTCGCGGGGTCGATCGCGATCGCCCTTTTAATTTGTGCCTCCGCTTCCTCGACACTACTCGCGTACAAAAAAAAGCGACCGTATTCCGTATGACCGGCAACCGAAGGAGAAGACGCCGCGATGCCCTTTAGCAATGCCGACTCGGCCTCCGCTGTTTTGTCGCGGGTTATATAGTGTCGCTGAAGGCTGATATACGACTCAATACGCTGTGGATTCAACGCAATGGCTTTGTTGACGGCTCCTACGACCTCATCGTCGGGCTTGCCCTGCGCCGCCATTATCGAGGCCGTCAGAATGTGTCCCTCTACGAAGGAAGCGTCCGCCGCCAGTATCTCGTTCCGCATCGCCTCTGCCTCGGCGATCATCGGCGGCTGAACGATCAGGAAGTAATTACCAAGCTTTGCCTTCGCATCGAGATTGGCCCCGTCGATCTCGACCGTTTTACGCAGTTCATCGAGTGTCTCGTTAAACCGGCCCAGATTTTCATACGCGCGGGCCATGCCCCAATGGGCCTTTGCCGAATCTTTATCAGATTCGACGGCCGACCGGAACTGCATCAACGCCGCGTGAAATTTTCGTTTTTGAAGATACTCTTCGCCCTTGGTGAGAAACGACTCGGTCGAATGCCCGCACGCCGCGAGCAAGATGCTCAGGCAAAAAAGTATTGATAGGTGAGTAAAACGGAATCGAAAGACTTGGCACTCTCGGTATAACATATTTGTTTGATTTGTCGCATCGAAGCGGCTCATCTCACAGGTCGGGGCGTTGACCCATGGGCTGCCGCATCGGGCGTTTTCACCAGTTCGCATCCAAAATCCACGCGAACGGACGTGATAATACTGATTTCAAAAACTCGCTGCTCCAATAAAACCGAAGTTTTACCGGCATTTGTGAAAAAGATTTAATCGGGCTGGAATTTCAGAAAAGAAATCGACCGGGGCCCACTGGAGGGTGAGCATCCTGCTCGCCAGAGTGGACTATCAGGTCGAGTGCCAAAAAGTTAGAGGCACTATCAGGAAAGCAATATGGCAAAGACAAGATCATCTCACAAACCAAACGCCCGCAACGCGTTTCGACCCGAGGACTACAGCTATAACGTCGCCTGGTCTGACGAGGACAAAGCGTTTATCGGCCGCGTGGCCGAATTTCCCTCACTCAATACTGAATACTGAATTCTGAATACTGACCACTGCCCATGACCTCCACCGCCGCCTGAGCCTGGAATCAACCGCACAGGGTGTCTCACTAAACACACTCATCAATACAAAACTGGCCGGCACCTGAATC
>JANPCJ010000198.1:0-4594 GCA_031430895.1 Chloracidobacterium sp. | reverse complement strand
TTTTACTACAGCCAGTTTTGATTTCTTTTCAGCCATTTGAATTATTATTTGTTTGTCATTGGTCAGCGTTAGAGGAATGTAGTTGTCTCAGTCTAGCGCCCGGTGAAGTGTGGGTGCAAACGTTCCGGGTTGCATTGCATACCGATTACAACGGACAATGTCTTCAGGCAGATAAAAGGAAGTTGGGAAGGGAATTTAGTTGTCCGCGCGCGCCTGTTCAGCTTATTCAGATTGTTAGTTTGCACTGAGTGAAAACTCGTTCTTGCGGATTAACGGCGAACATTCAAAGAAATAAATAGGAGAAATCTATGCTGCGAATCGTTTTGGGCGTTATTGGCGGATTTTTTGCTTGGGTTGTAGTTTGGTTCGTGAGCGAAAAAGTCATTTCGGCCCTTTGGCCCGCGTTTGGCGTACATCAAAAGGCGTTTGAAGAGGCCGTTAAAAATGGCGGTCAGTTCACAGCGGATACGACGATGCTTCTCACGCATATTGTCGTCGGTTCAATAATCGCGGTGGGGTCCGGATCGCTGGCCGCGCTGATCGCCGGTGAAAACTCACGCGCTCCGCTTATCGTCGGCTTTCTGCTGCTGGCCTTGGGCATACTAAAAGCGGTTATGTCATGGCCGTATGTTCCCATTTGGTATCACGTTATCTTTACGGCGATCCTGCTTCCAATGGCGATCATTGGCGGTAAACTGATAATCACTACTTAGAGAAGTAAGTTTGTCGTCCAGTTTTACGTTGAGTGAAGTGTGGGTGCCACGTTCCGCGTGAAAACCACTCTGTTCGCCCGTTGATGGGCGGTGAAGCTCGGCTTCACCGTAAGCTAATCTTCTTTTTCGCGGCTGTGCCGCCGTTTCCCGCGTGGTCTCTCTTCCTGCCGGTAGCAGCGGCGTAGCCGGCAGAGATTTATCGGACGCGAGTTGGATTGGACTCCCTTCGCCCTATTACTTGACCCTGACTGCATGCCATTCCTTTCCGTCGGGCCCCTTCGAAACGAATTTCTCTCGCGTGAGTTCTAGAATCTGTAGTCGGTCTGCCTTCGGCTTTTCCAATCGCTTGCCGTTTACTTCAACCCATACCGTTGTTAGGAGATCCCCATTGATTGACCATGTGCCTTTCGCAGTGACTCCACTGTCAAACTTGCTAATCGCTGTTCCATCGGCGTTATAGGTTGTTAAACTATTCTCATCTCGCCAACTACCTGCGGCTAGCTTTTGCGCGTTCGACGAGGTAGTTGTAATAGGATTATTTGCGGCGGGATTCCATATTGGGCGTTCACCGCACTTGGGAAGTTTGGGGAATCGACGAGGCTTGTCTACGTCTTGAAATTCATTATTCTTGAATTTCATTTCTCCTATTCCCCATCCTCCTCTTCCATTGTTGAAGGAAATTAACAGCGATGAATGGTCTTGAGAGATATAAACAGGGGAACCAAACGGCGCCAAGATAGACAGTACCGGCTTAAGTCCCTTTCCACTGACCATGTAAGCTTCGAGTAAGCAATTTGAGGCTCCACATGAATCTCTATCCTCGCCGTGGATAAATACGATCTGCGGGATGCCATTTGGACGAAGGTCGGAAAAATAAAAGCTTGCCTCAGGATCTACACTCGAAGTGGTGTCCTCAGAATTTTCACTCGAAGTAGTCGTACCATCACTGTCTTCTTTTAGGAACGGATACGCTTTTACGAGGCTGTCATAATCTTTGAATTTGACTTCTTCAAATGGAACGCATGAATAGGTCTGCGTCGAAGCAGGCTTTGCCGGAGCCGCAGCCTTCCGCCGCTGGGCAAGTAAGCTGCCTGAAAGGACAAGCAAAATAACCACAGATGCTAAAGCTATTTTGAGGATTTGCGGTACAAGATGCAATTGTTGACGAACCGTTATTTTTGACTTCATTTTTGACCTCCGAACTAGTGTGTAGGGTTATTAGATGGGTCACATTTCTCGATCTTTTCATTGCGTTGGAAAAACAAAAAAGTGAGATTTCCGCCCACGCCATTGGTCCCAGCGGATGCACTTATCTCAACATAGATAGGCCTTTTGCCTTCTAAAACGATCTCGTACACGTCAAACTCTTCGCTGCATTTATTGAGCGAATGTATCGAAACCTTATCTCCAAATTGTGCACGTAGGACTTTTAAGTGCTCATTCGGTTCCCAAAGAAGGTTAAACGAATACAAGTGGCCAATAACGACTTCGATTTCGGAAACAGTTGTTTTGCTTCCACTAAAGCTTACGTCAACGACACCATGCCCGCGCAAATTTGCGGGCCCAGAGCGGCCATATTCCCCATTGCGGGGAGGGTTGCGATAGTCCCAGCGGACACCTACAGCTTCATCAGCGGATTTCCAGCCCGGCTCTTTATCAGGGCTGTCGATAGGCAGAGCAAACGGCGCCACGATCTGTTCCAGGGTCGTTGTTGTTTTCGTTGATTGCGGAGTACTTTTTTTGGCGATGCTGCCCTTCTTAGCCGCTGCAACGGAAGTAGGTTTAACAGCGACGGTTTCCTTGGGCAGCACCTCGGATGAATTACAGAGTGTTCCCTCCATCCAGTCCTGTTCGGTAAATATACGTATGGCCGTTCCCGAGCTGACCTCAAGAAGCGGGACACGGGGTTCGCGATAAACGACGCCTTTCCTATCCATCTTTCCAGAGAAATTCTCATAGCGGTATGTCGGAGAATCTCCACCCCAACCTGCGCTATTGTATGCATTCGTCTTGAGTGTCGTTACGCCGGTTGCGGTTATTGTAACTATCGCCCTAATGCGGTCGTCTCCACCAATATCTCCCCCGAAACAGAAGGTCCGCGTTCCAACGAACGGCAATTTGGCTTGGGCAACCAAACTGCCTGACATGATAAACAAAACAACCACAGCTATCAAAACCGTCCTGAAGATTTGCGGTACAAGATGCAATTGTTGACGAACCGTTATTTTTGACTTCATTTTTGACCTCCGAACTCGATCCCGCCGCCGGCTGGCGTCTTTGGTTTGCGGCCTTCAGGTATTTATTAGGTTTTATCGAAATCTCGCACCAAAAACTATTTAATGCGAACATAATATACCCGATTCGGAAGAAATTCCAAGCCAGTCGGATTGCTTTCCTGACCGCACGTTATGTTCCGTGTCACGCGGATCGCAGTTCATCTCACCTGAATTGCATTCCATGTCACAGATATCGCTTTCCAAACGTCAAAACCGCGCAATTCGACCTGCAAAATCGATTTTCGACAGTTCGCCTTTTTCGCTAGATTCCCGAAACCGTTCGGTTGCACTTGACATCTGCAACCGTTTAGTTGCATACTGGTATTCGTAATCATGAAAAGAGATATTTTCCAAGCCATAGCTGACCCGACAAGGCGGGCGATCATTGCGTTGACCGCGTTGCAGGCAATGACGCCGAACGCTATTGCCGAGCATTTCGACACCAGCCGGCAAGCTGTTTCAAAACATCTACGCATTTTGACGGAGTGTGAGCTTATCCAACAAGAACAGAAAGGGCGAGAGATCTATTACCATCTCGAAATAGACAAAATGAAAGAGATCGACGAATGGCTGGAGCAGTACAGAAAGATCTGGGAAACCCGGTTCGAGCAACTCGGCGAGGTGCTTGAGGTGATGAAATTGCAGAAGCCCGCACGTCAGTAAGGGCGTAACCTTCAACGTCCGTGTTACGCCCTTGCTTACGCGCGGGCTTCCGCACCGATCGAAGAAATGGAGATAAATATGGAATTTATAGTCAACAAAGAGACGAAGACGGCCTTAATAACAAAAGAGTTTGACGCGGATCTCGATCTGGTCTGGGACGCTTATACAAAGCCTGAACTCCTCGATCAGTGGTGGGCACCAAAACCCATGACGTCACGAACAACTGTTATGAACTTCGAGGTCGGAGGCCGGAGATTTTACGCGATGGTAAGCCCCGGCGGCGAACGTTGGGCCGTTCAGAAGTATACCTCCATTACGCCCAAGAGCAATTTCAAGATCTTTAACGCGTTTGCCGACAAAGATGAAAACCTCGAATTGCCTGGATCTGATTGGGACCTGACTTTCAGCGAGCAAGACGGAACGACAAAGGTCAGTATCTCTATCTACAATGAGTCCTTGGAACGGTTAGAGAGGATGATCGAAGGCGGCTTTGGCGAAGGAACAAAGATGCAGTTGAAAAATCTGGAAGAATTGCTAAAAACTTTATCGAGAGGAAGAGGCGAAAAATAGATGGAACTCGCGACCCAATTCCGGTTTCGACTCACAGCTTTCATGACAATTTTATCCGCACTTCTCGCGGGTTATTTTAATGTCGGATCGCTCTACCTTTTTGGAGTTCCGCTTGTCCCGTTGGCTATCAGCTTACTGGTTCTTTGGACGAGAAAGACATCGATTCTGAGAAAGGCATCGGTAACGCTCATCGCGTTGCTTTGTATACCCGTCGGCTTCTTTATTTTTGTTTGGTGGAATGAGATCACCCTTAGTAGGTAGCTAGCCTCGTTTACGAGCTTTCCCGCAGGCAGCATAGCCCCGTCGTTTACGGCGGGGTAAAGCGGCGAAGAGATTTTCAGCCCGTTTTAACGGGCTTAAGGTCCGGCGGCT
>JANPCJ010000197.1:0-7493 GCA_031430895.1 Chloracidobacterium sp. | reverse complement strand
GATTAAGCGAAACGCCTTGCTGCGTTACTTCAAGCGCGATATGTGATGAAGATATTCGGACTTATAAAAATTGTAGTAAAATCGAGGCGGCGGAATTTAGCGATGCTGACAGCAATTGAAACAACCGGGACAAATAACGCGAATCATCAGATTGTTTTAGATGAAGATTTGCCGGACAATGCGCCGAGCCGGGTGCGGGTAATTGTTTTGTATGACGAAAACGAGCAGAACGGCAATGTCAAGAAGCGTCGTAAAGCCGGGAGCGCCGAAGGCTTGATAAAAATGTCGGATGATTTCGACGCTCCGCTCGATGGTTTCGAGGAGTATCAACCGTGAACGAGTCGACGGAATTTACACGGATATTGCTAGATACAAATGCGTTTCTCTATTTTATCGACAACGATGCCGCACTTAGTACAACGGCCAGATTTCTGCTCGAATCGGAAATTGATTTAGTTATGAGTGCCGCAAGTTTGTGGGAGATTGCGTGGAGACAAAGCACGAGTCATCGACGAAGAAGGCGAAGTGGCGATTTATCCAATGAGCTTTTTTATGGTTTTGCCCCTGGCAGAGCTGGCTGAAAACGCTATCGAAAAACACAGCCGCAGGAGATCTCGAGAAAAGGCATTGGCATAGTCTAGTAATTTGACTTTCACGCTCGGCAGGGCAGTTCGGCGAATTTACAATTCCGAGTTTCAGTGTTTCAATAACCTTGTTGAAATTTAATCCAGTAGTGTTTTCCCATGAAACATTCGGGCGGTAGCGTGGCCGTCTTTTACATAAACTGCACGCCAAACACTGATGCCGCGAAGAAAATTTCGTCACACGCAGCGTTTTGAACCCTCAAACGAACAGACACTTCAGGAATATCTTGTAAACAGCACCGCGCCGGTGACGACGCGGACAGAGCTTTTGCGGCTCATCCGCGGCGGCGAGGACACTTATCTTGAACTGAAGGTGAAGCTTTCGAATAGCGAGAAGATCGCGCAGGGAATTGTCGCGCTCGCGAATACGGATGGCGGCACGATTATATTTGGCGTAAACGACCAACTGCGGATCGAGGGTGTTGGCAATCCCGAATGGGTGCAGCAGGAACTTGCCCGCATTTGCCGCGAAGAGATCGTGCCTTCGCTCGTGCCGATGATCGACACGATCGCTTTTGACAGCGGCAAACGGATCGTCGCGCTCGATATTGACGGCAAGCGGCGGCCTTATCGGACGCGGGATGGGCGGTTTTATCTGCGTTTTGGGGCGGAGAAGAGGGAAGTGTCGCGAGGCGAGCTTTCGGCCTGGCTCGACGAGATCAAACCGCTTGGGTTTGAGAATATTCCGTTGCAGGGCGTGAGTGAAGAGGATTTTGACGACGCCCTGCTTTGGTCTTTTGCCAGCGGGTTTGATGATAACGCTCCGAACTCGAGCCTTTACCAAACGAGCGATTTTCTGCGAAAGGACTTGATGCTCGCTGTCGGCACGACGGATGAATTTTTCCCGACGGTCGCGGCCCTGCTTTTGTTTGGGAAAAACGATCGAGTCGCCGAGCTCCTGCCGAGATCGAATGTGACGGTCGCGCGATTCTCAGGCGACAACGGTTCAGCCCAACTGATCGAAGCCGTCGAGGTCAAGGGCAACCTGCACACGCAATATGAGAGCATACTGACGTTCATAAAGCGGTACACCGATCTCGGCAAGGAGCCGCCGAAACGCAAACTCTCGCTGGTTACCGACGCGATTGTGCAGGCCCGAGGAAATTATCATTTTTACTCGGTGTCGGAGGCCATCATAAACGCCCTGATGCACCGCGATCTTGCCATGCGCGACATCCGCACACGAATAAATGTTTACGACAACGCGATAGAATTCGTAAATCCGCGCCGTACAAACGGTTTTTCACCGCCCGCCGCCCGCGCTATCCGTTACGGCATTACCCAACGGCTCAACCCGCAAATCGCCGCCATTTTCACCCGCCGCGAATACGGCATAAATGCCCCGCACGGCGGCCTGCCGATGATCTTGCGACAATCAAACCGCTTCTCGGGTCGGAAGCCGGAGGTATATATTGCGAATGACGAGTTTAAGTTGAAAATCTTTGCTGTCTGAATATAGCTCCGTTTAGAAAGCTTTATTCAGGCCTTTGCGATACAATTTGAAAATGAACATAATTAGAGACATCCAAACACTGAGCGAATTTAAGAAAAATGCATCGCGGCTTGTTAAGCAAGTTCAGGAAACGAAGCAGTCGATTGTGTTGACGGTTAACGGACAAGCTGTAGCAGTCGTTCAGGATGCGGAAAGCTACCAAAATGCCTTAAACGAGCGCGAGCTTGCGGAATCTGTCGAGGTTCTTAAGCAACGGATCGCCAAGCTTCGGAATGGAGGCGAACGCATTCCGGCCGAGGAAGTCTTTACAAAGATTTCGAAGAAATACGGCATCACGTTGGACTAAGAACGGCGGCGCGTTAGGAGTTTCATGGCTAGATACAAAGTATTCTTCTCGTCCGAAGCCGATGAGGAAGTACTGAAATCCTACGAATGGGGCCTTTTATTTTGGGGAAAGAACCAAGCAGATGTCTGGTTGCGAGATTTTTACATTTCCGTCACCAAACGCCTTAGCGAGTTTCCGTTGAGTTGCATCCTGGCGCCGGAGAACGGATACATCGATCAGGAAATTAGGCAATATCACTTCGGCCGCTATCGAGTACTTTTCGAGATTCAGGGCGACGAAGTTACAGTAATTCGGCTCGTTGGACCTTACACCGATTTGCCTGACGCTACCGACATGGCGTTAGAATAGAGTGATCGAATGCGGAAGCGAGTGGGTGGTAAATCGCAACGAATTTCGTTTTTCCAGGAACAGCAGGGACCATACGGTGATAACCCCGTTGGCCAAATTTACAATCGGCTACGGACGCAGCCTAAATATGCTCAGTTACCTTTGCTTTGCTGTCTTTTCTTTTTTAGCTTCGGTCTGTAGTTCGAAAACACAAACCTTAGAACTCCCGGTATTGACGACGTAAAGCCGCTTGCCTGATTTTGTGGTCGAGATGGCGAGAGCGGATGGGTTTTCGAGCACGGTCGGATCGGGGGGCTTTAGAGATTCGAGGCGGTTGCCGCTCGAATCGAACACGAGTATTTCTTTATCGATAGGACTTGTCACATAGAGTTTCCTGGTGTCGATATCAAAGGCCATGTCAGGATAACGCCACGGATAAGTTGTCCATTCCGGTACAGGCCACTGGCTGATAAATTTGCCATCGAGATCGAATGTTTGAATTCGATTATTGCCCGTGTCAGCGACATAAACACGGTTGTCGCCGATTTCGAGCCCGGTCGGTTCGACGAATTCGCCGTCGCCGGTGCCGTATTTTCCCCATTCAAAAACTCTGTCGCTTGCCGGGTCCACCACGGCGACGCGTGAATTGCCCTGATCCAGCACGTACAGCAGTTTATTCGGGCCAGTTACAACGGAACGGGCCCCAAAATATTTGAGTTCCGACGCCGACAATTGCTTGCCGGGCGTACCGTCCGGGTTAAATGTGAGCAGACGTTGGCTCGACGCGTCGGCGACGTAGATATTTCCTGCCGGGTCAACCGCAATTCCATTGGGCTGCTGCAATTCACCTCCGCCTACTCCGGAAAAACCGACGGTCGCAAGATAATTTCCATCCGGCGAGAATTTCTCGACTCGCGCATTGCCGGTGTCCGCAATATAAAAATTACCGGCCGCGTCCACCGCAATGCCGCGAGGGCCGTTAAGCTGGCCGCGCCCTTTTCCCTGTCCACCCTCGAAGGCCGTGACGGCTGGAATGCTCGTATCGACACCCGAAACGGCGGGGTTATTCGCGGGAGCACCGCCTCCCGGGCCGGCCGGGACTTTGTAAATTGTAAGGTTTCCATACTGTCGCTCAGTGTCCACAAAGACCTTTTCAAAATGCTCTTGAAACACTGATTCGTTAAGGTTTCTAATCAAATCATTCGATTTCAGCCCATCGTCGATGCATACATAGGCAATTTTGTTCTCATTTAACAGACGAACGAGTTGATCCGGGTCGCTTTCCTGAAACATGCGCGTGTAGATGGCCTGGCGTACACCAACCTGATAACCGGCGGTCCAAGCGAAGAGCGTGGCGCCAAGATAGATTCGACGACCCGCCGAAAGGATAGGATAAGTAAGATGTGTTTGAGTGAGAAAAATATCGGTCGGCTGCGTATTCTCAAATACCCAATTCGTAAGGCGATCGTTTCGGTATGCGACCTTCATTGGCGGGTCGTTGTAAACCGGAAAAAGATCAATTATTGCGCCGAGACACATTGTCAATGTCAGGACAACCGCAAACGCCGAGCGAAGTATGCCGCCTTTGCCGATACGCCATAGCGCGTACGCGGCAAAAAGACTGGCGAAAATTTCCCAGACATTTAGAAGCTTGTGATTATTGAAAGCATCCGTGCTGAGCTGGAATAAAAAAACAACCGGCACCAGGCTCGATAAAGCCAGAAACAAACGGCGATGAGAACCGGTAAGGAACCATAAAGCGATAACAATGAGCAGCCATTTGAAACCGAATGTCCACAGTAGAAACTCCACTACCTTGTAAAGGGTTGGGTTGGCGATCGTGTAGCCCCACGTGAACAAAGAATAGCTGGATGGCGTCAAATCGCCTGACCTGAGCAAGAGCACCTGCGGCAGCCCGATGAGGATTGTCATCCCGATCAGACACGCCAGATAACGGCGGTACGGAAAAAGGAGGAAAAGACTGCCTAAAATAATTGCGGCGGCGACAAAAACGGCGCTATTCCAGAATGGCAGCATGCCGACAATAGCACCGGAAAATAGAAGCGGTTTTAGATCCGACCAAAAATCGACATCCTTTGCGCGTTCCGGTTTATCCTCCGAAATATCGGGAGCGATCTCGGGTTCCGGGGCCAAAAGCTCGTCCACCGCAGCTTCATCAGTATCGTCGTCCGAGTCGATTTCATATAGAGATGCCGGCGTATTCTCCGTCCCTGTCTCGCTTGCTTGTTCGGTGGCCTCTGGTTCAAGATCATAAGGAGGAGCGAGAACATCGTCCGTGGCGGTGTCGTCCGCCGGTGCCGCGTCGTCAGGTTCCATATCGTCGAAAACTTGCGGCGTTGCGGGATTTGGAATCGGGGCGGCAAAGACTATTTCCCTCGACCTTTTATGCTGAAAAAACCCAACAAGGAAGATGAGTACAACAAAGAGCAGCCCGATGCCGCTGGCCAGATGCCTTTGGTTTGCGTAAATATCAACCGTCAGAGCGCCCCAACCTTCGCCTCGGTATGGAAAACCGGAATTTAGAAATTGGGTTGTCTTTAATATGGCGCTCAGAGCTTCGCCGAGACTGGGATATGAATATAGAAATGGGATATATGAAAGTGAGCTCGATCCAACAAAAAATAGGGCGGCGGCGATGCGGCCGACGTTCCTCGAGCCAAAAACCCGCTCGGCGAAAGCCATAATAAGAATGGCAACGGACATCATCGACAAGATGCTCAGGAGGTTGATAGCGGCGACCAGGGACAGGCCCAGAAAGCTAAGATTGGCGCTCTGGAACCAAAACAAAAAGTGGTATCGCAAAATCTCGCCGGGAAAAAACGGGTGATCGGAAGGGAAGTTGTGGCCGAATATAAAGCTTTGCGAAACTGAAAGATTGGCTCCAAAATCGCTCCAACTCTTATACCCGAACTGAAAATCCCCATTCGGAAAGCTGAGCGTCGAGAACATGAGCCAGCAACTGAAGACAAAAAACAGGCCCATGCACAGCCAGTCCCATTTGTCCTCGCCCTCGGGCCGCTCATATTTAGCGTCATAGTAAAGCGAACGCGGGCGGCCCGGCATTTTAAAGGTCACAAGCCCTACGACGGCAAGGAAAACAAGATTGCCAAAAATAAGCGGTTGAGTCGTCCAGGCAAAGGCCAGCGAGGCGAGATAGGTTACGATACTGCTAAGCAGCAGTCCAACCAAAAACGATGTGGCAAGGCGGTGCTGAATTGAATCAGTGCGGTAGAAATAGCGGCAGACGCGGTCGCCGAAGTAAATCATGCCCGCCAAATAAAGTAATGCCAACATTCACAACTCCATGATTTGCCTGCGTCAGGGTTAAAATGCCCAGCGGCCCCAAACAAACAGGCTGGAAAAGAAACCGAGGTAGAGCAGAGACCAAACGGAAATCAAAGCCAGCCAGTATGGACGCTTAGCAAGTATAGCGAAAAGAATAAAAATCGGAAACATTGTCAGCGTGTACCGAGGAACGCTTGCGATAAAGGTAACGCTGACGACGAGCAGCCACGTAAACGTGATCCAAACGCTGTAGATCGGTCTCAGCTTGAACCAGCTGATGACCGCGCACACGAATCCGAGCGCGATGAAGATGAATTCCTGCATTCCAAGCATTTCCGCTTGCGACGGCGACCTGCCCATCTGGCCGATTGCGGCCTGGACGCCAATCCATGGCGGGGCGGAGGAAATGTAGAAAGCTTCCTGGCGGATCGGAATAAAAGCGAATGCGTCGCCGGCCGCAGAGGCGTTGATGGCAAGATAAACCCCGAAACCCAGGGGCATCATCGCAACCCAAAGCCATCTGATATCCAAGCGTCTTGTTAACCAATACTGGTGCAGGATTTCAACAGCGACCGCCGGGACCAGAACCAGCCCATTAGCGCGAGTCAGGCAGGCGAGTGCGCCTATAATTCCTACCAACATCCAATTTCCCGTCCGTGCGGCGTAAATGCAGCCGAGCGCAAGTGCCAAAAACAGGCTTTCGGTGTATCCGATGTGAAGAAAGTAGCTTGTCGGGAATATAAACAGAAACCAGACGGCCCGCATGGCGGTTTTTCGAGAGTAATCCAGGCTTACCAGGTTGTAAAACACGACTGCGGCCACGACCGACGCCACGGTAGAGATCAAAAAGGTGCTGAGGACATAGTTGTCGGTCAGATATGTTAGAAATCTAATCATCCACGGGAATAATGGATAAAACACCATCAACGGCCTCATCTCCCCCGCGCCGCTGTATCCAACCTCGGCCAGCTTGCGGTAATGTACCGCATCCCAGCGATGCCAGATATTCAGCCACTCGACAAACGTCGCCAGTTTCTGATCCGCCAGAGCTTGAAACACCTGCCCCCCAAACACGAGCAGAATGCCTTTGATGCCGATGACAACCGCGATTATCTGCAGCCTGTCCACATAGCGAAAAGTGTTCGCGTCTAACTTTGGCTCGGGTTGTGCGATACCTTCATCTTCCATTAAATTCTCCTAAAACGGTCACGATCAGAAGACTGAGAGAGGTTTATGTCCTCGTCGAGCGGAAAGCCCATTCTCAAACAAAAAAGACTTCTTAATTGTGAATAAACTTCTGAACAAAGATACCAAATTTCGACGTAACTGAAACCGTGCCAATTAGGATTTTTGAACAAGGGCTACTTAGATGGTTATCTCCTTTTGCCTTATCTTTGCGCTTTTGCGGGAGAAAAAT
>JANPCJ010000196.1:0-8955 GCA_031430895.1 Chloracidobacterium sp. | reverse complement strand
TGGATCGACCATAGCAAAACCAAGGTCGGTTACGAGATACCATTCAACCGGCATTTCTATAAATACGTTCCGCCGCGTTCGTTAGCGGAAATCGATGCCGATCTGCAAAAGGTGACGGCGGAGATATTGGCGATCTTGCAGGAGGTGACGGTGTGAGATTGTTTTTCTTCGGCTCTGCCGCTTGCTGAGCGGAAAAGCTATGCTTTTCCGTTAAGGTTTTACAAGATTTCGCGGCTCCGCCGCCGGTTTGCGGCCAGTGAAAAAAGGTTATCTCAAGCGGGCAGCGGCGGCATAGCCGCAAAAAATCTGTGGCCTTCGGAAAAGCATAGCTTTTCCGCTCGGCGAAGCCGGGGATAGTATGCGTTTTGACACAGCCTCAAAAGCTACTGGCAATTTATAAGGAGCAACTTCCAGGCACCATAGGCTTTAACATCCGTCGCCGCCCGCGACAAGAACTGTATGATGCGACCGTATCCAAAATATAAAGATTCCGGCATCGAATGGCTTGGAGAGATTCCGGAGCATTGGAAATTGGCTCGCTTAAAGCGTCTTGCAAACGTGAGGGCAAGCAATGTTGACAAACTAACGGTGGAAACTCAGAAGCGGGTTCTTCTCTGCAACTATGTTGATGTTTATAAAAACGAGCGAATAACAAGAGAGATTCCTTTTATGTCGGCAAGCGCGACAAAAGATCAAATTGAAACCTTCGAGCTAAAAGCCGGTGATGTTCTTATGACAAAGGACTCAGAAACACCGAACGATATAGGCATTCCAGCTTATGTTCCAAGCGAACTTGCAGGTGTTGTCTGCGGATACCATTTATCTTTGATTCGACCGAAATGTCGAATGCTTTTCGGCTCATTCCTTTATTATTCACTCCAAAGCGAATTCACGAGAGCCTATTTTTGCAATGAAGCATCAGGTGTCACTCGTTTTGGACTAGGCAAGTATTCTATCGACAATACGCCAATCGCCGAACCACCGGTTGAAGAACAAGAAGCGATTGCCCAATTCTTGGACTCGGAAACGGCGAAGATTGATGAACTAATAGGCAAACAAGCGCGCCTTATCGAGCTTTCACAAGAGAAGCGTCAAGCCCTGATTTCGCAAGCCGTAACAAAAGGCCTTAACTCCAAAGTATTGTTGAAAGATTCGGGAATCGATTGGCTTGGAGCTATTCCAGAACACTGGACGACACCTTCGGTCTTCGCTCGTTACCATGCAGTCTTAGGGAAAATGTTGGACGAAAAACAACTCACGGGAAATCATCCAATCCCGTATCTGCGAAATGCGGATGTGAATTGGGATCGAATCAACATTGCTGACTTGCCCGTTTTTGACATCAAGCCCGATGAAGTTGGACGGTTTTCCCTTCGCACAGGCGATGTTCTCATTTGTGAAGGTGGCGCAGGAATCGGACAGACTGCAATCTGGCAGGGCGAGCTTGACCATTGTGCTTTCCAAAAAGCACTACATCGTCTTCGTCCATGGTCGAATGATGAAGAGCCTAGATTCTTCTATTACTGTATGAGAAATGTTGTCGAAACCGGCGTCGTATTGGCTGGCGGAACCGCAACCATTCCGCACCTCACAGGTGAGCAACTTCGGAAATACAGGTTTCCGAAACCGCCGCTCAAAGAGCAAAAGCAAATCGCAGAATATCTCGACCGCGAAACCACAAAGATTGACCTCTTAATCGAGAAGGCCAAGAAAGCAATCGAGTTGATGAAAGAACATCGCACCGCCCTAATTTCGGCGGCTGTCACAGGAAAAATCGATGTCCGGGGAGCGTGTCAGTAGCCCGCACGTCAGTAAGGGCTAAAGATCAGGTATATCCAATGCGATGAGACCACTCAACTGTGGATCGAGGATCATATATGATTAGCTCGTTCGATAACAGTGTTGAGCCTCACGTGCGGGCTACCGACACACAAACTTGATTCCGCGTCAACTATTCGAAAAATTCGAATAGTTCAAAAAAGAAGGCAATCGGGTGTCGCACGCAATATGGAGTTTACGCAGGGCCGAAAAATGTTTTAGTGTTGCATATTATTTATGGCTGATCTTGTTCCGCAATCCGATTTCCTTGCCGTTGTCGATCTGATCCGCGACGCCCGGTCGGCGGCACTTCGCGTGGTCAATACGCATTTGATCGATCTATATTGGAATATCGGCGAATACATCAGCCGGCGGATCGAGAATGAGAATTGGGGCGACGGAACGGTCATAAATCTCGCCGCTTTTATCGCCAGGAGTGAGCCGGCAGCGAAAGGCTTTACTGACAAAAATCTATGGCGAATGCGGCAGTTTTATGAGACATATCGCGACGAGCCAAAACTCTCCACACTGTGGAGAGAAACTAGCTGGTCAAATAATCGAACGATAATGACTCGTTGCAAATCGGTCGCAGAAAAAGAGTTTTATCTTCGATTATGTGCAAAAGACCGGTACAGTAATCGGGAGCTTGAACGCCAGATCTCGGCCTCGGTTTTTGAACGAACGATCATCGGCAATCAAAAACTCTCACCACTGTTGAGAGAATTGCACCCGGCGATCGAAGGCACCTTTCGCGACAGTTATGTTTTCGAATTTTTGAACCTACCGGAGCACAATGAGAGCGATTTGCAACGTTCGTTGATCGCTGACATGCGAAATTTTATCCTTGAGATTGGCAAGGATTTTCTCTTTGTCGGGGAAGAATACCGGCTACAGGTCGGCAATACCGATTTCTTTACCGATCTGCTGTTTTACCATCGCGGTCTGCAATGCCTCGTCATGTTCGAATTAAAAACCGACAAATTCAAGCCGGAATTTCTGGGTAAACTCAACTTTTACCTAGAAGCCCTCGATCGCGATTTTAAAAAGGAGAACGAACATCCGAGCATCGGCGTTTTGCTGTGTAAGGGCAAAGATCAAACGGTCGTCGAATATTCCCTTGCCCGCAACAATGTCGCCGGCCATGATCGCGGATTTCGAAACCAAATTGCCCGACAAAAAGCTCTTGATGGCGAAACTCGATGAGTTTACCCGTTTGCTTGAACAGGAGGCCGAAAACGGCCAAGAAGAACTAAATGCCTGATCTCCATCGTGAAATCGTATTCGAAACGGAAGTTATCGAACATCTAACCGCTCACGGTTGGCTGGAAGGCGACTGGCAGAATTACGACCGCGAACATGCGATCTATCTAGAAGACCTCATTTGGTGGTTAAAGGAAACGAACGCGAGAGATTGGAACAAGCTCCCAATCAAAACTGACGAAGAAAAAGAGAAAGTTCTAATTTCACGCGCTTGCGCCGAAATGAACGACAAAGGCTCGCTTCAAGTATTACGACATGGATTCAAGCACCTCAATGCAAAGTTCGGGGTCTGCCAGTTCAAACCGAGTCATTCACTCAATGCCGATGTCTTAGGAAAATACTCCAAGGTTCGATGCCGTGTAGTAAGGCAAGTCCATTACAGCCAGGACAATGGGAAATCAATCGACCTTGTTTTCTTCGTCAATGGAATCCCGGTTGCAACCGCCGAACTCAAGACTGATTTCACCCAAAACGTAAACGACGCAATCCGCCAATATAGGCACGACCGGGAACCCAAAGACAAGGTCACAAAGCATGAAGAGCCTCTACTGGCCTTCAAAAAGAGAGCCTTAGTGCATTTCGCTGTAAGCTCGGATGAGGTCTATATGACGACCGAACTCAGAGGTTCGGACACATTCTTTTTGCCGTTCAATCTCGGTTATGAAGAGGGCTCGGGAAACCCACCGAATCCGAAAGGATACCGGACAAGTTACCTCTGGGAAGAAGTCTTACAACGCGACAACCTATTAAAGATATTAGGTCGTTTCGTTCACCTAGAACGCGAAGAGAAAAAGGATCACACCGGTAAGAAGAGAGTCACCGAGAAGCTAATCTTTCCTCGATACCACCAGCTTGAGGCCGTCAACACGCTTATTGATACGGTACGCAACGAGAAGGCCGGTCAGAAGTATTTGATACAGCATTCGGCTGGTTCCGGTAAGTCGAATTCGATTGCCTGGCTCGCGCACCAGCTATCAGACCTTCACGACGAAGCAGATAAGAAGCTCTTCGACAGCGTAATTGTGATAACCGATCGAACGGTTCTCGATGACCAATTACAAGAGACCATTTACCAGTTTGAGCATAAGCAAGGTGTCGTCTGTCGGATCAAGAAAGAAGGTGTAAAGTCCGAACAATTAGCCAAGGCTCTCATTGAAAGAACTCCAATTATCATTGTCACGATCCAAACCTTCCCTTTCGTTTTGGACGAACTGCGAAAAAACGTCGCTCTAAAGGATCGAACCTTCGCGGTGATTGCGGACGAAGCTCATTCATCGCAGACCGGGAATGCTGCAAAGAAATTGAAGCTCGCTCTTACGACCGAACAAATCGAAGAGGGTGTAGAAATCAGCGCCGAAGATGTAATGCTCGCCGCGATGGACAGCCGTGTTCAACCGAAGAACATAAGCTATTTTGCGTTTACCGCCACACCAAAAGCCAAGACTCTCGAAATGTTTGGACGACCTGGAGAAACCGGCTTGCCGGAACCCTTTCACCTTTACTCGATGCAACAAGCAATCGAAGAGGGTTTCATTTTGGATGTTCTCAAGAATTACACGCCATATCGACTTGCTTTCAAGTTGGCTCATAACGGGAAAGAGTACGACGATGAAGAGGTTGAAAAGAGCGAAGCTCTCAAACAAGTTATGCGGTGGGTCAGGCTTCATCCGTATAACATTAGCCAAAAGGTCGCGATTATTGTCGAGCACTTTCGAGAGAACGTAGCTCACCAGCTCGCCGGAAAAGCTAAGGCAATGGTCGTCACCGGATCACGCAAAGAGGCCGTTCGATACAAGCTCGCAATCGACAAATACATCCGGGATTTTGGCTACAAAATAGGAACGCTTGTGGCATTTTCGGGAGAGGAAGTGATTTAGACTTCAAGCGGCCGCTACCGCAGGTGGTTCGGAGGTGACCTACTCCTGCCGGACGCGGACTACGATCTCGCGTTCGCCGCAGGGCAGTTCAAATTTTACTTGAAATACGCCGGTTCTGGCGGTTTTTGAGCTGACGACAAATAGCGCCCGCGACTTTACGCCGGCGATAATTTCTCGCCTGACGCTGACATCTTCCGGGCTGGTCGACAGTGCCGTCAAGCCTTCCAAATCGCCGTCATTCTCCAGCCCAACAACCACGGCCAGACCGCCGCCGCCGTTTCGAATCGTTAGGTTATCTTCGCTGACAATAAATTTGCACGGCTCGATCAATTCGCGCCTGGTCGTCGTTTTGAATTCAGCGAACCGAGGGCGCCCGGTGCCGGTAACAGGCGGATTTTGAGGGAACTGGCTCACCACAACGCGCGAGTTCTCAGGTTTCGGTTCGTTGGTCTGCTTCGCCGCCTCGGGAGCGGCCTCTGTCGCGGCGGCGTTTTCCTCCGTTTCCAATTTGGTCGTCTCGTTGGTCGGAATAGTTATTACAACTGCCGGAAATAGTTCTTTGGCTGCGCCTGCGGGTTTCGTGCCGGTCTTGTTGTCAGCGGGCGGTGGCGAAACGACGGGCTTTTTGGGGACTGTTTTCTCCTCAAAAATTGCGAGTGGCGTTGGTTCTGCTTTCGGCTCTGTATTCGTGGCGACGAGTGACGGATCGGGCGTCGGTTGGGGCGATGTTTCCGGCACTAGTGTCGGCTGTGCGTTCTCGGGCGACGACGTGGGCGTTGGATCGGGCGTGGTCGGGGGCGGTGTTTCACTCGGGATAGCGACCGGTGTTGTATCCGGTGTTGGCTCCGGGACGCGCTCGGGTGTTGGCCTTACCTCTTCCGGCGTGGGCGTCGGTTCGGGCGTTGGCTCCACTGTGGGATTTACACTTGGGGCTACGATGGGTATTGATTCCGGCGATGGCGTTGGCTTGACTTCCTCCGGTGTCGCGACTGGCGTTGGTTGCGGCTTCACTTCTTCAGGCGTCGCGGCTGGCGTAGGTTCAGGCTTTACAATTGCGGGCGTAGCAACCGGAACAGACGCCGGTATTATGTCACGCCGTGGCCGAAACGGAGTTCTTTCCGGTGTCGGCTCCGGCTTCGCTTCGGGTGTCGGAAATGGTTCCAGATTCTTAGCGATTGTTTCGGCCGACGGGGCCAAGACGGGATTTTTCCCGATTCGCGTTTCCAGGCCGTCCAGATTGCCATTCACGTTCTTATAAAGCGTCTCGATGACGCCATAGCTGATGCTGCTTGGACCGCTGCTCTTATAACTCCTTATGTACCAGTCCAGTGCGTCGGCGTCTTTTCCGGCGCGGGCCATTGCCGAGCCTAGCCGCCAGGTGCTGGTCCGCCACCAGGCGCTGTCCACGGGCAGCACACTGACGGCACGTTTGAGCCGGATAACGGCTTCGGTCGCGTCGTACGTTTCGAGGGCCGCCCAGCCGCTGATCTCCTCAATGCGGCCGCGAAGGATCGCGGAAAGCGTCGACCTCGGCAGATCGGGTACATTTACATACTCGCCGCGAATGGAGGCAAGCGAGCGGTTTTCGTAGAGCTCGGCCGCCATTACCGCAACTGACGGCTGCGGCACATCAAGCCCGGCGTCGATGTTGCCGGCGGCCGCCTTTGCCAATTCAACGACCTTTGGCAACGAAACTTTTTTCTCCAAGAGCCGGGTCGCCGTAAAAATCTGGCGGTGGAGTTTCATCTTGTCGTCGCCTTTAACAAATTCATCGGCCGCCCTTGCCGCGATCTCCGACCGCGGCTGCGGCGAATCGAGTTCCTGTTTCAGTTCGAGCAAAGCCGTCAGCCTGGCGGCATTTTCCGGGCTGTCGGCCGCAGTGGGTGCAAAGATACTCGCCCGCCGTTCAAATCCGACAAGCTCGGCAAAATTTCTCGAGTCTTTAGGAACGCGTCCGCCGATGTTGGCATAGATGACGCCATTCTTGACCGAAAAACTCTTCGCCAGTTCCTCGGCCGCCTCGCGATAGTATCCGGCCGCGAGCCGTGCCGAGGCGATCTCATATTCGAGCGTTGGGAAATTGCCATATCGCCGGGCGGCAAGCAGCGTCTTCTCCGCCGCGATCGGGTCCCGTCGGCTCATGTGGCCACGCGCCAAAGCAACATGCGACCATATGAATCGCGGATCGCTTGCGATGGCCTTTTGGGCTACCTCGACTGCCTTTTCACCCTCGTTTTGCACGGCATACCAATAGGCGGCTCCGGCGAGCAGGATTACGTTGCCCGGGCTCGTTTCCAGCGACTTCGCCATTTCGGCCTCGGCTTCGGAGCGTTTGCCGGCGTCAAAGAGCGAAAGAACCAAGCCGGTCTGTGCCGGCACATTTGCCGCGTCGGCCCCTAGAATCTCGCGATAAAGAGCGGCCGCCTCATCCGATTTTCCGAGCGAGCGTTTCATCTCCGCGAGACCGCGCCGAGCGGTCAGCGAACCCGGTTCGAGCTCGATCGCTTTGGCGTAAGCCGTCGCCGACTCTTCGAGCTGGAAATCGATGCGGTTCGCCAGGCCCAGCGTTTGGTATGCCGCCGATGACGCGGCATCGAGCTTAATTGCATTCTCGGCAAGGCGTTTTGCCTCCGAACCGTTCTCGATGCTCATGTAAAACGTCGCGATACCGAGAGTTTGCGGTGCATTTGTCGCAGACTTGGTTTCAAGAGCCTTTGCGATCTCTATCGCCTCGACGCGCAGGCCTCGAAAATAAAGATTGGCCGGAAATTTTGAAAGCGTCTCGGAAAATAGCCGTTCGGGCAGCGGGACGGGCGAACTTCCCACTGCAGCCTTAAAGAACTCCGCCGCCGCGGCCGTGTCCCCAGCCTGCAATTTCTCGTTGCCAAGAGCGGCTTGGGCAATCGCGACGGTCTCGGAGGCTTCGGCAATTTTGGTGGATTCCGGAAATGCTTCAACAAATTTTCTCAGCGCCGCGATGCGTTCCGCTGCATCCGTCGCCGCAATGGCCTTTTGCCATTCGGCATTCTCATCCGGCTTCTTCGGAACAATTACTTTTGGTTTGGTTACGGTCTTGGCGGCGGTCGTTTTAGTTTTTGAGGCAGATGGTTTTGGCTTCGAGGCCGACGGTTTCGATTTCGAGTCGCCGGTTTTCTGCTTTGAGGTCGTCGATTTGGACTTCGTGTCCGCCGATTTGGGTTTAGCGGGGGCGGTCTTCGGCTTTGTCTGCTGGGAATGCGCTGTAAAAACAAATAAAGCGGACAGTAAAATGGTCGCCAAAACTCTCATACAACTCTCGAAAATCGCGTCGCCTTGTTTCAAAATAATATCACGAAATTGCCTTTTTGCTTCTCTCGGCCTATCCTCGCCATATGACCGAACTCGACCAGGTCTGGTCGCAAATGCTTGCCCAAGCCGCCGTAAAGGCGGGTGAAACCGGCCGTCACGATGTCGCCGATTACCTGCGTCTGAAAGCAACCAACGACTCGATTCGTGAGAACGGAACGCTGTGGCTCTTTGACACCGTCATCGAGATCGCCGGCCGCGGTGTGCGAGACGGCGTAAATTTAACAATCGAGCGCGAGGCGCCGCATAACTTTGCCCGCGGCTCCTCAAATATGGTCGGCTCGCTGGTTCGTCTCCGTCATGGTGTGAGATGTATGACCGTCGAAGCGGGTTGGGCGCGAACTCCGTCAGACGGCATCATGCGGAATGGCGCCCTGGCATTTGGGCGAATCACGCACTTCGGAATGCCCAAACAGAACGCGGAACTGTGCCTGGTACATTCTCAAACTCTGCCAAACTGGGTGGATGAGACAGACAAAATTGTCGATACCGAAGCTTTTCACCGCCATTTCGCGATATTTCTTGGTCGAGAACTCTGACTGGAGCGGCGAGCACCCTGCTCAAAATACTGTCTGCGAAAGTTTCAATTGGCGTCTGCGAAAACCTAAATATTTCCCGCGAAAATGAATTTGCGGGTGCAGAGCAACCCTTCCTG
>JANPCJ010000195.1:0-7683 GCA_031430895.1 Chloracidobacterium sp. | reverse complement strand
GTTGGGGCGTTAAAACGGAATCCACCGGTGTTAAGGCCGTCACCTAGGCTTGTATCGTTTGCGGGATAAGCCCTGGTCGCGGCCGCAAGCGCGGACAGTGCCACCGGATTGATGCCAACAGCCGAGTAAATTGTCTGCAATTCCGCTAGCCGGATCGCACAATTCCCGCCGGTGCAGCTTGGGCCTGTGCCGCGGAATCGAACCTCGCCCAGTCCCACATGAGCAAGGGGAACGAGACGGACAACCGGCGTCTCTTGTGTCTGATATTGGCCCTCGTAGGAATAGAAGAAAAACAGCTTGTCCTTCTTGATCGGTCCGCCGACGCTCCCGCCATAAACCTCTCGATTAAGACGCGGACGCGGAGCACGCTCATCACCGACCTTTGACCTACCCGCGATTACGGCAGCATCGTTCGGTCCAAAACTGCCGGCCGCGTTGTTAAAGAAATTATTGGCTGAACCGCGCGTAGGCCGGTTGAAGTAGAACATCGATCCTCTCAGGCTATTCGTTCCGCTTTTGGTAATAAGCGAAATCTGTGCTCCCGATGAGCGTCCCTGATCGGCATTGGCTCCAAGTGTTGTTATCCGAAATTCTTCAACCGATTCCGTTGTGGAGCGGAGCGCCGAACCCTGTTCAAGGTCCCCGCCAAAACCGCGGCCACCCGTCTGCTGGTCGTTGATATCGACCCCATCAAGGGTGATGTTAGCCTGATCGCTGCGGCCGCCTGCTACATAACCGTCACGGGTTACGCCAGGCTGCAAAGCAAGGAGGTTGTTTATGTTTCGAAGATCGGTTGGCAGTTGTGTGATCTGTGTGGCAACAAAAGTATTGCCTATGGTCGCGTCCTGCGTATTCACAATCGATTCGATAGACCCACTCGTTACGTCAACAACGGCGGTCAAGGCACCAGTTTCCAGCGATAACGTCATGTCAGTTGGCGTATCAATCCGGGCCTGTACGTTGGAATTCACCAGTTTCTTGAAACCCGATGCTTCCACCTCGAGCCTATACGTGCCCGGTGAGATTGAGGCGAAATTATAACGTCCGCCGCCATCCGTCGTGATCGTGCGGCTAAAGCCTTTTTCATCGTTTGTAAGGCGAACCGCCGCCCCCGGAACCGCCGCCCCGGCTTGATCGACAACGATGCCGCTTACTCCGGTTGTTCCGGATTGAGCCATCACATTTCCAGCCAAGAATAGCGAAAACAACAGAGCTGTCAGACTTAAAAAGTTGATCGTCTTTGCAATCCTATTTGTCATAAGATCCTCCTCGTGAATTGTGCAATTTTGAAATGATATACCTTGAATACCTTTACAGGCATTTTTCGTTCCACCCGTGACGGAATGTTAAATGTCGGTATTTGCAACGGATTTTGACACAGAATCCGGAAAACCGGAAATCGACATCATCCATTTTCGGATAATATTCAAAATTTTGGTGAATTTCGCAAGGTTCACCACATCTCTAAAGACGGTACCGTTGTCAAGGCAGAGCTACGCCTTGCGGCCGGTTGGCTGCAAATGACAATTAGGTTCTTTGACAACAGATTTGTTCATTTTTTCTTTTCTGATCCCCAGCATCTCGCCGTCGGCATTGTAAAAATACCGCTCGCCCATGCCTTTGTTGCAGGCATATTATGCAGGGCCAATCCGGTCTGGGCGAACAAGTCTCCATTCCCCGCAATCGTCGTAATCCCGTCAATAAAACCCGTTGGCTCGTCCGGTATTGGCAGCGCGTCCCACCGAAGCTGATTCGGCGTGGTCACAACCTCATCAAACGGTGACGATCTGAACAGTTTGCTATCGATCTGCCGAAACGGCTTATGCCGAAAACTGCTCCGCATTAAGCCCAAGTGGCGCCTTCTGCGGCGAATTCTGCCCGACCAGCAAAGCCCCATAGACAGCTTCTGTCGCAAATTCATTTCCGAAGCCTGTTTGGTATTTAAGGTTCATGCTGATTTGAAATCTTTTTAATAAAAACTGCGGTTAATTTTACTGCAAAATAACTTATCAGAAAATAAATACTTGAATATATCCAGCCCAGATACAGAGCAAATACTTGTGCCGCTCCATCATTTTGCCACTTACTGAGAAGCTCATCAGAAGGAGTCGGCGTCCTGCTCATAACATCGTCCAGTGAGCGATGTGATGAATCAATGGCGAGGTTGACGAGTAACCAACCAAGTAAAGACATAGACGAAAAAGATCAGCCAAATCGAACTTCTTAACTTACCGAATTCTTTTACAGCCAGAACGATAACGGGGACAATCAAAAACGCTACAAAATCGGGATTCATAAGGAAATTAGCCACAGATTAACACAGATGGACACGGATTTAATTTGTTCTTATCCGTGTTTATCTGTGTCCATCTGTGGTAAAAAAACTCTTAGAGGTTTCCACGTCGTCGCTGTTCTTCCTCAATAGAAACAAACAGCGCCTTGAAATTGCCCTTGCCGAAGCCTTTGCAGCCTTTGCGTTGGAGGATTTCGTAGAAGACGGTCGGGCGATCTTCGACGGGTTTGGTGAAAATTTGTAATAGATAGCCTTCTTCGTCACGATCTACGAGGATACCGAGTTTTTTTAGGCTTTCGATGTCTTCGTCGATGTCGCCGACACGCGAGGGAAGTTCGTCGTAGTAGCTGTCGGGGACGGTTAAGAATTCGACGCCGTTTGCGGCGAGTTTTGCGACCGCGCTTCGGATATCACGACAGAGCAGCGCTATATGCTGGGCGCCGGCGGAGCGGTAAAAATCTATGTATTCCTGTATCTGCGATTTACCTTTTTTGCTCTCGGCGGGCTCGTTGATCGGGAATTTGATATTGTGGCCTCCATCCGACATGACGATCGACATCAGGGCCGAATATTCGGTCGAAATGTCTTTGTCGTCAAACGTGAGATAGCGGAAAAACCCGAGCACGTCGCGATAAAAATCGCACCAGTGGTTCATCTTGCCAAGCTCGACGTTCCCGACGATGTGATCGACCATCATTATGCCCGTCGCATCGCCCTCGACCGTCTGCTCGACAAAACCGGGCAGGAAAATGCCGTTGTAATTGTAGCCGTTTGCACGCTCGTTCTCACTCGCGTTTCCGCCCGAGTCAGAACCGGCTGCGTAAGCGGGCGGCGTGGCCCCGGCGTCGGCGTTGCTCGCCGTGAACTTCGCGCCGTTGCCATTCACACCCTTACTACCGTGCGGGTTTCCGCCCTTCTGATACGAAATCAACGAATGTATCGTATCGCCATAGGTCGCGATTGCCGCGTGACGGACTGTGCCATTTTCGTCGCTCAGGTCGAGCGGCTCCGTTATCGGCTTCGCTCCCCGTTTCACCGCCTCGTTAAAAGCGTGATCGGCATCCTCGACATAAAACGCGATGTCACGTACACCGTCGCCGTGCTGCTTGATATGCTCGGCCGCCGGATGCTCCGGAGAAAGCGGCGTGGTAAGCACAAAATTGATATTCACCTGCCGCATCAGGTAGCTTGTCACATCACGGTTGCCCGTCTCAAGCCCGGAATATCCCGCTCGTGAGAACCCAAACGCCTTACGATAATAAAACTCCGCCTGCTTAGCATTGCCAACGTAAAACTCAACGTGATGTATCTTCTTTAGTCCTAGTGGATTTTGTGTTGTCATGATCTTTCTATTGCAGAAGCCCGCACGTAAGTAAGGGCGTAACGCTCAATATTTACTACCTCTTTTTATTAATATAACCGATCTGTTTCGGCTGTCTATCCGGTGCCATCATCGCCCGGATCACTGCAAAAACTTCCTTAAAATTCTCGTCATGCGTTTCGAGTTTTCGCTCGATAGCATCCAGTTTCTTGCTGATCTCGGCATTCGTCGCCACCAGACGCCGCATATTCACAAACGCCCGCATGATCGCAATATTCACCTGCACCGCGCGACCGCTGTTCAACACGCTCGATAACATTGCGATCCCCTGTTCTGTGAAAACAAGCGGTAACTTTCGACGGCCTCCATAGTTGGCAGAACTTGATGTCACAATTTGTGATATCAAGTTGTCAAACTCGTCACGAGTTAGCTGAATCATAAAGTCTTCAGGAAACCGGTCAAGGTTTCGCCGAACGGCTTGATTTAGAATACGCGTTTCGACACCATACAACGCGGCTAACTCACTGTCCAGCATCACTTTATCACCGCGAATCGTATAAATCTTTCGCTCGACCTGATCGAGTGTGACGATGGCAGTTTCCAATGTTGTAATTTTCTTCTCACCCATATTTTGCAAACTTGATATTCCAATTTGGAATATCAAACACTTGAGGTCGCAATCTGCGTCCTCAAGATCATTTGATATCGCAATCTGCGACATCAAGACTTAAATCACAATCTGTGACTTCAAACTTGAGGTGCCAAATTGGAACCTCAAGTTTTCAAATCCTATTTTCCGTATCGTTGCCTTACTTTGTGGCTGGCCAAATAACCTTTCCGGTCTTATCTATATAACCGTAACCTGCATCATAAAGCTGTATATTGTCCGCAATCTGAGCCAGTCCATTCTCAAAATCCCTTACGAATGGAAACTGAACCCTTAATACGACTTTCCCGGAGTGATCTATAAAACCAAATCCTCCATTTTCCCCGGTGAGGAAAACTCTCGCTAATCCCTCAGAAAAATCACTTGCCGCATCAACATCTGAACTGAAAACAGTTTTACCCATTTTGTCGACAAAACCCCATTTTCCACCATTCTCAACTCTTGCAAGACCTTCCGAAAACGTACCACAATCGAAAGCATTGATTCGAAAGATAATCTTACCGGTAGTGTCGATATAGGCGTAATTCATGTCCTCTTTTCCCGTTGTTATTAGATGATCCCCAAATGAAGGCTTATACACTCTCCCGCCAATTTTTACACACGCCATCCCTTCTGAAAAACTATGTGCGTTTGCATATTTTGGTTTAACAACATATCTTCCTTCTTTGTCTATAAAACCATGTTTGCCGTGGACAAAAACAGCAGCTAGACCATTCGAAAAACTTTCTACCCAATCAAATTTCGCTGTGATTTTCAGTTTCCCTGACTTATCGATAAAACCAAACTTATTTTCTTTCGTCCGAACCGCTGCAAGTCCTTCGGAAAAATCTCTGGCGAATTTATAGATAGGCTCCGTGAGCCACTTTCCGGTTTTGTCGATAAAACCGATGTTGTAGTCGAATGAATGACTAGACTGAGACGTATAGAGTGTAAGAGGCCCCATTTTATATGGTTTTCTATTTGGGTCAATTCCAGCCCACGCCAAGCCCTCAGAGAATTTACTTGCGATGTTGAACCTTGGTTCGATTGCGATGGCACCGTTTTCGTCAATATAGCCTTCATCAAACTGGCCTTTGCCAACATAAGCAGCCGCCAAACCTTCCGAAAATTCGTATACACCATCGAGATTTGGTTCGATTACAATTTTTCCTGTACGATCAATAAATCCCGTTTTGCCGCCAACCTTAATTTCGAACAAGTTGCTCGATTGCTTGCCTTGCGCTACGGCAAATAACACCGACAAGACCGTAAGATAAACCGCAATTAAAATTGTTCGTATCAGATAATGCATAGATTTAACGGATTATTTACAGGGCATTCTTTTTCGATGCGGCAAACGAACTAAAAGAGAAATTCTGTTAATCATACGCTTTACGGATAGGGGCGAAAATCGCTCAACTTCTCCCGGCATCCGAACAAATTTACCTCTATACGTTTTCATATCGCGGAGATACTCTGCCTTGAATTTCCGCTTGCCGCGTTCGAACCTTTCTCGATTCGGCGTCCCACGCTCGCCGTACCGCTCTGTTATCAGGTCGTCCAATGATCTTAAGTTCTTGTTCATTCTAACGCTCAAAAAGAATCCAGTCGCTATCGCTCCCGGTTCTGACACAGAGTCACATGGTCATCCTATTGATCCTCGATCTCACGCGGCTCAATCAGCAGTTTGATGCCCTCTACAATTTCGTCGATCCTACTTTTTGATATTGTCCCGATTCTTTCTTGAAGTTCCGATTTGTCGATTGTGAGGATCTGCGATACGACGACTACGCTCAGTTTCGGCAAATCGGCCTCTGTCTCATCGAGTAAGACGTTTCCGGGTGCTTTGGCGCGACGGAGATTAGTTGTTAAGGCGCACGCCAGAGCTGTTCCGAGAGCCCCGTGGTTAAAGACATTGTTCTGAACGATAACAACCGGGCGTATGAATGCCGGCGACGAACCCCTTGGCTCGCCGGGATCGTACCAATAGATGTCGCCTTGATTTATTTCCATTCCTCGAGAACTCGCGAGGCCTTTAAATTTGCGAGCCGCAGAAATTCTTTCTCCGTCTCATCAGAGTCGTCGGCATAAGCCAGATTAAGGGCATCATATAGTTCACGATTTGTGAGGCTAGCCGCACTATGTAGTTGTTTTGGTTCTTCTTCGAGAACTGTCAACAAAGCCCGACGCTTCTTCGCCAAACGAACCGGCTGGAGCAGGCGAACATTACCATTTGTGTCAATCTCGGCTTCGAGTGTTTGAATCATAATTCGATTTTAGCTTAATTGCGCGAGAATGATTCAATATATTTCCGCGTAACCTCTTTCAGTTCCGCATACGACGGGATGACGTACAGGATCGGCTGCATGTCGCTGTAATCGTATGAGGTATTTATGACCTGTTCGAGATCGAACGGACGGCGTTCGACCTTGTCGCCAAAAGCATGTTCGAGCTCGCCAAAGCTCGAGAGCAATCCTGCGCCGTATGCCTTGATGTCGCCTTCGTGTTCGACCATGCCGAATTCGACGGTGAACCAGTAGAGGCGGCCTAGTTGTTCTAGTTGTTCGTCGGTCGCGATGCGGGCGCCGTGGCCGATGAATTGGGAATAATCGGCAAAATTCGGGTTCGTGAACATCGGGATGTGGCCGATGGCTTCGTGGACGATATCCGGCTCAGGCGTGTACGCCGGGTGCGAATGGTGGCGAATGTACTGCGTCGAAAGCATCACACGATATGACAGCCATGACAGAAATCCGCGTGTCTCGACCAAACCTTCAATGGGTGCGAGGCGAAATCCTGTGAGTTCTTTTAAACGGCGATTCATCTCGGAAAGCTGCGGGATGCGGTCATTCGAAAAGCCGAGGTCTTTCTTCGCACCGAGGTAAAACGGACTCGCGTATTTTTGCTGCAGATCTTCGAGTTTGCCCGCAACGTGCCGCCAGACGCCTTGTTCTTCCTCTGTGTATTCGACATCGGTGATTACGCCGGTCTCGCGGAACCGTTTCGCCAAACTCGCGATGTAATCACGCCGCGCTCGATACTCCAAGTCGTTCGCACCGGGATGATCGAGTGCGAGTTGGTTTATATCTTCAAATTTCAGATCACGAAACTCAGGAATATCCTCGTCCCTGACGGTAAAGTTTGCGATCTCAACTGCTGGATCGGTCGTTGGGACGGTGTCATTCAACATTTGTGCGGCGGCTCCTTTCATCTCTTCATCTTCACGCGGGCAAAAATCATAGTTATTCGTGATAAATCATTCTAATAGAAACCACAATTTGAGTGAATAATGATAGTTAGTTATTATTACGTCGCGACTTTAGATTATTAGTTTATTATCTAGAATTGATTCACTATCTACGTTTTGCAGGCGATGTTCCACAAGACTGGAGCGGCAAGGACCCTGCTTGCCAGAAGTGCGAC
>JANPCJ010000194.1:0-2165 GCA_031430895.1 Chloracidobacterium sp. | reverse complement strand
GAGCTGATGCGGCATGACTGGGGCGGCCCGGTCGGTATCGACGAACGCGCGCCGTCGATGGCCGGCGATGAAGAATTTCGCGATTGGTGGGCGACATATCTGCGCATGGGTGCGAGTCCGGGTGCGGCGGTCGCCCTTACCAAAATGAATGCCGAGATCGACGTTCGCGGCGTTCTCCCCTCGGTGCGTGTGCCGACGCTCGTCATTCACCGCTCCGGCGATATGTGTTTAAAGGTCGAGGAAGGAAGGTTTGTCGCCGCCCAGATTCCCGACGCCAAATACGTCGAGCTCGGCGGCATCGATCATCTGCCGTTCGTTGGCGACCAGGACGAAATTCTAGATGAGATCGAGCAATTCGTAACCGGCGTGCGTTTTGGTACCGAGCACGATAGGGTGTTGGCGACGGTGATGAGCGTTGCATTTGCCGATCCCACGGGCGAGGCCGAGAGACACGGACAGGCCGCGTGGGCGGAAATGGTCGCCCGTTCCCGCAGCTTTATGCTTCACCAGCTCGGACTTTTCAAGGGCCGCGTCATCTCGGTCGGAGACGACGAGACGCTGGCCGCATTTGACGGGCCAGCACGTGCGATTCGATGCGCCATCACGATCGCGGCGGCCGCAAAACATTCTGGGATTGGCGTACGCACCGGATTGCATACCGGCGAGTGCGATGTGCGGGGCGACGTTCTCGGCGGATTTGCCGTTGATCTCGCACACAGCGTCGCCGCGCTGTCCGACGACGGTCAGATACTTGTCTCGCGCACCGTAAAAGACCTCGTCGCCGGCTCCGGGCTCGCTTTTGCCGAATTTGGTATGCGGGCCTTTCCGGGCGTGGATGGCGAATGGCGGCTGTTTTCAGTGGATATCAGTAAATCCCAGATTCCGCATTACAGCCATTTTGCAAATAAAACTCAGCGAACTCAGCGTCTTGCTCCGCGGCCTCTGCGTTAAAACTGTCTTGCCCACTATTCGACTAACTTCAACGCAGAGTTCGCTGAGGCGGACGCAGAGATACCGAGAGAAAGCTAATTGTGTTTCACATTAAATTTTCAATGCTGAATCCGGGTTAATGAAAGAGAAAGCTAGACGCGAAATGATGTTGGTGATCGGTGCCGGGCCGTGCGGCCTGTCACATGCCAAGGCGTTGAAAGACGCGGGCATCGCCTATGAGCAGGTCGAGGCCGATGACGAGGTCGGCGGCAATTGGTATCACGGCACGTACCGCACCGCTCACATCATCTCATCGCGAAAGACGACCGAATTCACCGACTTCCCGATGCCCGCCGACTATCCCGACTTTCCCAGCCAGCGGCAAATGGGCGATTATTACAAACTCTACGCCGGTACATTCGATCTGCGGCCAAATATCGAATTTAATACGAAAGTTACGGCCGTTCGTCCTCGAAACGACGAGCTTTGGGATGTGGAAATGGCGACCGGCGAGCAGCGTGTCTATAAAGGCGTTCTCGTCTGCAACGGCCATCACTGGGACAAACGGTTTCCAAAATATCCGGGCGAGTTTACCGGTGAGTATATTCATTCAAAGGACTTCAAATCCCCCGAACAGCTTTCCGGAAAACGCGAGTTGGTGAGCGGCGGCGGAAACTCGGCCTGCGATGTCGTGTCTGAAGCGGCGCGTGTTTCTGAAACGGCGCATCTGAGCCTTCGCCGCGGCTATTGGATGACGCCAAAAACCGTTTTTGGCAAACCCTCGATTGAATCGCCGCTCGTGCATTTGCCGGTGTTTCTCCAAAGGTTTTTGCTGCGTGGTCTGTTAAGAGTTGTCATCGGAAAGTATGAGGATTATGGCCTTCCGAAACCCGATCATAAGATATTCGAAAAACACCCGACGATCAGCACGGAGATATTTCATTACCTCAAACACGGCCGCATCAAACCGCGTCCCGACATTGCAGGATTTGTTGGCAAAACGGTGCATTTTACTGACGGGACGAGCGATGATTTTGACATGATAGTCGCTGCGACCGGTTTTTACCTTAGTTTTCCATTTCTACCCGATGGATTTGTCCCGATGCGAAACGAGCAGCTTGCTCTTCTGTACGCGGGGTGCGTTTTGCCCGAATATAAACATTTTTATTTGATCGGTACGCAACAGGTCCGCTACGGCATCGGCCCGCTGCTCACGCCCGGATCACGACTCGTCG
>JANPCJ010000193.1:0-7401 GCA_031430895.1 Chloracidobacterium sp. | reverse complement strand
TTTTGGACGCTGTTTGGCGCGTCGAATCAGATGCTTGCGGCTCTCACGCTGCTCTCGATAACGGTTTGGTTGCATCAGGCCCGCAAACGGATCGCTTTTACCTTGCTGCCCATGTTGTTTGTTCTCGCGATCACGTTTTGGGCGCTCTCGTTGTTGGTTTACGGAAATCTGGGCGCGTCGGTGGGCTTCGATACGAAACTAGTAAACGGAATTGCATCGCTTGCGTTGATTCTGCTCGCGATCTACCTCGTTGTGACGGCACTTATGAAATTAAGAAAAGAAAGTCGAGAATTGGTAGAGGTAGAAGCCTAAGTCAGCTTACGCCGGTGGTTTTGACCCAGCGGACTTTGTCCAGCCCGGCGTTGGACAGTACATTTTATATCGATTTTATGGGGCCGATCTTTTCTTCTAACCAGTTTGTAAGGCTGTCGACTGACTCGATATGCACCGGCTTGCCCTTCCATGCCTTGAGGGCGAAGACGACAAGCATTATCGACGTGACAAGCTGGAAGAAAAACTGCCCGATCTCGGCGACGTCCGTGATTCCGCCGATGACGCCGAGTATCGTCGTCACGATCAAAATTCCGATATGAGCCGCTAAACCCTGGGCGGCGTGAAACCGTACCTTTGTTTCACTTTTCGGCAGAAGCAGCAAAAGCAGCAATCCCGCAACCATGCCTAGATACCATGGAATATACGGAACCGCCGTCAACACATTTTCGGGCAAGCCGATCTTATCCACTTTTCGCTCAGACGAATGGTCAACATCGGCAAGGCTTGCCGCCTGATAATGAGCCGGAACGTATTGTCCGTTATACGGAGCCGAATAGCCCGGCACGTCATTCGGCGCAAAACGCCGTGTCTGCTCCTCGGTCGGCATAGCCCCGGCAAACCCCCGAGTCTCGGCCCCCGTGTACGGCAACGCCCGCGTGGCCACCTCGGCTTCGGCTTCTGCTTTTATCCGTTCCGGAAAGTCCGGATCGAGCGGATTTGTATCGTACTTCGTCGGCATTTCAATGTAATTTTACGAAATAGAACAAATTTTGTTCGGCAAAATCATCTTTCGCCACGAATAGCACAAATGCCGCGGATCGCGATCTCAGTTCGTGTTTATTCGGGGCTCATCTCTATTCCTAATTCCTTCAGCTGCGACCTATCCACTTCGCCCGGCGAGTCCATCATCAGGTCCTGTGCCGAAGCGGTTTTTGGAAATGCGATCAGGTCGCGGATGTTATCCGTTTGCAACAGCGCCATCAGGGTGCGTTCGATGCCTGCGGCAAAACCGCCGTGCGGCGGTGTGCCGTATTCGAGTGCTTCGAGAAAAAATCCAAAACGCTCGCGGGCCATCTCGGGCGTCAGGCCAAGGGCTTTGAAATTCAAAGCCTGAACCTCGCTTTGGTGAATGCGGATTGAGCCGCCCGCAACCTCGATGCCATTTATGACGGCATCGTACGCTTTGGCACGGACGCCGCCCAACAGTTCGCGTTCGCCGTTTTCGACCGCCTGTCGGAACTGCTCCATATCCTCATCCTTTGGCGAGGTAAATGGGTGATGGGCGGCGTCATAATGTTGCTTTGCATCGTTGTATTCGAAAATCGGGAAATCGACCACCAGCAACGGTTTAAAGACATCAGCCGGTATCAGATTTTCTCGTTTTGCAATCTCTATCCGCAAAGCCCCAAGCGCGGCCGCGACGACCGATTTCCGGCCTGCGACGATCAGAACCGCGTCGCCCTTTTCGGCTTTCGCGATCGAAGCAAGCTTTGCTATCTTGTCTTCACCGAGAACCTTTAAGAGTGACGAGGTAATTCCATCGTCACCCACCTTTATCCATGCCAAAGCTCCGGCGCCGTATCGCTTTGCAAAATCTTGCAGATCGTCAAGCTGTTTACGCGAATAATCAGCCTTGCCCTCAACGACCAAACCTTTAACTTCACCCTTCGAGTCCAGAAAAGACGAGAACGGGGCGAAATCGGTATCGCGCAGCTCGTCGCTGAGATCGACAAGTTCCATTTCAAATCGCAGGTCCGGTTTGTCCGACCCGTAACGCCTGAGCGCCTCGGCATAAGTCATGCGGGGAAATTGCGCCGGCAGGTCGACATCTATCAAGCGGAAAACATGGCCGAATGTTCCCTCGATCAGCCGGTAGACCATCTCCTGGTTTGCAAAAGACATCTCGACGTCGAGCTGCGTAAACTCCGGCTGGCGGTCGGCTCTGAGGTCTTCGTCGCGAAAACATCGGGCGATCTGGTAATACTTGTCGAATCCCGAGATCATCGTCAATTGCTTGAGAATCTGCGGCGACTGCGGCAGGGCAAAGAATTTTCCTGTATGAATCCGCGACGGCACGATAAAATCGCGGGAGCCCTCAGGCGTCGATTTGAGCAAAATAGGCGTCTCTATCTCAGTAAACCCATTTGCATCCATATGCTCTCGCATCCGGGCTATCGTTCGCGCCCGCATCCTCAGGTTGTATTGCAGCTTAGGCCTGCGGAGGTCGAGATAGCGATATTTCAAACGCGTCGATTCGTCCGCCAGATTCTCAGAACCCGCGACCTCAAGCTGAAACGGCGGCACCTTTGCGTCGTTCAACACAAGAATCTCGCTTACCCTTATTTCTATATCGCCTGTTGCAATCTTAGCGTTGTGCGTTCCCTCGGCACGCGAAACGACTTCGCCTTTGACGGCGATGACAAACTCGCCGCGCAGATTCTTAGCCTTCGCATGTGCGTCCGGCGCAGTTTCCTCGCTCACGACAACCTGCGTCAAACCTTCGCGGTCGCGAAGATCAATAAACGTAAAAACGCCGAAATCCCGCTTCTTCGCAACCCATCCCATCAAAACAACGCTCGCTCCAACATGCGTTTCACGCAGTTCGCCACAAGTGTGCGTCCTTTCCAAATTTCCCAAAACATCAAGCATATCGAAGTAGTTGAAACCACAAATGAAAACGGATTAGCACAGATAAGTTAATTCTTTAATCCGTGTTCATCTGTGTCGATCCGTGGTTAAATTCCGTCCAAAATAAAAAACGCCTTTCGATTTGCGACAAACGAAAGGCGGAGCGTCGATATTAACACTCTCGCCAATCAATTATTATCGTCAAAACGAACTGCGTTCATAGCCATCGAAATTGAATCATACTAAACGCGCCGAGTTTAGAGCAAATCTTTTTACTTGAAAAACCGCTAGAAATAAAAACGCGCAAAATAGTAAAGTATCGGAGCTCCAGGAAGTAAGCTGTCGAGCCTGTCAAGAAAACCGCCGTGACCGGGCAGGATGCTCGCGGCATCTTTTGCTCCCGCACCCCGCTTCATCGCGCTCTCGCACAAATCGCCGAGGACGCCGACAATGGCGAGAACACATGCCAGCGGGATCGACCAGGCGTAGGGCAGTTCAGGGAAAAACCACCCCGTTGCGAGCGCGCCAAGCACAGCCGCCGCCAAAATGCCGCCGATGAGACCCTCCACGGTTTTGCCCGGCGAGATCGTCGGGGCCAGTTTATGTTTGCCGAAGGCCCTTCCGGCAAAATATGCGCCAGCGTCGGAACCAAAAAGAACCAGGAAAAAGTAGGCGAGAAGGTGTGTCGACAGTCCGGGCACACTTTCAAATCCGACACGCATAGCCACCAGGAATCCGCCCAGAAACGCAACGTAAAAAACGCCGAGGACCGTCACGCCCATCCCGATCAACATCTTCGAAAAATCTCTTTGAAACCGGAACGTCTGAGAAATTAACACCGTTGTGACTATCACCGCCAGCGTCGCGACAAGCAAATCCGGCGCCTTGGCGGGGGCATCAAACACAAAGCCCACAAACAAGGCCGCCGCTCCCAGATACGCAATAGCGGCGTCTGCCTTTAACTGTAATTTTTTTGTTAGTGAGAAGAATTCGAACAACCCGGCCGCCAGCGCAAACGCCGCGATCGCAACAAACAGCCATACCGCCTCACGATAATAGAGAGGCAGAACAATCGAAGCAATCACTATCGGCAAGGCCACTGCGGCAGTCAGGATTCTCGTCTTCATAAGGGATTTTTCAACGCAAAGACGCCGCGGCTTTGCGTTAAACAAATTCATTTTACTCCGCCAAATCTTCGGTCCCGTTTCTGATAGTCTAAAATCGCCTCAAATACGCCGCTGCGTCGAAAGTCGGGAAAAAGCGTCGGCGTCACGTATATCTCGCTGTAAGCAAGCTGCCACAAGAGAAAATTTGAAATACGAAACTCGCCGCTTGTGCGGATCATCAGGTCAACCTCGGGCAGCCCGTGTGTGTAGAGGTTTTGGCCGATATCGCTTTCGGTTATCTCGTCCGGTGGAACACCCGCCGCTATTTTTTCCGCGACGGCACGGCGACAGGCGTCGACGATTTCCGTTCGACCACCGTAGTTTAAGGCGACGCTCATCACCATGCCGGTGTTTGCGAGGGTCATTTCCACCGCCCGTGCAATCTCCTTTTGCACATCTTCAAACAGGCCTTCGATATGTCCGATGGCTTGAAAGCGAATGTTATTTTTGTGAACCTCTTTGAGATCGCTGCGGATATATCGCTTTAGCATCGACATCAGTCCCTTGATCTCGGTCCGTGGCCGTTTCCAGTTTTCGGTCGAGAACGCGTAGAGCGTGACCGCCTTGATTTCCAGCCGCGTACATGTATCGACAATTGCTCTGACTGACTCGGCCCCGGCACGATGCCCAAAGATCCGCGGCTTGCCCTGCCGTTTCGCCCAACGCCCGTTGCCATCCATTATCACCGCAACGTGCCGCGGTAAGCGCAACTCGTCTATTTCCGAAAGCAGTCGAGCCTCGGCGGAATTCGGCTTAACAATACCGGCAAAATTCTCGTGCATAGACTAAGGGCGGAAACACGACCGGTAGGAAGTGTGTCGTTCGATACTCGAAAACTCTCGATTCACCGCGAGCACACCCTTGCTACCGCGCGGGTTTCAGCCTTTCCCTCACCGCAACAATTGCCTTCCGATTGATCGGCCCGTAAACATGCGGGTAGATCTCTCGATTCGTCGATGGTTCCTTGATCATTCGCGACATCAGCCGGTCGCTCTCGATCTCAAGTATCACAACCCGTGCCTCGCCGCTGTAATATCTCTCGATCACCGCCTCCAGCTGTTTGGCAAAGCTGCAATGGATAAATCCCTCGACTTCCAGACTCGCGTGTCGGTAAAGGTGAGCCTCAAAAGCGGCCCAAACTTCCGGTAAAACTATATGATAAATGAGCATTCTTTGTACTACAGACTGCCGAGTCTGTCGATCTCGCCGGCACCAATCCAGGTAAAGTTGATAGAACAGGCTCGGCAGCCTGTTCTACCCTTAATCGTAATCGACCCGAAACAACGTCAGCCCCTGGGCCGACGCCGTTTTCCCCGCCAGATCGCGGTTCCCGGTGACAATTGCCGTCTGAATTGTATCACTATCTTTTTCCCCGCGCCCGACCTCGAGCATCGTGCCTACGATTGAGCGGACCATGTAACGCAGAAAACCGGTTGCGCTGATTCGAAACTCAATCATCACGCCCTGGGCCTGATCGTTCCAACTCGATTCGACTGTAAAATCGAGTACGTTTCGAACGCGGGTTTCGCCATCGGCCTTGGCGGAGGCGAACGCCGTCCAGTCATGTTCACCAAGAAACAGCCGGGCCGTGTCGTTCATCCGGCCGACATCGAGCGGCCGCGATTCGTGATGAGCAAATCTGCGCCAAAACGGCGACATCACCGGCGCGTTGATAACACGATAAATATAGGTTTTCCGTTTTGCCGAAAACCGCGCGTGAAAATCATCGGGCGCCTTTTCGGCTTTCATGATCCGTATGTCGCGCCACAAATTGCCGTTAATTGCGTGTTTGAGTTTGTCGGGTGTAAACTTTCCGCTGTCCAGACGAAGATTCGCCACCTGTCCCTCGGCATGAACACCCGCGTCGGTCCGCCCGGAACCCACGACGCCGACATCCCTATCGGCCAGCATTCCTACCACGCGCTCCAATTCGCCCTGAATCGTGCGGTCATTTTCCTGCACCTGCCAGCCGTGAAAATCGGTCCCGTCGTACTGTATGAGAAGTCTATAATTCATTGTCGGATACAAAAGCCACTCATTTCGGCAACGTCCTGCTGCCGGGTTTTACGGCTTCAAGGTCAAGTGCGCACATTGGACATACCTCGGCCCGAAAACTGGGAACATCAAGGCTAACGAGCGAAATCCGCGGAACACCGACATCAGCCTGGCCGTTTGAGCGATCGATGATCGAGGCCGCCGCAATAACTTTTGCACCATGACTTTCCAAGGCCGCAATACACTCGCGCGTCGATCCGCCGGTAGTTATTACGTCCTCGACAACCAAAATTCTCTCGCCTGCCGTGAGAGAAAAGCCGCGACGCAGCGCCATCTTGCCGTTTTCGCGTTCTGTCCAGATGAATCGTTTGTTCAGTGCCTGAGCGGTCGCGTAACCAACTATCAGGCCGCCAATCGCCGGCGAGGCAACGGTGTCGATGTCCACCCGAACCCAGTCGCTACCGCTCCCGGTTCTGACTCGGTCAGCAATCTCACATCCGAATTGTGATGCATCTTCGGGATGCTGCAACGCAAGAGCGCATTGCAGATATTTTGGGCTATGCAAACCGCTCGACAGGACAAAATGCCCCTCAAGCAACGCACCTGTTTCCTCAAATCTATTCAAAACATCCATCTAACTCTACGAACTCTCCAAACTCTAAAAACTCTGATAAACTCTCTCTAATGACACCGTATCCTAACTTAATTTCCGAGTCATTGCTAATAAACGAAACCGTCGCTCTGCTTCGCTCGTTTGGCGGCAGCGCGTCGGCCGTGAGTGTCGTGGATTTTGTGATGAAGATTCGCAGGCCCGATCCGTATCTTGCGAAATTGCTGGTCGCCGATCTCATCGAACGCGATCCGCGGCTCACGCTTAATGGTGATACGGTAGAGCTTGCGGACGGCGGTTTTGAAAGCCGGGGGTTGGCCGAGACTGGATTTGTCGTATTTGACCTGGAGACGACGGGAACGCAAACCCCGTCGGGCCGCATCACTGAGATCGGGGCCTATCGCGTTCAAAATGGTAAGGTGGCGGACAAGTTTGAGACGCTTGTAAACCCGGAGATTCCGATTCCTCGATTTATCACGCAGCTCACCGGGATCACCGATGAGATGGTCGGAGAGGCTCCTTTGTTTGGCGAAATCGCTCATGAATTTCTAGGTTTTATCGGCGATTCGATTCTAGTCGCTCACAATTCGGGGTTTGACATGCGGTTTTTGAATTGCGAGATAGGCCGTGTCTTCGGCGGCTACAGAATGGCGAACCCCTGCCTATGCACCGTTCAACTGTCGCGAAAGCTGTTGCCCAACATCCTCAATCACAAACTAAAAACGGTAG
>JANPCJ010000192.1:0-32092 GCA_031430895.1 Chloracidobacterium sp. | reverse complement strand
CGTTGTCTTGCGTGATATGCGCGGCGAGAGCGTCGATTTTGGGATGATGTTCAAGGGGTTTGAGAAATTTCTGCCGCTAATGGTGATAGGCATTATTGCCTCGATACCTGAGATCATCGGCCAGATCCTGCGCTTTACGGTTGATCTCGGACGCTTAGGTCTGATGGGTGACGGCAGAAACAAGGATTTTCAGTTTTTCCAACAAGGCTCGAATCCCGAGTTTGCAATTGCCACCGGTCTTTTGATCCTCATCGCCATAGTGGCGTTTGTTGTCATTATTTTCGCTGTCGTTTGGCGTGTGCTGCTCGTTTTCGCGATACCGCTCGCGATGGAATACGATCTTGGGGTGATCGACGCGATCAAGCTCAGCGCGCGAGCCGCGACATCCAACATCGGCGGTCTGATCGTGCTGTTTATCTTCGAGTTCCTGATCGCCCTTCTCGGCGTTCTTGCCCTGTGCATCGGCATTTTCTTTGTTATCCCGATAATCTACGCGGCAAATGCATTCGCATACAGGCAGGTTTTTCCTCTAATCGAACAGCGATTCAATATGTCGCCGCCACCGCCAACGGCGTACGGAAATTTTGGAAGCGGGATGTAGAGTTGGCGGGTATTGGGCCTTGGACACGGATGGTAAGGCCTCGTAACTACAATTTTCAAGGAGGAAATCATGGAAAAGATATCACGGAGAAAGGCCCTTCAGGGAGTTTTTGCCACGGGTGCCGGTGTTTTAACTCTGAACAATATCGTCAATGCACAAACGGAGAATCTGCCGATGGCATTCTCCGGAAAACATCAGCCTAAACAACTCCCTTTCGACCCAGGAAAGCTTACCGGCATCTCCGAAAAACTTATCCGTTCGCACCACGAAAACAACTACACCGGCGCTGTGAAGGCCTTAAACGTCATCGAACAGCGTCTTGTTGCCCTCTCGAAGGAAAAAGACCTCCCGCCGTACATCTACGGTGATCTCAAGCGGCAGGAATTGATCCGTACGGGTTCGATGACCTTACACGAAAAGTATTTCGCCAATCTCGGCGGCAACGGCAAGGCTGATGGCAATGCCAAAAAGCTGATCGAGAAATGGTTTGGCAGCTATGATGTGTGGGAGGCCGAATTCAAACGGACGGGCAACGCGCTTTCCGGCGGTTCGGGCTGGACGATACTTGCCTTTAACCAACACACCCGGGAACTCCACAATTACTGGTCAGCCGATCACACGAGCAACGCTCCGTTCAGCGTGCCTTTGCTCGTACTCGACATGTACGAACATGCGTACCAGATGGATTACGGTGCCGCCGCCGCCAAATACGTCGATGCTTTTATGACCAACGTCAATTGGGAAGAAGTAAATCGCCGGGTGGAAAGTCTCGGTAAATTGACGTAGATTATTGAGTCAATGCCGACGACAGATCGAACATTCCTCAGCATCAGGGGAAAACTGTATTTTCTCTCGCTCACAACTCTTCTTGTTATCATTTTTCTATCACCAGTGTTGCCGCAGACTCCGCGCGACAACGGTAAGGCGCAGGTCAAACCCAGACTGAAAGCCGAAAGAACCACCGAATCGATAAAGATCGACGGCGTTCTCGACGAAGCCGCGTGGGAAAAGGGGGGAATGATCTCTGATTTTCGGCAGCAGGAACCCCTCGAGGGCGAACCCGCGAGCGAGAAGACCGAGATTCGAGTCTTGTTTGACGACAAGTACATGTACTTTGCCGTGCGTGCATTCGATTCCGAGCCGTCCAAGGTCAACGCCCGCGAATTTGTTCGAGACGCCAGTTTCTCTAACGACGACAAAGTCGAGATATTGCTCGACACGTTTCACGACCGCCGAAATGCCTTTCGTTTTGCCGTAAATCCCTTCGGGACACAGCAGGACACGCTCATCACGGATGAAGGCCGCGACGTCAATCTCTCGTGGGATGCCGCGTGGATCTCCGAGGGCAAACGTGATCCCCAGGGCTGGACGGTCGAGATCGCGATACCACTTACGACGCTAAGATTTCAAGAGGGCTTGGATACCTGGGGCTTTAATGTCGCAAGAATCATTCGCCGAAAGAGCGAAGAGGTTTTGTGGACGAGCTGGGAACGCTCCTTCGGTCTCGAACGTGTATCGCAGGCCGGCGAGCTTACCGGCGTCGGGGACATAAAAAGGCGGCGGTTGGTCGAGGTAAAACCTTACGCTTCGACCGGTTGGCAACAGGGCATTCCAAGAATAGGTTATCCCGGCACGGACGCTGGCGTCGACGGCAAATTCGGTCTTGAAGTTGCTAAGATCGGCATCACTCCGTCGCTGACGGCCGAGTTTACGGCCAATCCCGATTTCGGTCAGGCCGAGGTCGATAATCAAGTCGTCAATCTATCGCGATTTTCGATCTTCTTCCCGGAGAAGCGCGACTTCTTTCTCGAAAACTCCGGCATTTTTCTTTTTGGCCGACGAGGGGCCAATCAACTATTTTTTACCCGGCGGATTGGATTGACGCCGCGCGGCGAGCCTGTTCCGATCGATTACGGAGCAAAAGTGACCGGAAAGATCGGCAGCTACAACGTGGGTTTTCTTCAAGTACAGACACGAAACCGCGGCGTCTCGAATACGGGTCTCTTCGTTCCACGCCAGCAGTTTACCGTCGCGAGGGTCAAGAAAGACATTCTGGAACGCTCGTCCATCGGGGCGATGTTCGTGAACCGTCAGGGAGCAAGGCGCCAGGGTGGAACAGCATACAATCGTGCGTATGGCATCGACGCCGAATTTAATCTAACAGACCATTACACGCTTTCCGGTTTCTACGCCCGCAGCGAAACGCCGGGCGTCGGGTCGAGCGTTCACTCGGCACGTGTTAATTCGGTATTTGAGAATAACAAATGGCGATTTATCGGCGTTTTCGAAGATGTCGGGAAGAATTACAATCCGGAGGTCGGATTTATCGAGCGCGAAGGGGTCAGGCAGTATTTTGCTCAGGCCGCGTACAAATTACGACCAAAATCTCTGTCGTTTGTGCGTGAGATGGAGTTTGAAACTCAGACCGAGCATTATTACGACCGAAATAACAAGCTGGCATCGCGACAGCACGAACTGACGTGGGAGACCGTATTCAAGAATTCGTCAATTTTTGTCTTTCGCCCAATCGAGGACGTAACGGACGTATTGACCGAGCCATTCAATATACGTCCGGGAATCGTAATTCCCGTCGGTACATATCATTTCAATCGTCCGCGCATTCAATTTACGTCGAGTAACAGCAAGCGAATCGGATTTACGGGGCGTTATAAATGGGGCGATTTTTATTCCGGTAAACGCGACGAGATTTCGGCAGGTATCACTTATCGCCCGAATGCCCATCTGTTGTTTGACCTCTCGAATAGTTACAACGATGTCCGCTTACCGCAGGGCAATTTCACGACAAACCTCTTTACAGGCCGTGTGAACTACAACTTTTCGCGCAAATTCCTGTCCTCCGCACTCTTGCAGTTAAACTCCGCGTCGAGGGTTTCGGCATTGAATATCCGCTTCCGCTACATTTTTCGGCCAAATAGCGATGTTTATATCATATACAATCAATCAACCGGCGTCGGACTCGAACGCCCTTCGTACAGCTTACGCGTAAAAATGACCTACTATCTGACCTTCTGACGTGTCCAATGAGAGAAAGCGAAAAACGCAGCGTAACATTTGCCGAGGCCTTTCGCTTTTGGCTCAAGCTTGGCTTTATCTCGTTTGGTGGCCCGGCGGGGCAGATCGCGATAATGCACAAGGAGCTTGTCGATAAGCGCCGTTGGCTTGGCGAAGAACGGTTTCTACACGCGCTCAATTACTGCATGCTGCTGCCCGGTCCCGAAGCACAGCAGCTAGCTGTTTATATCGGTTGGCTGATGCACCGTACGTGGGGCGGCATCGTCGCGGGTGCTTTCTTTGTAATTCCCTCGATATTTATTCTGCTTGTGCTCTCTTATGTTTACGCGGCGTACGGCCACGTTCCGGCTGTGGTCGGTGTACTCGATGGATTTAAACCCGTGGTCGTGGCGATAGTCGTTGAGGCCTTATTCAAGATCGGGAAACGTGCGCTCAAACGCCAGGTTCACTACGCTATTGCCGCCTTCGCCTTTATTGCGATCTATTTCCTTCATGTCCCGTTTCCGCTCATCGTCCTGGGTGCGGCGGTTGTCGGGCTTGGAGGGATTCGTTTCGTTCCGGCATTATTTGCACCGCCGCCTGAGAAAGCAAAAGGGACGCAAGCTGCTGATGGGGATGCCGAATTATCGCTCATGATTGACGACGATGCCGTCCCCCTCGAACACACCGTTCCGAATCGCGTCCGCCTCGTCAAAACGCTGGTGATCGGCGTTATTTTGTGGCTGCTGCCGTTTGCCGCATTGATCGCTTGGCGCGGCTATGACAGTTTGCATACTCAGGAATATAAATTCTTTACCGTTTCGGCGCTTGTGACATTTGGCGGGGCATACGCCGTTCTCGCTTACGTTGCGCAGGCGGTCACCGCACCGCCGTATAACTGGATCACACCGGTGCAGGCCGTCGATGGACTCGCACTTGCCGAAACAACGCCGGGCCCGCTCATCATGGTCCTTCAATTTGTCGGATTTATGGCCGGTTGGAATAATCCGGTCGATGGAATGTCACCGCTCGCAAGCGGCGTCATCGGAGCGCTCATCACAACCTACGCCACATTCCTGCCATCGTTTCTATTCATCTTCCTCGGAGCGCCGTACATCGAGAAACTGCGTGGCAACAAATCTCTTGGCGGAGCACTCTCGGGCGTAACCGCCGCCGTCGTCGGCGTAATTCTCAACCTCGCACTCGTCTTTGGAGCCGCCGTCATCTTCCCAGACGGATTTAACGGCCCCGTCAATTGGTTTGCACTTGTAGTAAGCAGCGCAGCCTTCGCCGCACTGTTCAAATTCAAAATCGATGTCCTATGGGTCGTGCTCGCCGGCGGAATCATTGGGTTGTTAAAGATAGTAATATTCGGTTAGCGGCAATCGGTTAGAGCTTTTAGGGGAAACCTATTGAATGAGGCAATTAGATCGATCTGGTAATTATTGGTGCATTCGTGGCAAAAAATGTTGCCACGAATGCACCAATCATTACTTCCGTCAGAACGTGTAGCGCAGAAATACGGACGCTACGTTCGCGTGATAGCTGGCATAACGTGCATCCTGGAAAAGATACTTCGGAGCGTCGCTGGTGACGGTTCCATGTACGTAGGGGGCGAGAACATTGAAGCTGAAATCATCCTGCGTGTATGGTTCATACCAATAACGTACGCCTATCTCGTACTTCTCGCTAATACGTCGCGTAATGACGAGATTCACGTCCTGACGCCGGACCACAGTGTCGGGATAGGGATTCACCCCCGCATGAATGATAGAATCCGCGCGAACAGTGAACGGGTTTACGGTACTGATTCGGTCGCGGGTAAAGGAAAGCGCATAAGAAAGGTCAAACTGCCAATTTTGCAGCTTTCCTTCCATGGGCGCCGCGTTGATGCCGAATTGAAAACTGTCCAGACTGCTTCGGCTGGTGCGTTCCCATGTATTGGCGGTGGGGAATTGAGCAAGAACCCCTTGAACAATAGCGCCTGGGGGAGCGGCCGGATTTGGCAGCAGATGCGCTAAGTCCCGATAAGTAAAGCGGTTCATCTCACGCGAATAGCTGGCATAAAAGAAACTTCCGTTCTCGAATGCATGCGAGAACTCGGCATCGATATAGGAGAAGCGATTAGAGAGACGCCCGTAAAACCTCTTGTCGTGCTCGTCCCCCAGGAAGCGATAAGAAGCCGAGAAACTCGTGTTGGGGCCCTTCAGCAGCTCAACCGTAACGCTTCCCTCGTTGCGGGTTCGATCCGCCTCGTCATACCGGCGCAGAAGGTTGAATTCAATGCCGAGGCCCCTGTTCATCACCGTCGTTCGCAACACTTCAAACGCCGTTGTCGGACCACCGGCCGGGGAACCGGGAAAATTGGCATTAAAGGACAATGGCTGGGTGTTGTAGGCGATCGCGCGTCGGTTGGCGTAGCGGTAGTCTAATTTAAGTCGGAGGGTTGTGACAGATACAGGCCCATCCTCTTGGGTTTCGTCACTGTTTTTCTTGCCTCCTGAAAGATTGTACTCAAAATCCAGGCGGTTTCTAATGCTGTGCTCATTGTTGCGGTTCACATCCCGCTGCCTACGGTTCCAGCCCTCCCACTCATAATCCACTTTCCAGGTCAGCTGCGGCAGAATGTCCCATTCAAAGCCGGCTTCAGCATTCTGGCGTCGAAAATCCCAATCGAGGTTCTCGATGGGCAAGTTATAGAAATCTGTTACCGGCGCGCGCCACGTGGTATCGCCAAATGCGGCATATCCCGGGAAATCGAGCACGGGTGATTGATTGTCCACGGACTGCGAACGGTACTGAGCCTGGAATTGGAACTTTTTACGACGATCCACCAGGGCATACTGCTGGTTGACGTCTCGCATCTTCCCGTTCAGACTGAGCGCCGGAAGCTGATTCACGTCGCGAGGATTGGTAATCGGACTCGCCGTGTGCCAGTCCGTGGGTCTGATGGCCGTGTTAAGCGTCCAGGGGAGGAAAGCATCATTCTGTGTCCAGTAGGCCAGCGAGAAGAGGCCGCGCACTTGAGTTTGCGGCGTCAGGTCCACTTTGGCCCAAAAAGTTATCCGGTGAGAATCATTATTCGGATTCAGGTCGGTCTGCCAGCGAATCTGACGGAATCTATTTGATGCGCCGCATGTTAGCGGTGGCGGTGGCGTCGCATTAGGCGTACATCCCTGCTCGTCAGTGACCCGAAAAGGGTTTTCGAAAATCAACGATTCGACACGATTGCGAAAGATCGAAAGATCGTAGTCCACGCCGGCACTCCATTTTTCGCCGTGAAACCGCGCTCCGATCTTGAAACCGTACGTCCGCTGGTCGATGGGCTCCAGAAACTCCTGTCCGATCCCTTCCCATATACCTCCGATATCCGCGATGCCGTTCGCCGCAAAGGGTCGCCGGACGAATGAGCCGGCGGACATCGGGCGCGTCCCGCGATTGCGCAGCCAGCTAAACTGACCGTGCAGCTCGACATTGTCCGAGATCTGGTAACTCTGCCTGAATAGGGCTTGATCCCGACGAAGCCGCACCTGGGTCAAGGGCGCGGTCCGCAATTCCTGGCGCACTAATGTGGGCAAGGCGCCGTTCGCAGGCGTTCGCACCAAATCCGACCCCGTAAGGGCCTGCAGACTCGCCCGCAGCGTAGCACTGACTTGATAGACCCCCGGCGAGGTTTGCTGAAGAAAGGATTGCCCGGTGCCGAAACGATGAGGGGTTTGGTCGGCGACAAATTGCGATCGATACTTTCCAATCTTCCATAAGTCCAAAGTGATACGCTGGTCAGGCTCGCGAATCTCAAGCCCTCTCAGGCTGAAAGTATAGGGAGAATCGGCAGAATTGTAATCCAGCTTCAATTTCTGGACAAAGAACCCTTTTGGAACGGCTCTCACTTCCTGGAATTTATCGGTATGACCTCCCTGAATCTCACGGATACGGACGCCGATTTCAACGGTTCCGTGGATCGCGGACGGTATTTCTGTCTTTTGTTTCGCCTTGTCCCTGGCCGATGTTTTAGCCTTTGGTTTCGGCTTGTCCTTCTCCGACTCCTGGCCCCAGGCGGGAGGCGTGAACAGGAGCACCGAGATGACACAAGCGATGAAAACGAACTCGACGCACAAAATCGGTTTAAGTCTGTCTGCCTGGATTCTCATTTGCTCCTCCTAGCGTGAAAGGGTTCTGCCCCCGGGGTGATTCGAGCCGTGGACCTGGGAATGGCAAGTGACACAGCCGCGATTTAGGGACCATATGTCCAGAGGTTTTCCGGCCGTTGTCGAATGGCGCGGCAACATATGAATATGGCACTGCTGGCACGACAGATGAGCGCGAGCCGTCAGTAGCTTGGCATTGTTCGAACCATGCGGCGCGTGACAGTTCATGCAATTCTCGCGGACCGGCGGGTGGTCCCAGAGAAACGGGCCCCGTTTTTCGGCATGGCATCCGTAACACACATTATTGACGGTCGTATCCACCAGCATCTTGTCCCCGTCTCCGCCGTGAGGATTGTGGCAGGACGTGCAGCCGACCTTCATGTTGCGATGCTCGGTGCGGAACAGATGGGTTGAGCGCTGGAACTGGGCTTTGCGAACGCTCGTATGGCAGCTAAGACAAGTTTCCTCTGTTGTCGGACGTGCCAGCAATTTCTCCTCAGACTTTGAATGGTGCTGACTGTGACACGACAGGCAGTTCACATCCTTTCGGTCGTGTTTCCCGCCCTTCCACGCAAAAGTGTGTTTGTCCTGCGAATGACATTGGAGACACGAACTGTTTATCTCTCTCGAAGACATCTTGGCCGGGCTTAGAATATCTTCCTTTTTCCCGCTTTCCACGTGCTTTGCGCTATTGGTGTGGCAGGTCTCGCACGAGGCGGAACGAGCACCTTCCATGAATTTGGCGCTTTTGCCGTGCGTGTTGAGGGCGAAGGATTCGACAGTTGCCTCATGGCACGCCTTGCAGTCCTTTCCGATCTCGGCTGCCTTAACCGGCTGGGTGGTGGACTGCGAAAGCGCAGGAGGCAAAGCATCTTTCCCCACAAAGACGAGCAAAATGACCGCAAATACCAAAACGAGCAGTATTTTGGCCGACCGTGCGGTGAACCGCAAAGGATTTATTATTTTTTGTAGTCTGGTCACGGAAGCACCTCCTGTTTAAGGCGTGTGACAAACGCGTGAACTGATGAAATGCAAACAGTCCGTTTTATTGGTTATAAATGGCAGAAGCCCCCGCCAATACCAACCTCTCGTCTGACGAGTCAGATCAGGACAAGAATTAAGTTTTCAAAAACAATTTACGTGCAGAATCAATCGATTGACAATTTTCTTACTGATAGACAGTAAAAGGGTTATAATACACAATGCTTATTTTTGCAAGAAGACATTCATATTATTTTAGATGGTGTCGAACCGCTTGCACCTACAAATTGTCTAATTTTCGGCTGAGGTCAAAATGAGATTAAAACTATTCGTAATTCTTGCTATTTTGTTGGGGTGCCTGACGGTAGCGTTCGGTGCGGCGGCGGCAACCTCGTTATGCTCGTCTGGATGGTTGTCGATTTGTACTGAACCGGACGGCACCGATCCCCCGCATGCTGTTGACATTTCGGGCAAGGTGATCCCGGAATCGAGCGCGACGCAGCCCGACAAACCCATTATCCTGGCAAAAGACAGTCAGGACGCTATCCGCGGAGAGTTCAAACCGGAGGCCGCCTTTGACCACGTAAAGCATTCTACCGATATTTTGCACAGCATTGACGGCAAGACCGTTACCGCCTGCGTCGAATGTCACCACACCGCCCAGCCCTCCGCACCAATCGGTCAGGAATATCTCAAAAAATTCACCCGCAAAGAAGTGCTGACCGCCAAAGAACTCGAAACGTCGAAGGAGCCGGTACAATCGTGTCGGGCCTGCCATTTTCACAAAGATACTGAGGAAACGGACGAGTACCCGCCAGAAAGCGTGTCGTATCCGAAGAAAATGGGCAAGCGGTCAAGCGGAAAGTTGACGAACGATGTGGCTTACCACATCAATTGCAACTCTTGTCACAATGCGGCGCTAAAGCGAGATAAAAAACTGAAAGCCCCTTCGGGCTGCAACGACTGCCATTCAAAGAAATAATAGATTGAGGCTGCGGAATCACAACACAGTTATTAGCAAATTCAAATGGCCGCTTTTCTTAGCAAGTGAAATGTCCGGTTTCATCTGTTCGGTTCTGTTTTTTTCTTCTCTTCTCTTCTCTTTCTTTTCTTTATTATCCAGCAGCCGGGGCTGTGGGAACTGTGGGAAACTCGGAGCGTCTTTTGCTTCCGAGTTTTCCAAGCACGGTGGGAAGCGGCGCTGACACGGCCGCTGGCAGAACGCCGGCGATCATACATCAACCGTCAAGCGGTAGCCTGAAACAACAGCATCTCCATAAAAAGAACCCCATCGTGAGGATTCTCATAGTATGGTGCTATCGAGTAAAAGCCGTGAGACTCGTAAAGACTCACGGCTTTGCTCATTTTCTGTGGGTAGGTGTCGAGCCGCATTTTTGCGTAACCGATCGCGCGGGCGTCGGTGATGAGCCGTTCGATGAGCAAATTTCCAATTCCCTCGCCTCGAAAACCATCCCGAACAAAGAGGCGTTTCATTTCGCAAATATCGCCGTCGAGTTTTCTGAGAGCTATGCAGCCCGCGAGCTTGCCGTCCGAATGCGCGAGACATAACCGTCCGTCAGGGCGCGTGTATTTGCCCGGCAATCCAGCCAGTTCGTTTTCAAAGCCCTGAAAACAAAGATCGAGGCCGAGCCACGTTTCGTATTCGTGAAACAGGTCACGTACCTGGTCGATTTGGTCGGCGGTTTCGGCTTGGATAATCTCGAGCATTTGCAATACGATTCTTTAACGCAAAGACGCCAAGATGCAAAGACGCAAAAAGAGAAAGTTTATTGGTTTGTCTTTTGCGCCTTTGCGTTCTTTGCGTCTTTGCGTTGAAAATATATATGAATATGGAACTGGCTGTCGAAAAATACAAGGTGGTGAATGAGCCGTATTATTTGCCCATTGGACGCGAGATTGAGCTGTTTGAAGCGGCGTTTGCGGCTAAGCTGCCCGCGATGCTCAAAGGCCCGACGGGCTGCGGCAAGACGCGGTTTGTCGAATACATGGCTTATCGCCTGGATCGCCCGTTGATCACGGTCGCGTGTCACGAAGACCTCTCGTCAACCGATCTGGTCGGCCGCTTCCTGCTCGAAGGCGAAGAAACCATCTGGCACGACGGCCCGCTGACCGCCGCCGTTCGTGCCGGTGCGATCTGCTATCTCGACGAGGTGGTCGAAGCCCGCAAGGATACGGTCGTCATCATCCACCCGCTCACCGACGACCGCCGCCGTTTGCCGATTGAAAAACGCGGTACTGTCCTCGACGCGCCGCCCGAGTTTATGCTTGTCGTCTCGTACAATCCGGGCTATCAATCAATATTAAAGGACCTAAAACAATCGACGCGCCAGCGTTTCGTGGCGATGGAATTCGATTACCCGGCCGCCGATGCCGAGACCGAGATCGTCGCAAAAGAAGGCGGCATCGACGCCGACACAGCCGCCGACCTCGTCAAGATTGGCCAAAAGGTCCGCAACCTCCGCGGCCACGGCCTCGAAGAAGGCGTCTCGACCCGCCTCCTCATCTACGCCGCCCAAATGATCGCGGGTGGCATCTCACCCATCGACGCCGCCGAAGTCGCCATCGTGTCACCCATCACCGACGACCGCGAACTCCAACGCAGCATCCGCGAGATCGTGACGACGATCATTTAACTGGGCGTTACATTGTGTTAGATTCTTTTCGGCAATTGTTTGCAAAGGAGCAAATACAATGAAGGCAACATCTGCGGCATCCCTGATCGTGGCCCTGATCGTAAGTTCGGCATGCGGCCCGTCAGGCAACGTCAACCAAAACCCGACGAATTCAGCCAACATCTCAACCCCTCAGGCATCAAACCCGAATTGGCCGAATCGGGATTGGATCACCGATCCAGCGTCTACAACTGAGAACGGAACAGGGGTCGTATTCAAAACTGAAAAAGTGGTGGAAATTACGATGGCAATTCCCGCGGATTGGGGTAAGATGGGAAACAAATCGGCTTTTTTGCTATACAAGACACCTACTATAGACGAGCGGTTTGGCAATCTCATCGTTCAATCCAGCAATACCAAACCTGGCCTCATGGCACCGCCGGATCCTAAAAGAAATTTCGACTATTCCGGTTTCGAGCCCGATGCGGCGTTTAAGCACTACCTGGAACGGAAAAACGGCGACCCCGATTCGGGACGTATTCAGCAGATTCCGATCGATGGCGTATGGGGCGTACTTGAACAAGTTGTTCCAAAGGTAACCGGCGAATCAAACTCTTCCCCAAAAGAGCAAACCGCACTTTGGCACTGGACGACCTTTATAAAAACAATCGCCGAGAATAACAAGGTCGAGATTATCATGGGTCATCCAGCCGTTGAAGTGGATAAGTATAGGACCATAATTGGCGGATTGGTCAATTCCGCCAAGATCAAGCGGTTGCCGGGCGCCGTACTATTAGAATCACAACCTCAATAGGAAATTCGCGGCTGAGGAAATAATCGCAGCTAGTCAGCCGCGCCGAAGTCGCCATCGTCTCACCCATCACCGACGACCGCGAACCTCAGCGAAGTATTCGTGAAATAGTAACGACGATTATATAAGTGAAAAATGTTGTAAATTCTTTCGGCGAAAAGTATTCTAAAACCATTATGACAAATGAGGAATTATTAAGAGAATTCAACACGTTGCATCTGAGGTAAAGAGCCGAATCGAGCGGATATTGAGCGGTTTAGGAAGGATCAGACGCCCGAGGAAGAACAGGCGAAGAAAAGTGTACACGAGGCCGGGGGTTTGCGCGGCGAGATTATCGACCATCTAATTGCGGCCTATACCGCATCATCCTTATCCACAACATCAATTGAACCTTTATTTCGCTGAATCTCAAGCCCTGTCTTCGACCACGTTGTGGCTCGCGATCTTCCCGCTCTCCTATTTGATCCATTTTGCCGAAGAGTATTGGGGTGGCGAGGGCTATCCCGCATACCTCTTGAGGCTGAGAGGCGTCCATCTTTCGACCAGGCGGTTTATCGTGCTTCAGGCGGCGGGTTTCGCGCTGTTGATCGCGGCGGGCTTAGTATCCAGCCTATTGAGATTTCCCGAGTTTATGCTCGCTATTCTCGGAGCCGTCGTCCTGTCGAACGGAATTTCGCACAGCGTCACGGCGTGGCGCGACGGCCGGTATGGCCCGGGGCTTGTCGTTTCCACTCTTTTCTGGATTCCGTTGGGGGCGGTAACACTGTTTCTGATGCTTGGGAGATTGTCTAACGGGAGGTTGGCCGTCGGCGCAATGATCGGGTTCGCGATCAATGGCGCAGTTGCTCTGATAACGATGCGAGGAGGCAGGCTGGCCCGGCAAACGTAAAGTTCACCGGACCCACGGCAAAGCTTAAAAACTTCCCGACACACCCTTAAATCCACCCTTCGCCTGTTTCGCGGCCCAGCCGAGGACACGCATCGTGTCGTAGCAATAGCCGAGAATGTAGTTGCAGGTCGAGAGGCAGTGTTTCGTGCATTCGACCTTCATTTCGTCGAGCTGCTTGACATCGAATTTGTGATTGCCGACGACACCCCAATCGTGCGTCGCTGAATACATCGGGAAGCACGGAGCGAGCCCGCCATCGGTGCGGATAATTAGCGAATTCATTCCCGCACGGCAATCCCACGGCGGAACCGCGCCCCGCATCAACTGCTTCATATCTTCCATGTGCTGGATCGGATTGGCCATCTTGTAGCCGTGATTCTGCGCCAGGTCTTTTAGATAATCGAGCAGGGCGTCAACCTTCGGCCAGTCTTCCTCGGTCAGGTAAGTCTGATTTTCATTCAGGTGCTTAAAGTGGTCCTGCTCGGTCATCGGCGTTTCGTTGATGTGATAATCGGTCGCAATGCCGTTGTCGCGGGCGATCTGCGTCAATTCTTTAACATCGTCCATATTGTTATGGCAGATGTTTATATTGAACATGACCGTGTATCCATGATATCGCTGGCGTTTTACCAAATAATCAAACTGTTCCCTGATCGGTTCAAACGATTTGGGCAGAGACTTTCTCTCCCTGACCGAATCGACCGCGATATTAAACGTCGCAATACCGGCGTCCCCAAGCCGGTCGATGACGTCCGGCGTCAAAAGCCTGGCGTTGGTCGGCAGATAAACAAAAATATCTTTTTTGGCGCTGTAATAAACGATCTTGTGGATAAAGTTTGGCCGAAGCAGCGGTTCGCCGCCCATCAGCGCAAGGACGCGTGAGCCGATCGAATGTATCCAGTCGATCGAACGCTTGGCAACATCCTCGGTCATGCCCTTGACCTTATTGTTATAAGACCAGCAGTAGTGACAATCGAGATTGCATTTCCACTCGGTAAACTAATATGGAATGATCGGTCGCAGTTCTTTACTATGCCAGCGAGAAGTAAAATACGGTTTTCCCCAGCTTTTCCAGGCGCTGAGAGCGTTTTTCCGCTGATACTCTTTCTGAGTCATTTCGACCGGATCAGGATTCATCGGATAAATCGGTTCCGGCAAAACTACTTCCGGAGCCGGTTCCAGTACCTGCTTTTCCGGTTGTTTGTAAAGGATCTGATGCAATTTCTGGTCTATGCGGTATGCCGGAGCATCGGATTTGGAGTGTAAGTCCTCTTGAAGCTCTCTCCTCATTTATTGTTTCTCCTATTGCTGAATTCGTGGCGAATTGAAAAAATAAGCTACCATCCGAGAAGCGATTTTGCAAGTCAATAACGACGCGTCTGTGCAATAGCGAATATCCACACAAGATTTGCAACAAAGCGGCAAGGAAGCGCGTGAAAGACATTGGACTCGCGTTCATGCTAAAATTCGTTTTCTCGTTGTCCGTAGTTTAGACCGTCCTTATTAGGTAATATCGCAAAGTGATCGAAAAGCTCAATCTCGCCACTCACCCGTTTCGGAATAGGGTATTGCCGTATTTGGGAGCCGCTCTGCTGCTTGCAGTGGGCGCGGCCACCGGAACATACGGCGTCGTTCGCCTAAAGGAGAATTCGAAGCAAAACGAACTGCTTGCGAGCGCGATAAAAGAGCGGCAGAGCGAGATCTCGCGGCTCAAGGGCGAAGGCGAAAAGGTGCAGCAACTGCTGACGCCGGAGCAAAAAGCTCTTCTGAACGCATCGCATAAGTTGGTCTCGAACAAGGCTTTCGGCTGGTCGCGGCTCTTCGCCGATCTCGAAGGCGTTTTGCCCACGTCGGTGAGCGCATCGCGTATCGCCGTTGAAAATATTTATCAGGACGGCGACCGAATCAAAGCCGAACTGGAGCTCGGCGTTCTCAGCCGCGATTATCCGGCCGTCATGGCGATGATCGAAAATATGAATAATTCGGGTCTGTTCCGGGCCGAGCTGCGGGGGCAGGACCTGCAAAAAAATGAGCGCGTTACGTTTACGGAATACACGTTCCGGCTGATTTACACACCCGCCTACGGTTACGCAACCGCCCCAACCGCCGATATCGCGCAAAACGAAACGGGAGGCGGACGACAGTAATGGCTGAACTTGATCCAAAACCCGTTGTAGTTGTCGAGGAAGCAGGCGATACCGTCGTGGTCGTTGAGCAAATCACGCACGTGATACCGGTAAACCGTCCGCGAAAAGTTTACGGCGGCATGTGGGGACCGCTCGAAATCGGGGCCGTGGCGGCCGGGACCCTTGTCGTTCTGCTGTCGGCGGTGATCTACTTTTTCTGGGTGATACCATCGGATCGTGAATTGGCCCGAAATAAGTCCGAGGCCGACCGCCTAGACGCCGAACTTATTTCGGCAAAGGCTAAATACGGCGAAATCACGGACACGGAGACGGAGGTTGCGAAGATAGTTTCGAGCGTCGATGATTTCGAAGGCAGGTTTTTACCGCTGCCCTCGACCGGACAGACTGCTCTCTATCAGAGACTAAACGGGCTGTTAGCGGCCTATGGCCTAACCAACACCACAGGCCCCGACTACGCTCCACTCGAAACGGCGGATCAGAACGCGGGCCAACAATCCGAGGAGGAAAAGGGCCGCGGCAAGTATCGCAGCCTTTATCCGGGCGTGTATGTCTCCACGACCCTGGAGGGTTCCTATCAAAATCTCCGCCGCTTTATACGCGATATTGAGACGGGCCGCGAATTTATCATTGTAAGCGCCGTCGAACTGGCACCGTCCGATACCCAAAACGAGCGGCCGAAGACCAACCCAAACGCACCGTTTAATGCCGGACAAAATCAGAATCCTGGCGTTCCGGGCGGTTTTACTTCGGCGCCCGCGCAAGTTCAGACAAAGGCAAGACCAAAAGGCAAGACGCACGGCGAAACCGTTAGCCTGCATATTGAGATGGCCGCGTATTTCCGCCGACCCAGATCTGTCACGGCGGTACAGTAGTTTAATGAAAATAGCGTTTCTAGAAGGCAAAACCTCTACCGAGAGAAACAAGATCATCGCCGCCGCGCTGCTCGGCCTGGTTGCGCTTTTCGCTCTGTACATGGCGTTCGGTCGCAGTTTTTTTGGCGGCAGCACGACGACGGCCTCGATAAAGGTCACCCAGTCTCCGACGCCAAAGCCCAATGCCCCGGCAAATTCCAACCGTCCCGATCTTGTGCTGCCGACCGCGGCGGACCAAACATTTCTCTATGAGACAACGGCCGTGAATTATGTACCGGGCCGTTCGTACGCTCCCGATCCGGGCAGGAATATATTTGCGTTCTACGAGCCGCCTCCGCCATGTCTCGATTGCCCGACACCGACGCCCAAACCAATAATTGTTCCGCCGCCGACACTGGCGCCGACACCGCCCATTTTGCTAACGGGCCTGAATCCGCCAAATCTGTTTGCCGGCATCCCCGGATTTCGTCTTCAGGTGAGCGGGGCCCAATTTACGCCCGATGCGAGAATATACTTCAACCAAAATGAGCTGCCCACGGTTTTCCTAAATGCTCAAACCCTGGCTGCGGACATACCGGCGAATTTTATAACTCAGGAAGGGCCGCGGCAGATTATCGTTCAAACGCCCGATGGAAAGATGTACTCGAATCAGTTGATGCTGACCGTTTTGGCCCCGCCAAAGCCGACTTTTCAATACATCGGCATGATCGGCCGCAAACGCTATAACAACGACACCGCCTATTTTACCGATACAAGCAGACCGACGCCGTTTAGCGCGCGTCTCAACGATGTCGTAGCCGGACGGTTTCGGCTCGTCGATATCTCGCCGAGGGAAGTCGTGTTTGAGGACACTTCATTGGGATTTAGGCATAGTGTGCCAATATCGAAGGATGCGGCGGCCGGAACCGGCACGGGCCAGCCGCCACGCGGATTTCCGTCGAATGACGGCTTTGTTCCGTTCACGCCCGGTGGCGTGCCCCAGGGTGATATCCCTGGTATTCCCAACAATATTCCGCGTTACGATCCGCCAAAACCGCAGCCTCAACCACAGCAGCGGCCGCAACAAAGGCAGCAGGATAAGGATAAAAAAGACGTGGATGATGATGGTGATGGTTAAGCTGAAAAAATCCGAGCGAGGGATGACGCTGTTCGCCGTATTGGCGATAATGGCCGTTTTCGCCGTCGCCCTGCTTGCCGTTGCTCCGACGATTCAACAGGAAGTTCAGCGTGAAAAAGAACTCGAAGCCATCCGCCGCGGCGAGGAAGTTGCCGAGGCGATCTGCCAGTATGTGACTTATTACGGTGGAGCAAAGCTTCCGAGTTCGATGGATGATCTGCTCGACGGAATTCCCTACGGCACGAAGAAACGCCAAATCCTGCGTGCCTCCGCCGCCATCGACCCGCTTAGCGAGGACGGCCGCTGGCGGCTGATAAAAGCCGACATCGACGGCATCGGCAACTTTGCCCGCCGTGTCCAAAATTACAACGGCGGACAACTGCCCGCGAATCCCGGCCAGGTCTTTGACCGCTACGCCGTCGTTATCGTCAATTCTCTCAATACCGAAACCGAAAGCGATATCGAGGGAGCGGACGACGATTTCGAAGTCGTTACCGAGAACACCCCGTTCATCGGCGTCGCCAGCCAATACCGCGGCAAATCCGTGATCTCCTATTACGGTATCGAGAATGCGTCGAAATGGGTTTTTACGCCGCTGTTCCGCGGCACCGGCCGTAGTAATTTCAGGCCCGGCGGACGGCCTCCAGGTAATATCATCACTCGATAAATGTCGAATTTGGTTTAGCCGCGTCGTTGCGATCCATTCTTCTGTTCCGAAGCCAAAGCCACCCCATTCATCGGTTGGAGCAACATAGTCGGCGGATATAGCTCGATGCCCGCCTCGGTCAACGCCTCGATTACGTTCGATGCTGCCTCGTCAAAAGCCTCCAGCGGCCGATTCTCGTGAGAGTTGATCCTAAAGTTCGCCGTTATTCGAATTCCCTCAGCAGCCAGCTCGCTTACGACCACCTTCGGGGGCGGTTCGCTGACGACACTCTCCGATTCAAGCAGCGCGTTGCACGTGATCCGCTTAGATTCCGCCACATCGCTGTTATAACCGATATTAAACTTCATGCTCAGCGGATAGCTCGTTCCGGCGCGGCGTATTCTGAACGGGCTCGAGTAAATATCGCCGTTCGGTATAAGAATAACCTCGCCATTGCTTCGCTTTAGCGACGTGGCCCGAACGCCGATATACTCCACGCGTCCCTCGTCGTCCTTCATAATTATGTAGTCGCCGATCCGAAAAGGCTGCTGCCACAGGATCAGTACGCCGGAGATAAGATGATTTAGAATGTCCTTTGTAGCAAAACCGATTGCCAGCGAGGTCAGACCCAATCCCGCGATAAAGTCACCAAAGGCGAAAGACGGAATGATTATCGTCAGGGCGGTAAAAATACCGAGAACGAAGATAAAAACGACCATCAGCCGACTAAACAGAATCTGCAGCCGTACGTCCAGCCGTGTCCGACGGCTCGCCGTCGAGAAGATTTTCCGTGCCAGGATCGAAAAAAGCCAGAATAATAATATGACGGCCGCACCGGCAATAAGATGCGGAAGGCGCGCGACAATCGAAGTTAAGAGACCGTTTATCGACTGCCAAACGACATTAGAAATTTGAGATGCGTTGTCGAGAACTCCGCCAACGGAATTCGATTCTTCAAGATACATACCAACCCCTTGTCTATCAATATGATACAGATTGCATGAATGGGGTTGGACATTATTTCCGCTCTGGCGGTTGACATGTAAATAATTTATAATTAGAATACTTCTAATATTGGAGAGATATTATGCTACACAATACAAAAATCGACATCGCGAAAGGTAAACGGGAAAAGATAATCGCGATACTAAATCAGCGGCTCGCGGACGCCTCGGACCTTAAATCACAGGCGAAACAAGCCCATTGGAACGTCAAGGGCATGAATTTTATCGCGCTGCACGAGCTTTTCGATCGGGTCGCAACGGAGATGGACCCGCACGTGGATGATATCGCCGAACGCATCACCACGCTCGGCGGTGTCGCTCTCGGCACGGTCCGCGTCGCAGCCCAAACCTCGTCACTTGCCGAATATCCGCTAGAGATCACCGACGGTCCATCGCATGTCGACGCGCTCTCAACCGCACTGGCCGACTTCGGCAAAAAAGTTCGCGCCGACATCGCTACCACCGACCAACTCGGCGACGTGGACACGGCTGATCTGTTCACCGGCGTTTCGCGCGGAGTTGATAAGCTCTTATGGTTCGTCGAGGCCCATCTCCAAGCATAGCAGCCGAGCCGGATTCACTTATCCCTATTGCACTTTCGAGTGCGTTAGCGATTGTTTCATACGCGTTGATCTCGTCTCAACTGCTCGCGTTTTAGCAAGAATAATCTTGCTTTGTTTAACGACGTTCGGACGGTTACAAGTTGAACTGACATTCTGGTAAATAAAATGGCTAGGCGAACTACTTGTAATCAAAAACAAGATTACAAAATGCCTTAACACCCACGTCGAGGCGGCTGTCGTCGATATAGAAATCTGGCGTGTGGTGGGCGGCGGCGGTTTTCGGGTCTTTGCCTTTTGGCATGCCGCCGACGAAGAAGTAAAACGATGGCGCCTTTTCTCCAAAGAATGAGAAATCCTCGGCCCCGGTAGTCCATTCACTGAGGATAACATTCTCTTTCCCGGCGGCCTTTTCGAGCGACGGCAGCATCTTCTTGACCAATTCCGGCGTGTTATATGTGACGAGCGTCTTGTTATCGATCGAAACTTCGGCCGTCGCGCCCATGCTCTCAGCGATCTTGGTCGCGGTCAGGCGGATCTTGTTGTGCACATCCTTCTGCATCGCCGAATCGAGCGTACGGATCGTGCCGGACATCGTCATTTCCTCTGAAATGATATTCTCGCGAATGCCGCCGTTTATCCTGCCAATCGTAATAACGACGGGAGCTTTTGTCAGCTCGGATTCGCGGGCGACTATCATCTGCAGCCCGGTATAAATCTGTGTTGCGACGGCTATCGGATCAACGCCCGACCAGGGCTGCGAGCCGTGTGTCTGTTTGCCCTTTACCTTTATCGAAAACCAATCGCTCGCGGCCATCGCGGCGCCCGGTTTATACTTGATCTTTCCAATCTCCGTCTGGGCGTTTATGTGAATGCCAAAAATGGCGTCGATCTTTGGATTGTCCATTACGCCTTCCTTCACCATGTCAGGTGCACCGCCGGTCTCGCCCGCAGGCGGCCCTTCCTCGGCGGGCTGGAAGATAAACACGACCGTCCCCTTGATCTTGGATTTCATTCCCACGAGCACGTTTGCCGCACCGAGCAGCATCGCAACATGCGTATCGTGGCCGCAGGCATGCATTACGCCAACCTTTTGGCCGTTAAATTCGGCGGTCGCTACCGATTTGAACGGAAGGTCCACCCGTTCGGTTACCGGCAGGCCATCCATGTCCGCGCGGAGGCCGATCACGGGGCCAGGTTGTCCGCCTTTCAAAATGGCGACAACACCGGTCTTCGCAATACCCGTGCGAACGTCGAGGCCGAGTTTTCGAAGCTGCTCGGCGACCAGTTTCGCGGTATTTACCTCGCGATTCGAGAGCTCCGGGTTTTGGTGAAGAAACCGCCGCCACTCGACGACCTGCGGCATGATCTTCGCCGTCGCGTCATTGATATCGTCGACTGTATTCACGGCCAAGCCGATATCGGCAAAGAGCAATGCAATAAGGAAAACAGACAGTAGTTTTTTCATTTCGCCTCCGGAGATTTAGATCAGAATTGAGATATGGCAAATCCTATCGCAAAAGCGGGCGAACAGCAAAAAGGCGAACACAAAACGTAAACTCCTAAGTTTTTGGAATGGCCGGGTGTTTTGAATAATCTCTCTTTTGCCCTATCTTTGCGACTTTGTAGAGAAGACTTTCCCGCAAAGCACCCCAGCCTGTCTGCGACGACAGATAGAATGATGAAACTCGGGACAGCGAGTGCACAAGCCCGCGCGTGAGCACGGGCGAACCACGCAACTTGAAATATCGCCCTTGCTCGCGAGGCCGTGTCAAAGGTCACCACTATTAGAGAATTAGCCACGAATGCACGAATAAAACGAAAAATTCTCTTATTTATTCGTACATTCGTGGCTAAATTCTCGCCCAATTCATTCGATTGCCAAGTTTTGACACAGACCCTCACGTGCGAGCTTGTGCTCTCGCGGGAAAAGAGTTTCTAAGAAGGAGCAAAGCCGCGAAGAAACGAGATTGACTGAAAAATGTTTTCGTCATAGTAGAATTTGACGCTCCGTCTTATAGGTCTGTGTTATTATGTGCCGCACTCGTTTTGGAGAAGTATTGTATATGAACTATTACTTATTGCTCGTTTTTGCACCGATTCTGATCCTGGTCGGCATTCTCGGTTTTCTCATCCCGGCTAACAAAAGTCTGACGAGCGGTGCTCCGGCGTATAACATTTTTCACATTGTTTTTGGTTTGGTCGGTGCGGGTATTGTTCTCTCTCAGAACGATACGGGTATTCGCGCGTTTAACATCGGATTTGGGCTGATTGATCTTTATCAGGCGGTCGCGAGTTTTCTGCATTGGTTTCCCGAGAAACAATTCAAATGGAAGCGCGTCGATGACGTGCTTCACATTGTGATCGGCGCCGCTCTCGTTCTGGTCGGGGTTTTTGCTTAGGCAATTAGGCTTAAGGCGAAGAATATTACCTTTGGTCCTCTGTGTTCATCAAACCCGTCCCGAAATGGTTCGCCTTGATGGTGTTATTCCTAAAAATTCCAAAATATAGTCCACCTTCAATTCAAACTTGACAACGACACACTCAAGTATTATATTCAATCAAGGCTCAAATTAGATGATTTATTTGGAGCACACGCAATAATAGGATTTTGGAGAAGAAGATTATGAGCAAAATTATAGGTATCGATCTGGGAACGACCAATTCGGTCGTTGCGGTTATGGAAGGCGGCGAGCCCGTCGTTATTACAAATTCGGAGGGCGGACGGACGACGCCTTCGGTTGTGGCCTTTGGCAAGGACGGCGGCCGTCTTGTCGGGCAGGTCGCAAAGCGTCAGGCAGTGACCAACCCGGAAAACACGCTTTATTCGATCAAGCGGTTTATGGGCCGCAAGTATGATGAGGTTTCGGAAGAGATCAAACAGGTGCCGTACAAGGTTGAGAAGGCCTCGAATGGCGATGTTCGCATCAATGCTGACGGCAAACAGTACAGCCCGCCGGAGATCGCGGCGATGGTGCTGCAAAAATTGAAGCAGTCAGCCGAGGATTATTTGGGAGCGAAGGTTGAGAAGGCTGTAATTACCGTGCCCGCGTATTTTAACGACGCGCAGCGTCAGGCGACGAAGGACGCCGGCAAGGTCGCGGGACTCGAAGTTCTGCGTATTGTCAACGAGCCTACGGCGGCCGCTTTGGCATATGGTTTGGATAAGAAAAAGGATGAGGTAATCGCTGTATTTGACTTTGGCGGCGGTACTTTTGACATCTCGGTGCTTGAGGTCGGTGAGGGCGTTGTCGAGGTAAAATCGACCAATGGCGACACGCATTTGGGCGGCGACGATGTTGACGAGATTCTTGTTAGCTGGATCATCGACGAATTCAAGAAAGATCAGGGAATCGATCTGCACAACGATAAGATGGCCTTGCAGCGACTCAAAGAGTCGGCCGAAAAGGCCAAGGTCGAGCTTTCATCGGCGATGGAAACCGAGATTAACCTGCCGTTTATCACGGCGGACGCCTCGGGGCCAAAGCATTTGGTGATGAAGCTGACGCGGTCGAAATTTGAACAGCTTGTCGAGCCGGTTCTAAAACGATTGATGCCGCCGGTCGAACAGGCGATCAAGGACGCTGGATTGGCGGCCAAGGATATTGAAGAGATCGTGCTGGTTGGCGGTTCGACGCGTATCCCGAAAGTTCAGGAGATGGTCAAGGAATTCTTCGGGAAGGAGCCTAACAAATCCGTGAATCCGGACGAAGTGGTAGCGCTCGGAGCGGCGGTTCAGGCCGGTGTTTTGGGTGGCGAGAAGACGGATATTTTACTTCTCGACGTGACGCCCTTGAGCCTCGGTATCGAAACGCTTGGCGGTGTTTCGACGCCGATGATTCAGAAGAACACCACGATCCCGACACGCAAATCGGAGATCTTTTCGACGGCTTCGGACAATCAGACTTCGGTCGAGGTTCATGTATTACAGGGTGAGCGGCCGATGGCGTCGGACAATAAGACGCTGGGCAAATTCCACCTCATCGGCATCCCGCCGGCACCGCGTGGTGTTCCTCAAGTAGAAGTAACATTCGATATCGACGCCAACGGAATCGTCAACGTCTCGGCAAAGGATGTCGGAACAGGTCGTGAGCAAAAGATCACGATCACATCGTCGTCGGGCCTCTCAAAGGAAGAGATCGATAAGATGATGAAGGACGCCGAAAGCCACGCAGGCGAGGACGAGAAAAAGAAAGCGGCCATCGAGGCCCGCAATCGTCTCGACGGCCTTGTTTACAGCGTTGAAAAAACATTCAGCGAAAACAAGGACAAACTCGACGCAGATGCCTCAGGCGAACTTGAAGCCGCGATCGCCGAATCCAGAACCGCCCTCGGCGGCGAGGATACGGACGCGATGAACAGTGCGTTCGACCGGCTCCAGACCGCTTCGCATAAGCTGGCCGAGGCGCTTTACAGCCAAACACCGCCGCCGGGAAGCGAATCAGCAACCGACGAACAGGCCTCTTCGGCAACCGCCGGAGCCGATGGCGACACTTCAACTCAGACCGCCGACGACAACGTCATCGATGCCGAATATGTCGATGTCGAGGAAGAGAAAGAAGAGAAGAAGGACTAGTGGTTATGGTATAAAGAATGAGCGGTGAATAAAGTAGCCGCTCATTTTACTCGTATGACGGTTCAAATAGACATTGACGAACGCGTTTGGGCAGAGACTCAAAATCTAGCCCGAGATTTAAACGTCGATTACCCGAAGTTTCTTGCGGATTCGGTTCGCAAGAGCCTGTACGATCTTAAGCGCAGACGTGACCGGGAGCTTTCGACCGACGAGAAAATTCGCCGCCTTCGTGAAAGCTATGAAAAATTCCCGGTTCAGGAAGACGAATTTTGTCTTGACGAGGAAACGATCGAAGAAGTTTGGAAAGACCTATGATCCGCGGCGATGTATGTTATTACCCTTATCCTGAGCCGCGTCGATCGGTCGTGGTCTTGACCAGGACGGACGCGATCGTTTTTCTGAATGACGTCACCATCATCGCGCCTCTCACGACCGCCATTCGCGACAGTCCCATCGCTCATCTTTCCTACGAGAAGATGGATGAAATACGGGAAGCAATCATGTTCGCGTTTGGATACGAAGATTAAGTGGCCAAAAAAGATTATTACAACATTCTCGGCGTTAAAAAAGACGCCAAGGCGGACGAGATCAAGAAATCGTACCGCCGTTTAGCGCGCAAGCATCATCCAGATGTGAATCCGAATGATAAAGGCAGCGAGGACAAATTTAAAGAGGTTCAAGAGGCTTATGACATTCTTTCGGATGAGAAGAAACGCAAGGTTTTTGACCGGTTTGGGTATTATGCTGACAACCTGGATGTGAACTCGCCATTTTCTTCCGGGGCCGCGAGCGGCGGAGCACCCGGAGGCTTTGATTTTTCGGGCTTTGATTTTTCGGGTACACCGGGGCAATCCGGTGGCGGTGGTTCGAGCTTTCGTGATATCTTTTCCGATCTTTTTGGCGGGGCGGGTGGTGGAGCACGAACCGCCGAGCCGGAACCTCCTCGACCTCTGCCAAAGAAAGGGCGGGACATAGAGATACCTCTCGCATTGAGTTTTGAAGAGGCTTTTACCGGTCTGACAACCAACATTACCGTCAATCGCAGCGAACAATGCTCGCGTTGCCAGGGCGCGGGCGATACGGGCGGGCCGGTTGTTCAGTGTCCGACCTGCAAGGGAACCGGACAGGTTATGCGGACGGGCGGACGGCTGCAATTTTCGCAAACTTGTTCCGACTGCGAAGGAACCGGCCGCCGCCGTCAGCCGTGCTCGCTATGTAACGGAAAAGGCGTCACGCCAAAGACGGAGCAGGTCAAGATTCGAATTCCGGCGGGCGTTGACACCGGTTCGCGGGTGCGAATTCCCAAGAAAGGCCACGGCGGACGCCTCGGAGCCGAGCCGGGCGATCTGTTTATCCTGACAAATGTCGGCAAGCATCCCTTCCTGACTCGAAAAGGCGATAATGTTTATATTACGGTGCCGATCACCGTGTCCGAGGCCGCGCTCGGAACAAAGATCGAGGTGCCGACGGCTGACGGCAGAGCTCATTTGAAAGTGCCTTCGGGAACCGAATCGGCGCAGAAATTTCGGCTGCGCGAACGAGGTTTTCCCAGTTTGAGAAATCCCAGCCTCAGGGGCGATCAGTTTGTCGAGGTAAAAATAACGCTGCCACGCATTATCTCTGAGGAGACCAAGGAAGTTTTGCGGCAGTTTGAAAAACTAAATCCTGAGAATCCGAGAAAGACGATGGGGCTGGAATAGGAAGTTGCGGAGTTTCAGAGTTGCGGAGTTTCCGGTTAGTCAATGGCGAAGTTCAACTCGTTCGAAGAAATTAAGGCCTGGCAGAAGGCTTATGAAGTGACCCTAGCGGTTTACCGAGCGACGGCCGACGGGGGTTTTTCAAAGGACTACGGCTTAAAGGATCAGATACGTCGGGCGTCCGTTTCGATAATGGCAAACATCGCAGAGGGCCACGGACGACGAAGCAACTCTGAATTTGCTAATTTTCCTAACATGCGCGAGGCTTTGCGGCTGAGGTTCAGTCTCACCTCTACGTCGCGCTGGGTCTTAAGTATATTGAAAAAGATGACTTCGACCGTCTCTATACAAACGCTGATGAAATTTCGCGGATGACACTGGCACTAGCCAAGTATTTAAGGGAATCGGACAAGATTAACTCTGCAAATCCGAAACTCCGCAACTCGCAAAGATGAAGAAGCGAATCAAAACCTACACGATCAGCGCGGTGGCGGAGCTTTACGACATCCACCCGCAAACCCTGCGTCTTTACGAGCGCGAAGGGTTGCTTTTACCGTCGCGGTCGGTCGGCAATACACGCCTTTACGAAGACTCCGATCTCGAACGCTTAGAAATCATACTCTCTCTCACCCGCGAGCTTGGCGTAAACCTGGCCGGTGTCGAGATTATCCTCAACATGCGTGCCAAGATGGCACAGATGCAGCGCGAATTCGAGCAATTTTTCGAGTACCTAAAAACCCACGCCAGTGAATTTTCACGCCAAAGCGAAGCCTTCTCGTCCAGCGAGGCGCTCATTCCGATCTCGCGTCTTCGCGTCACCCGAATCCGCGAGGAATTTTCGGCCGACGAATAAATCCGCTCTCCAGTGTCAGCCAATACATTCAAGAACAAGTTACATTCAAATTATCCCGCACGGTTTTCGCGTTGCTTTCCGATCCAATTTGGGATACGATTTTGAGATTCACTCTACCGCATAATCTCGAATTGACCAGGAGAAACCGATGTTTGGAAGTATTTTGCCCCGCGTTGCCGCGTTAACCTTTTTGCTTGCTGTTTTAGTCTTTGCCGTTTTTGCCCAGGATCTTGACGACGTCACAATCTCGGGCAAGATAACGGATTCCAGCGGTCTGTCCGTTGTCGGAGCCACCGTGGTCGTTACATCGGTGGACACCGGCGAAGAGCGAACCGTTGTTACCGACGACGAGGGGCGATACCGGCTAGTTAAACTAAAGCCGGGCACCTACAAGGTCAAGGCGTCCGCAAGCGGTTTTGGCGCTCAGGAGACACCGGAGATCGCCACCATTTCGGCCCAAAATGTGGCCCGGGATTTCAAGCTGTCGCCATCTGATGTCCGCGCCGAACAGACCGTTACCGTCACCGGCGATGAAGGGCCGGTTGTCGATACAACGCGGACGATAGTTGGCGGGACGATCACCGAACGTGAGATCGAAGAAATTCCAAACAATACGCGAAACGCACTTGATCTCGTTTTGACGCTTGGCGGAACAGCGGAAGAGCAGCTCTCGACCCGTGATCTCTCGGAGGATCGAGGACAACGAGGGCTGAGCGCGCCGGGTACAACCCCCGAGGAAGCCGGGATTTTTGGGCTTTCCGGCGGCGCTGCGTATTCTAATAATATTACGATTGACGGCCTGGATAATAATGACGACCGTTCCGCCTCATTCCGGTTTCAGCCCTCGCTTGACGCCATCAGCGAGGTCCAGGTGGTTACGAATCAATTTTCAGCCGAATACGGCCGGGCATCTGGCGGCCGCGTGAATATTAGGACGCGTTCAGGCTCGAATAAATTTCGCGGGCGGGCGTTTTATTTCTTTCGGGATGACAGCCTAAACGCGAACACGTGGAACAATAACCGGCGGGGAATCGCCCGACCGGCATTCAGAAATCACGATCCGGGATTCACGTTTGGCGGGCCGATTGTAAAAAACAAGCTTTTCTTCTTTACCGCCTATGAGTACGACAACATCAATGAAGACACGATCGTCGACGCGTTTGTGCCCGTGACTAACGGGAATACGCGTTTCACGCTTCCCGCACCGACCGACCTGACCCGCCGGTTTACGGTCACTCAATCGGGGCAAACGTCGGTTGATGTTGCGCCATACATCGAGCCATTCCCTACTCCCTCCCGGAAGCATATTTTCACGGCACGCGCCGATTGGAACATCAACAACGCTCATAATATTACATTCAATTACCAATTGGGTCGTTCCAACGATTTAAGGGCTTTTAGCGGAACAAACCGTATCGGCGATTCGCTCATCGGCCGTATCCGCAACACCGATGGTTACAACGCGACGCATAATTACATCATTTCGTCTCAGGCCGTAAACCAATTCCGTTTTCAATACTCGACGCTGCGTCCGAGATCGGAGCAAAGCGCCGGTGCTCTGGCCCCGGCCGTTTTGGTCACATTTACGCCGCCGGGCGAAAGCTCGACCACGCAGGTTTTTGGCTCCACCACCAACTCGAGCGATCGTGTTGAGGACCGCTGGCAGTTTCAGGATACGTTAAGCTATGTTTTTGGGGCGAACACTGTGCGCTTCGGAGCGGATTATCAAAAGGTCGATACGATGTTCGTTGACAGGTTTGACACCACCGGTACCTACCGATTCAGCAATTTTGTTTTCTTTAATATCAATTCCGTTACCAGCATAACGCAGAATTTCGACACCACATCGAGGGTAAATAACACGTATTTCGGTGTATTTGGACAAGGCGATTGGCGCATCCGCCCGAATGTCACGCTGAGTTATGGCTTGCGGTATGAGAAGGAAAAGGTCATCGACGATACGAACAACTTCGGGCCGCGGCTCGCGGTTGCGTGGAATCCGTTTCCAAAGGGTGAGAAGACGGTGATTCGCGTCGGCGCAGGAATTTTCTACAACCGAGTTTTGCTTCGAACGATCGACGATTTTACGGCTGGTTCGCAAGAGCTCTCGTTCAATTCGGCCAGTCTCAACGTCCCGGCGGGGACGAGCATCGTCGCCGCGACCGTCAGGGATTTCCTGAGCACCGTATTCCCCAATCCGCTGACGCTCGACACCATGATCCCGGTAAATGCGACACAAAGCTTTTCGGTCCGCCAATTGTCCCGCTCGCCGGGCGCGTTTCGCAGCATTTCCCCCGACTTGGTGGTGCCTGAAAGCTATCAGATGAACGCCGGCTTTGAACGTGAGCTTTTCAAGGGAATAGTTTTTGAGACAAACGTCACATACAACAAGACCGTTCATCTCTGGCGTGAGTTTAACCCGAATGCTCCGCGGCTTCCGTCGGGGCTGACGGATCTAAATTCGGATGGGCAGATCTCGTTCACCGATTATTTGCTGGGAATCAGCACGGGGCCAAACCGATTCTACCAAGGTTCCTCGACGGATACCGTTGGAGCACACGTGGCTATGAACGACACCGCCGCCGTGTGTACGGCTGGTACTCCAACATGTTTTGTAAATGTAAATACCCGAAGCAGCACTACCCCCGCTGGTGGTTGTGCCGCGGCGGCTCCCAATACACCCGTTTGTCGTGCGGCTTTTGCACTTAATGGCTTTCGCCCGCGGTTCGCGCAGGTGGGTGCTGTTCAACAAGAACAGGTCGCGTCAATCGGGAACAGCAGGTATATCGGGGCCATCTTCGAGCTCAGAAACCGATACCGCAAATTTGCCAATGGCTTTGGAGGCTCGATGCGAATCGCGTACACGCTTTCGAGCCTAAAAGACGACGGTATCGTCAATACCTCGGAAGCCACTATCCCCGGCGACTTCTCACGCGATTATTCGCGCAGTCTCGCCGACCGCCGGCATCGGATAGCGGTGACAGCGACTATCGATACGCCGCGATGGCTTGGCAAATTGAGCATATCGCCGCTTTTCAGATACGGGTCGAGTGCGCCGTTTAACCTCTCCGCCGGCGGCATCGACCGCAGCCTGGACGACATTAGCAACGACCGTCCCAACTTCAGCGGCGATCCTCGGGACATTACCTCGCGCGAATTCGGCAGCCCATTTCCCCAGGCATTGGCCGACCGGTTTACGCTCGCCCCGATTGGCAGCCCGGGCAATCTGCCGCGTAACGCCGGACACGGTCCGAGTCTGTATCAGTTCAATCTAAACGTAAGCCGCGAATTCAGATTCGGCGAACGGTTCCGCCTTCGTCCTACGGCTGAATTTACAAACGTATTGAATTGGAATGTCTTCAGCTTCGGGTCTAATTTTATCAATTTCGATTTTCTAAACAGCACCAACCCCTTAACGGTCGCCACCGCGAGGAACGCATTCCTGGCCCCAACCCGAACCCAAACCTCGCGCCGATTGCGGTTCGGTGTAAGGTTTGACTTCTAAACTCGAGATCATCTTTCGGGGCGGAGAGGCTGTTAGAAAAGCAAGAAATTGGACCATTCCCTCTCGATTCTTTCCGTGCTTTTCCGTGTGATCCGTGGTTGATTTTTCTGAGATTACCACGGAACACACAGAAAAATACGGAACAAGGCAACTTTCAGACATCCTCTTCTTTTTTTTGCGAAGGATAAAAAGTTGGTGACTAAGCCCCTAATGTATGGTAATTTAGTGTGTTGAACATTTTTGTTCACGGCCACCGATATGACCCAGGTTTTAGAAATCGGAACTGCGCCGGTTAGCGAGACGACGATTGAGTCGGTCTTGCTCGACGCCGATCTTTTTGTAAAGTACAGCTCGCCGGAGAAGGCTTTTATGCTGCTTCGCGCTTCGCTCGAACGCAGCCCGCGCTCGATCGGGCTTCGTGAAAAGATGCGCGACATATGCGTCAGGCAAAAGAATCTCAATGAGGCGGCGAAGCAGTGTCTCGCGCTCGTGAGCCTTTACATTGCGCGCGAAGATTTCGATCTGGCTTATGATCGTTTACAAGAAGCGAAGTTGCTTGACCCGCGTATCTCGGTCGCGCCCGGTTTAGAGGCAATCCGCCGTGCACGCCGGCCCGATTTTGCGACAAACCGCGACAAATCTCCGCAAAAGGTACGCACCGATGTCACGTTCGCCGGCAATCTCGCGTTCGTTAGTGTTTTCGACGCCGTTCAGGTCATCGAGAGCTCAAAGATGACGGGCCTGTTGCTGATAAAATCGGATATGCACCTCGGCAATGTTGCCTTTAATGAGGGCAAGATCGTCGACGCCGAATGCAACGGCCACAACGGCCACATGGCTTTCCGCGACATCATCGAAATCAACAGCGGTACCTTCGAATTCTCAATCTCCGATCACGAATTCCCCGTCGTCATCGTCGTCAGCAGCAACACAAATTTCCTCCTCGACGTGCTAACCGAACTCGACAACGAACGAGCCGAGAAACAGGGCTTGAGAAATATGGGCGGGGAAATAATCTAACTATATTTTCCCGTACCGGATATCAGCTCGCGCATGACCGGGACCACAGGCGGCCCGCCTGCCCGCGCTTTGAGTCCCTTGAATTCATTAAAATAAATCAATAGCGTCCTAAACGATTAAAAAGATAAGAGAAGGAATTGAGTATCTCAAGGCTGGGAGGCATTTCGATAGCACCGAATGGTACCCGGGCAATCGTTGCGGGTAGCATTAATAATTTTGCGGCATCGATCGCCGCGCCTTTCAGCGTCAGCTCCGTAGTAGAATCACTTCCACTTCCTGTCGGCGGAAGCCAGGGATTTGGAGATGTTACGATCAGCGCCGACAGCCAAATAGCGATCCTTTCGGGCTATGATTCCAGCCTGCCGTCGGTCATTGTTCGGGCCCCGTTCACGACCGCGGGAGCGTCATCGGCCTTTGTGCCGATTACCGGCGCTCCCAGCCAATCACGCACGGGTGCCGCCCGCTTTCTGCCGCCGGGACCTGCTGGTACGCCTACTCCGACCCCGACTCCGACTCCCACGGTTACCCAACCCCGACGCCGACACCTACTCCGACACCGGCTCAGAGTTGTGTCGCCCCGCCGACCGGTATGATCGGCTGGTTTTCGGGCGATGGGAATGCGCGGGACATTTCGAGCAGTAATAACTTCGGAACGGTGGGAAATACGACGGCCTTTGTCACGGGCAAGGTAGGGCAAGCATTTCAGTTCAACGGGAATAACATGAGCGAAGTCTCAGTAAACGACTCGCCATCTCTGAAAGCCACCAACGCGCTGACAATTGATGCCTGGATCAACCCTAGCGCGGCTACCGGCGATGTTATGTATAAGGGATGTTTTGGCAGCGGCAATTGCCAACCCTACGGGCTCTTGTTCATCCCCGGCTGATGGCAAATGACTTCCAATTGGTTATGAACTACGTCTCAAACCTCGCCGCTCAACAAACCGCCGGTGGCCCGGATGCAGCCGTAGCAACCGAACCACTCGAAGAGAGAGACGGTAACGTCACCGGCCGGGCAATG
>JANPCJ010000191.1:0-10840 GCA_031430895.1 Chloracidobacterium sp. | reverse complement strand
AATCGTTCCCACTCTGCTCTGCACCAATATGAACGAGATTTCCGGACAAAATTGCAAACGTCCTCAGCGCTCTCCGCGAATCGCTGAGGGTTACTCTGCGGCTAAAAATTATATTTCAAGCCAAACTGAATCCGCCGTCCGGGCGTTATGGTTTCAACGGCTCGTCCGAATCCCGGCGCCTCAAGAAACCGTACCGGAACACCAAAATTCGCGCGGTTTATAAAGTTAAAAAAATCAACGCGGAACTGTACAGTGTGACGCTCCGATATCTCGATCCGTCTCGAAAGTGAAATATCAAGATCAAGCAGGTTCCCGGCCCGGAAACTATTGCGCGGTACCGCGCCGTCCCGACCAAATCCCGCCAACATGGATTGGCATTGGATCTGGGTCAAGCAAGTTAATCTCAGAGGTGAATCCCGTTCGCCGGTAACGGTGATAAATGTTGTGTTATCCAGACGATCGGTCAGGTTTCCGTCCAGATTGACATCGAAAATCGAATTTACGGTGAACGGCTGCCCCGTGTTGAACCTGCCGGTCGAGGCGATTTGCCAACCGCCGAAAAGGGTTTGGATGGCCGTATTCTGTCCGCTAAAACTTGGTGCATCGTAAATAAAGTTGTAAGTGAAACGGTGACGGACGTCAAAATTCGCCGGTGCGTACTCGCCGCCGAAATCCCTGTTTTGCGGCAGAGCGGATGCTCCGGCGAGATCGAATACATCCGAGACATCATCTTTTACACTTCCGCGAACGTAATTTACCTGGTAGCGAAAATCCCGTTTCAAACGGCCGCGGAATTCTAGCTGCAGTGAATCGTAACGCGAGCGCCCCGTGGCTTCAAATTGCTGGATCGGCCCGACCGTTGGCGTTGGTCGACCCGCGAAGATAGATCGCGCGCCGCCGATCGGATCAAATGTTCCGCCCAGAACGATCGGCAACGCTCCATTTAAGTTGACCTGCTGCACACCGAGCAAATAGTTGCTGCCCAGGTTAGGCGTGGTAAAACGGAGCAGACTGCGGCCCGTCGTTCCGACATACGCGACTGAGACAAAAGCGTCTCGAAAGACCTGTTTCTCAACGCCGATTGAATACTGGTATGAAAAGGGCGTGTCGAGATTTCTGCTCGGTAGAGTTGCCCCAAATGGCGTGCCGCTGATGCTAGGGAAAAAGTTGAAGATGGTGTTAAGGAAAGCGTTAGTAGGCGCGGAACCCGATACGAATGTGGGGTTTAACGTGTTGAGCGTCCCGGCCGCGACAATTGGATTTCCGCCGAGGGTCGTGGAGATCGGATTGAACAGCTGTAACTCCCCGTTTGATCCGGGAACACCGCCGCCAAAATTGACGGTTGTGAAGGTTGGGAAAACATTGCGCGACTGACTTACGACCGCGCCCAAGATTTGGTCATAGTAAACGCCAAAGCCTCCGCGCACAACAAACGACGGCGTGATAGCCGCGGCGATTCCGATTCGCGGAGCAAAATTGTTGCGGTCTGAGTCGAAAATCTTGGTCCGGCCGTTAACAAAGTTCTTCAAATCCGCTATCTGGGCGGGAAAGGTCTGAGAAAAAGTGCTTTCTATTTTGTTGTCAGCCTCCTTTGGGACCGTATTGTATTCGTAACGCAGGCCATATGAAAGGGAAACCTTTCGACCAATTCTCCAATCATCCTGCGCGAAAAAATTTAACTGATAGTAGCCGAGATTTATGTTAGCGTTACTGCCCGGCAGAACGAGGGATTGGAAAAATCCGGTCGCTCCACCCACCGACGCCAAATCCGAACCGGTGCAAAACCTGCCCGGGCAAGGGTCTTGGTTTGTATTCTGATTGCCACAGTTAATACCGGCCCGACACAGGTCGAACAGGTCGGGCGAGCCGCTAAAGGTGACCAGGGGCCGCGAGTTGCGCGGCAGATTGCTCTTGAGCTCCGTACGGCGGATATCCGTCCCGAACGTCAAACTGTGGCCCCTGCCGACCTGCCAGCGAAAATTATCTCCAAACTGGTAGGTCTTGTTAGTTCTTTCCTGAGGAAAATTGAAGACGTCAACTCCGACCGAACTAAACCCGGCAACCATCAATTGTCCGATGGGCCCTAAAAGAAAGTTCTCAGTCGTCAGTGCGGGGCTCGCGTTGGAATAGCTGGCTGCTGGCGGGCGAAAGCAGCTGGTCGTAGTGCAGAGAGCCTGGTTCGGGATAGTATCATTAAACAGAACATTGGCGCTAAGGAGAAAACGAGCATCGCGAGGGTCATCGAAGCGTCTCTGGATCGGTCTCAAGAATCCAGTTGTGTCCCTCAATTCTTGAAAGTCGAGCCTTGTCCGCCCGAAGGAAAATCGCAATTCGTTTGATTTTCGGGCGGTCAAACTGCCACTCAAATAAACCGAAAAATTATCATTGCGAACCACCGGGCGAATACTCGAGAAAATCGCGCCGCCGACATCGGGAAGGTCGCGCCTGTCGTCCGTATTATTGTAACGAGCGGTTAGAATCTGCTGATTCTGGTTAATCTCGAAAATGTTCCAGTCAATTTTACCCGACAGAATACGCCCTCTTGCATCGGTCGAGAGAGCCTGAGTATAGGTGTTACGCCCATAAATTCCATTTGGATCATTTGCAAACGGAAATAGGCTGAAGACGGCATCGCCGCCGAAGGAGGTTGGAAAACCGGCACGAAAAACGGCTCCCGCCACGCAGTTTCCCACTGCATCCAGTTGACACTGCTGCAAACCGGTTGCGCCGCTTCCGGCGAAACCGCGCTGCTCCACCGTCGGAACGGCGAAATGTCGTTCCTGCGTTCCATTGAGTCGCTGGCCCTCGGCCGACGCGAAGAAGAACACCTTGTTCTTGACGATCCGACCACCGATGGCAAATCCGCCTTGCAATAGATCCAGAACGTCCTTTTCCCCGGCCGAGTTGGTGACCTGAGCTCGGGTTCCGTTCACGAAAACTGGAACCGGGCTCGTCCCGCCCTGTAAGCCCTGTAGAGCCACGGTTTGATTGCCACCCGAATTGTCAAAAGTGTTTCTTGCATTTAGCCCTTCGGAGTTGAGAAATCCGAACAGTGAGCCGTTGAATCGATTACTGCCCGATTTAGAAAGGGCATTGACCTGGGCTCCGAGGTTGCGGCCGAACTCGGCTGGGGCGAGTAGCGTAGTGATCTGAAACTCCTGAATCGATTCGATCGGCTGCGGAACGAGGGTGAAAAATCCCTGCCGCCGTACGCCGATGTCTTCGTCATTATTGTCCGAGCCGTCAACCGTAAAGTTATTCGCGCGTGAGCGAAGGCCGTTGACCGAGAATTGGCCTGACGTTCCCACGCCGCCGCCGACGCCGGGGCCGACGGAACTTCCGATCGCCTGTGGGGCAGGATTAACACCCGGAATCAGAAACGCAAGCTCGTCAAACGTCCGCGTGAGGGTCGAACTGCCGAGTGGCAAACCGGCAACCGATTCACTGCCGAATATACCGACGCGTCTCGTATCCATGCTGAGGCTTCCTGATTCCGCCGCCGCATCATCCTGATTGTTGGCGACGGAAGCGGGCCGCGGCGTTGGTGTAGTCGTTGGCGGTCTGCCGGGGTCGGGGGTCGCGTTTGGCGTTGGCATGGCCGCAACACCTTGCGGGACGAGGTAGAATGGATCGGGCTCAATTACGTAATTGGCCATCGCGTACAGAGTCTGGGTCTGCATTTTGGTGACATACCCGGTCGCCGAAACCGTGATTTCATAAAGGCCTGGCGGAAGTGATCCCTTTGAATACGTTCCGTTTTCGTCAGTTATCGCGGTCGCCTGCGTTCCAAAATTCGTATTCTTTAGGACGACGGTCGCACCAGGGATTGGCTTTCCGATATTATCCCGGACCTGCCCTTTAAATCCACCGCTCGTGGTGCCTTGAGCAGGCGCATTCAGATTAAAAACTGCAAGAAATGCGAGCACGAAAGCGAACAAAAATGCGTAGCGCACGGCATCCGCCAGCACATTAAATCCGAAGAAATATCGAACAGGATTCGAATCGAGTTTGGAATACATCTGTGACCCTCCCTAAGTTGAATGGAAAAGAAACTGCGGTGCGACGCCTGCCCGTGCAAATTCATCGGGCGATTGTCAGCCATTTGGGTGTGATTTCTTAACGGCCCGAAAAGAAACGCGCTTAGAGCCTAAAATCACTTTCTAGCCCAATAAAATATACGAAATAGTACGACTAATACTTTATCCCAACCCCAACATCAGGTCAAGTTTTTATTGGTGGCGTGTTGGTAGCACATCATATGTCCGGTGGTAGTAGCAGGTGAGATGTCCGCTTTGGGGGCGATGGGGATGTGAAGATAGCTTGAGGAAAAAAGCTATATGGAACATTTCGGATTCGCACAGGAGAGGGCGATGACAATACAGGAAGTAATATTGAGGGCGTATGCGGGAAAGCTGACATGGATCGAGGCGGCGGAGATATTGGGGTATAGTGAAAGACATGTGAGCGGATCAAGGCGAGATACGAGAAAGAGGGATTTCATGCGATGTTTGACGGGCGGGTTGGGAAGGCAAGTCCGAGCCTCTGCCGCCGCTGCGGCGGCTCATATCCACCGCACATAAAATTCTGCGGCCGCTGTGGATTGACGCTCCGATAACAGTTGAAAGATACGGATAATCCGCCGCTAAGAAGCGAGGCGTTGTCAGGCCAGCGGACGCTATGGTTTTGAGTCCGCCGGTGGACGCGGATTTGGCGCACCCAGCGCCATTTTGAAGAACGTGCGATCAATTGGGTGCCCGCGTGGTCGAGAAGTTCAAGATGTATAAAACCTTCATCGACGAAGAATCCAGCGGCGAGATCGAATACGATGTCGTCCGAGAACGCAAGAAACTTGCCTACGGCGGAGCCATTTCGCTTGTCGTCATGATGAGCAAAGCGACCGGAACCATTGCGGGTGAACCGCAGATCACTTTCCAGGGAGTGGCGGGAATCGACCCAACCAACGGCTTTGCCGGCGGCGCCCGCGAAGCAATCGCCGAAGCAATACTCCAACTAAAAAAAGAACAGATCGCCGACCGCAATTTTCTCAAGAAAATACTTCGTAATGCCCTTAAACGTTTTGTTCAAAAGAAGATCGGAACAAAACCGGTAATTGTAACTACTATTGTTGAGGTTTGAACGTCTCAGGTGAGCCACTACTTGAGCTTTGCGAACGTCGGACTCCAGATAGCTTTTATGCTCAAAGTCCGCTGCCGCACTTCGTTTCGAGGTTCATGACGCCGTTTTTTGCGAATTCTATTAGCCGATCCTTGAGCCCAATGCCCGGGGCCCACCAAAGCGGCCCCAGTACCAGATCTGTAAAGCCGCTCTTTAACTTGGCTTCGCCGACTGCCTCTAGAAAAGTCACAGCGTCCTCCAGCAGCGTCATTTCATTGGGGGTAGCGTTGGGCCATGGTTGCGTATCCCGGAAGATGTCTAAGAGCGCCTTCACCGCTCGATAGATATCCCACAACCCGATTTGCTGCGAGGGCAGCTCCCCCGAGTGATAGGCGGCATGATGGACTTTCTTGGATCCTTTGCCTTGGCGAGGCCAACTCGCCTTGGCCACGATGGGGTCTTGCAATTCACTTATTGGAATGTTGAGGTGTTCATTCCAGATTCGCAAGCGTAATTCCTTTGCAAATTCGCAGACACGCACCCTTACTCCGCCCATTTCTCCGTCCACGAGCTTGTTGTCGACCAGCCCAACGTTCAGCTCAGAATCGGTCGTGTGGCTTCGGAGTCCGACATTGGTGCTGCCGATGGTGACGAACCGATCATCGACAATCATGAACTTCGAGTGCACGTAGATCTGAGTATCAGACTTCAGTTGTTCCAGATGACAACATGTCACCCTACCAGCCCCAGCGGCTCTGAGCGTGTCCAGAGCCGACTTTCTCATCTGGTAGTGAGCAGCGGACAAGGGCCAAAAAAGGTCGTAGGCTTTTGCAAGAACCAGGAAAACTTGGACGCCCCGCCGAACGGCTTGCGCAAGGCGTTCGATCGTCGTGCATGGCCAGAAGTATTGGTCTTCAATGTAGACGTAGTATTTCGCTTGGTCGATGGCGCGGTTGATGCCTTCGCGGGAAGTCTGCTCGCCTCGGCGTTTGAAGTCGAATACGTTGCAAGCTAGAGTACGGAGCCGCTGAACCGCTATTGTTCCTCCCTTTCTTGGGGGGGCCGGAAGGTCAGACTTAATCGGCGGGGGCACTCCTGGTTGGGAACGCACGGGAGGTTTTTGTTCATTCCAGCGGTCCTTGAAATTCTCAAAAATGTCAGTAACCGCTGGCCCTTGAATAGCGCATTGCACGTCGTGCCAGGCATCCAAAAGCTCTTTCTGCCGCTCGGGAGGACTCGAATGGTCGGTGGTATCCCATCGATCGACACTGATGTCGATTCCACCCACGTAGGCCCAGGGTTCTCCCTTCGCGGTCAGCACGATGGACTTCTGATGGTGCGAACCTTTCGGTGGCAGTCGCTCATCCAAGACAGCCGAGCCCTCAATTCCCCCGTCCACGATTGCTTTCCGGATGTCCCTGACGAGGCTCGTATTTTCTCTGTTGTGTGCGAGGAACTGGAGGGGAATCCACCGAACCTTGGTCAATGGGACGTACCATGCCAGGATGCGTACAACGACTCGTAGTCGAATGAGATCCAGTAGGACGGGCTGTAGCCGGGTATCAGGCGAAGTGAAATCCGGACGCAACCGTTGTTCGGGAGAACCCCTCCAGACAGTGTAGAAGAGGGAATCGCCGGCTTGCATATCCTTGAATCGGTCATACAAGTGCTTCATGTATGCCGAGCCATCCACCAATGCTACAACCTCATTGGCAACCGTGTAAGGTTGCTTGTGCTTGGGAAGAAACCAATATTCCGGATCGGTCTCTGTCATGATTTACACACCTCGCCGTTTTCCATCGAGTGTTGGACCGGAACATGTGCATTGATGTCGGGCCTGTGAGATCTCCTCCACTTGCACCTGCATTCGAGTCGCCGGGTCGTACTTAACGTTCACCGCCACGATCCCATGTTATTATTCTCAAATGACCTCTAGGGCTCAAGCAAATTGGTAGGCACATATTCCACTGCAACGATTTGGTCAGTCGGCAGAACAGAAACCCATTGACTAAACACCTGATTCGCGGGTAATCCCGCATCAAAACCGCCTGCCAAGTGGTCGAACCCATGCTCGAACACCTTGTCGGCTTCCAGGACGTTTTTGATGTCGCCATTTTCCTTTTCCATCCGGTCGGCTATTGCCTCCAAAACCTCCCCGATGGTCTTGTCTTGAAATTCTGCATCCTCGGCAGCAGTCCCCATGTAAGGTGTGTCCCAGCCGTCATTTTTGTGCCCTTCAATACTTTTGAGCCAATTAAGCGCCGCCTTTTCCCGTCCGGGGCGAATCGGTATCACGGCTTTCACCCACGGCGCATTTAAAAATGCATTCCGCAGGTTATCACCATCGAGTTGAAGCAGCCAACCGAGTGAACTGCCAAGTTTCGCGGTGGACGATTCCTCCGTAATTTTGTAGTTGTCTTTACGTTGCTCAACGTCATCCCACTTTACCGTGTCCTTCTCTGTCAGCGAAATTACGTCGTTACCCACCTTAACATTGGGATCGTATTTGTGCCGAGTTTGATGCCTTTGAGGCATCCACCATTCGGGTGCGACAAAATAAAGCATGCTATCGACGTCAAAAATCGAGCGAATGACTTCTGACCGTACATGACTGAGTCGCCGATTGTCATCCGTATCAGGCAACTTCCAACTATCCAGCATCAACCGACTAATTAGGTTGCGGTAAATAATAGTTCGCTCTTCTTCGCGCAAGTCCCACGAGGGTCGCGGCTTGATGTTGCTCGCGTCTTTAATGCGCTGGCGCACACTTTCCATGAAGCCTTTTTTGAGCAGGCGCTGTTTTTCTGCGTCATATTTCTTACGAGCTTCCGCGGTTGCCGCCCTGTAGTCATCCATTGCTATCTTGGTAGGTTCAAAAACGAGCTCAACATCCAGTTTGAGTTCGTTCTCCTTACCAAAGTTAACGAGCTGCAAGATAACGTCAAACGAACCATCAGTGGTGATATTTTTTACTTCCTTGACGATAGCCACCTTACCCCCCTGTGGTCCCAGAATTCGGATATCATTTTTAAGTGTATAGTTAAGCTGCGGCGGATCGATTTTAAAGTGGAACGGTCCCATGATGATGTTGCTGTGTTCATCATTTTCATTCCCTTTAATCAAGCCGATGTGCTTGCCATCGTACGGGCCGCCCTTGTCCTGATGCCAGTACTCATAGGTAGACGATGTGTCCCAGTAATCGAACACCGAACTATAGGGAATTGGAAGGGAGACCTTTTTTACAATGTCCTGGGGAGGAGGAATTATATCTGGTTCCTTGAGATTCGCCAGATCAGGTGACTCAGCAAAATGCACGAGTTCGGCAAGTCCCAATGTAGCTCCCGCGTCGTCCACAAAAACCTGCCAACACAAACGCGTGCCTAAATCCTGCATCTGTACGCCAACACGCCGCATCTTACGGCGAAGCTCATAGTTTATGAGGTCCAGGCTAGTGTTTTGAAGGACATAGCGGCGGCTTCGCGTGTCCGTCGTCTCCGTCACCGTCTTAAAAACTGACTTAAAGCTCCGCTTGATCTCTGACGATAACTTTTCCGCCTGTTCTCGATTCTGCTTATGAGTAGTTTCGCGAGCGTCTTTACGAGTGGATTCCGCGCCGAAACTGGCCGTAGCTGTACCTTGATACACCCCATAATTGACAGTATGGGTTGTGGAAACTCCGAGCTTGGTGCTGCTGCCGTTTTCCGATTTCACAGCATCGCTTAGCTCGTCTTTGACCGATGTGCTTTGTTCTGAACGGGTCGTTGTTTCCTCAGTGCTCTCCTGCGTACGCTCAATGATGGTTTTGCGCGTGCTCACTTCGATCAGTTCAATTGTCGTGCCTGGTGCTAGCCAGACGTGTTCGACAGGTTCTCCGAGAAAGGTTCCCAGATCGAAAAAATACTGACGAAACAGATGGATGAAACCTACCGGTGATAACACTCCGCTCCTGTCGTTCGGGTCGATGTTTGCCAACGGGTCCGAAGGAAGCAGGAGGTCACTTAGCGGTGCAGCAACCTTTACTGAGAAAAGCTTCTTTAGTTCGTTCGGGTCGAAACCGGCTTGGCCTTCAGCGTGAAAAAGCAAAAATGCCGCAATTTGAGACTCATATTGCATGAGCTCGAGTTGACTTACTTTGGCAGCGGCGGCCATTTCGTCGATGAACTGTCCGGGCGCCTGAGCCTGCATCTCCTTGAACAGGCGTTTACGGTGAATGTCATTGACCTTGCTAAGAGGGCCATTTTCCACATCCATCAAATCATTAATTTCGATGAGTTGATTCCACTCGCCGTCCCTTGGCAACCGTCCGTTGTTGGCTTCGACAAAACTCTGTACGCGGGCCTGTACGATCTTGAGCAGTTCGCTGTTCAGATTCTTCGCCAGCAAGACCCTGAATGGTGATTTGCCCGAACCGGGTTCAAGCGGCACAGCTAGAAACTCTCGGGGATCATTATTTTGTACAACCCTTGGTCCGGGTACGATTCTTTCGTCCAAAATAAGTTTAATGCGTGGATCGATCAACAGGCCGCCGCTCTGAATCCACTTTTTTGTGAGTTTCGACTCCCAGCCCAGCAGAGGTTGATAAACACCGTAGTGCTCGCTGGCGTAGGGCGGTATTCCCTTGTACTTCTCTATGTCTTTGAACAGGTCAAACATGGTCGTTTCTCCTGACTGACGCGGCGTTTCGCGAGTTATGTGTAAGCGGCTTTCCTATCGACTAATAGCTTCGACTTTTAGAATAATGCAAATCGCGGCGTGTCGTCAACGAAGTTCGAATTACCCTGGTGGCGAACGTCTGTTTCCGATTCGAGCAACGCGAATTTACCTATTTCTTTGAGCAAGGCTTTCCGCGTATAATCACCGAATGAAAATTGAATCGGCCGAATTCGTCAAAAGCGCCTTTGAGAGACGGCATTGGACGGTCGATGGGCGGCCCGAAATAGCGTTTCTCGGACGGTCAAATGTTGGGAAATCTTCGCTGATCAACTCATTGCTTCTTAGAAAAGGGTTGGCCCGTACCTCGAACACGCCGGGGCGGACCCAGAGCATTAATTTTTTCTTAATAAATGAGACGTTTTATTTCACCGATCTGCCCGGATACGGTTACGCCCGCGTTTCTAAGACGATGCGCTCCGATTGGGGCAGAATGGCGGAGGAATATCTGGGCGAGCGGCAGGAATTGGCGCTTTGCATCCAGTTGATCGATTCGCGTCATAAGCCGACTCCTCTGGATGTTCAGTTGAACGAATGGCTTGTGTTTAACGACAAGCCGCATCTCGTGGTCGCTACAAAGGCGGACAAAATTTCAAAAAATGATCTGCAAAAATCGATTGCGTTAGCGCAAGTGGAACTTCCCGGAGCCAGGATCATGACCTATTCCGCTCGTACAAGCCGCGGCCGCGAGGAAGTCTGGGGCCAAATAAACGCCGCTCTAAATAAAAATTGAATTTATGTTTGATTTTTAGCATCGAATACTGTAATAATTACTTTTCCCGATAACTTGCGAGTTCTCGACGACGAGCTGTACAGCTTATTTCATTTGGTATTACTACATACAGTCCGAACGGTTTTCTCCGCTTATAATTTCTAAACAGGCCTCTACTCGTAAACGCGCGAGAAAATCGATAAACCGCACAAAGTGTTGATAGACACTTCTTTGACTTCCGAAATAATTAGATAAAATGGCTACGAAAACAACACAAACCCGCAAGCCCCGAGGGTCGAAGTC
>JANPCJ010000190.1:0-5320 GCA_031430895.1 Chloracidobacterium sp. | reverse complement strand
GTCGATCGAGATGTTTGAAATACTTTTCAAGCGCTGCGCACCCGATAGAGTGTAAAAAAACTATGCTTTCAAAAATTACCGAACAAGTCGAGAAATTTGCCTTGCGAACCAATCCGCAATTTGCAATTGGTCTGCTTGGCTTAATTCCGCCCTCATTTATTTTGAAACTGCAAAAATTGCGTTTTCGACAAACCCTAAAACTTGCCGCCAAAGCGCCATTTTATGCCGAACAGTTTCAGAGGCATAGTATAAATATTAACAAAATCAGACAACCGTCTGAGTTGGGCGATTTTTTTACGACCGGCGAAGACTTAAGGAGCTATGGAGCAGAAGCCTTTATCGTCGGGCGTCCCGACACCGCTTTTGAAACAACGGGGACGACTTCCAGTGAGCCAAAGTCGGTCTTTTTTTCGCAAAACGAGTTAAATCAAATGGGTCGTGCAAGCGCCCTTGGCTTATACCACCTCGGTTTGCGGCGTGAAGATATTGTTTTGAGCGCCTTCGACGTGTCGTTTTGGGTCTCTCCGGCCGTTGTCCGCACGGCGTTTCAATATTTAGGCTGTTTTCACGTCGAGGCTGGAAAGATTCCTCCCGAAGAATTTTATGAGCGGGCGAAGTTTTATAAGCCAACGGTGATATTTGGCGAGCCTTCCTGGATCGTAAAGCTATCTGAGGTGGCTGAAAGACGTGGAATCTGGCCGATGAAATTTCTCTTTGCCGGCGGTGAAAACATCAACGAAGAGACCCGCAACAAAGTGGAAAAAATATGGAATTCAAAGCTGTTTTTGAATTACGGTCAAACCGAATCTTTTGGCGTGATCGGAGTCGAGTGCAGTGAAAAAGAAGGCTATCACCGGAACGATTTGAACTTTCTTTTTGAAACGCCGCAAATAAATTCCGATGGCTTTGGCGAACTCGTTTATACAACTTTGACCCGCAACGTGATGCCGCTGATCCGCTATCGTTCAACAGACGTAACAAAGCTGATCAACGAGCCATGCAAATGCGGACTTCCCGCGAACCGTATCGCCAAACTCAAAGGCCGGGTGGATGAAATGATCGTCTGCGGCATGGGCAACATCAGCCCGTGGGTATTTGCGGAGATCCTGCGAGACGTGCCGCTCGTCGGCGATGATTGGCAAGTTCGCGTGTGGCACGCCAATCATCTAGATACCGTCGAGTTAAGTCTGGAAACCGGATACGCCGACGAAGTTCATATCCGGGAAGCTATCGGTGAAAATATCAGAAATAACCTGCGAACACGTTTTCCCGATTTTCAAAAGAATCTTGACATGAAACTTTTTGAGTTTTGCATCGAGATCGTGAGGCCAGATTCCATTCGTAAAGCCCGCAAACTGCAGCGTTTAGTTGCTTTAGCACAGCCACCGCATAAAATAGTTGAAAATTTTGAATGTACCTTTGAGCAGTTATTGGTATGAAATTCGTTGCGTTCTCGATTGCGTTGTAAGGCGAAACCGTTGAGGTCTCATAGTTATGAAAGTCATTTCCGTACTTATATTTTTGCTTTTTCTTTTTGCAGTTTTGTTGACCAATTCCCTTTTGGGTCAGGGCGTTTCCACTTTAAGAGGCAGCTTGCGAGTCGTTGTTAATGACTCACAAGAGAAAGTTATTCCTGGTGCATCGTGTTTGCTTACGCAAAACCGGAGGGTTGTAGAGGGATCGCATACGGATTTAACCGGCACGGTTGTATTCGGAGGGCTTGCAGCCGGGTTATACGAGCTTACGGTCGAAAAAAGCGGCTTCGCGACATACAAAAACAAGGACATTGGAATCGAAGCCGACAAACCGAATGAACTGGTCGTCGTTCTACAGGTAAGCTCAGTATCGGCAGAGGTATCGGTCGAAAATTCATCCGAAAACGTTAACACCGTAGAAGCCGGCTCATCGCCGCCCGCCGGGGACGTTCTCCGAACAACGCTTGAGCGCCTTCCACTTGCTACTAAACGAGTCGATGAAGCGATTCCGTTAATACCCGGCGTGATTCGCTCGACGACCGGCGAGATCAGTATTGACGGGGCAAACGAACCGCAAAGTTCGTTTAGGGTAAACGGGTTGAATGTTGCGGACCCCGTTAGCGGAAACTTCCGCCTTAACTTGCCGATTGATGCTGTCGAGACGGTTCAGGTATTCCGTCATCCGTTCTCAACCGAATTCGGGCAATTTACCGGAGGGGTAACAAACATTGAAACGCGGCGCGGTGGAGATAAGTGGCATTTCGAATTTAACGATTTTCTGCCCGATTTTCGATTTCGAAACGGCAGTATACACGGCGTTCAGGACAACTCTCCCCATCTAAATTTCAACGGCCCCATTATCAAAAATAGATTTTTTCTATCACAAACCTTGGGATACAGCATTTCAAAATCGCCAGTTCGAGGGCTGAGTTTTCCAAATAATGAAACAATTTCTGAAACACAGAGTTCATTTACGCAGCTGGATTGGACACTAACCCCGACGCATTCACAGACTTTCACGTTCGGCTACTTTCCGGAGCGCCAAAGTTTTGTCGGTCTTGATTTTTTTCGTCCTCGCCCGGTAACACCTAATTATAAGCAAAAGGATTTTGTCGGAACCTTCCGTGATGCTTTCGTTTTTGACAACAGAGCTTTGCTCCAGACCTCGGTTTCCTACAAAAAATTTGATGCGGATGTGTGGGGACAAGGAAGAGGCGAGCAAAACTTAACGCCCGTTGGGGAAACGGGAAATTATTTTGCGACACAAAAGAGAAAGTCCACGCGATTTGAGTTCCTGGAGACATACGACTTCCCGGCAGTAAAGCTGTTCTATGGGACACACAATATCAAAACCGGCTTCAATTATTCGAGAGTTACTAATAAAATGGATTATTCGGCCAGACCGTTTAATGTCATTAGGGGCAATGGCTCACTTGCAGAGCGAACGACGTTCGAAACATCACCACAGTTTCTCATCAACAATCGAACATTTACAGGTTTTGTTCAGGATCGCTGGGTGTTGCGGCCCAACTTCAGCGTAGATCTTGGCGTCAGGATCGAGGACCAGCGAATTGCAAGTGAGAGAAGTTTCGCACCTCGAGTGGGGTTCGCCTGGTCACCGCGTTCAGACGACAAGACGGTTGTTCGCGGAGGAATTGGATTCTTTCATGATAAAGTGCCGCTCAACATTCGGGCCTTTGGGAATTACCCGGCACGAACCGTAACCACCTTTGGCCTGGATGGTCAAACGATTATCAGCCGGATTCGTTATGAAAGTATCCTGGTCAATAACCCGTCCCTCATTCCACTGGATTTCCAAACTGCCAGATCGGACGTAGGTTTCGTGCCTGAGAATCTAACGTGGAATATGCAAGTTGATCAAATCATAAATTCGAAGATCTCGTTGCGTGCAAGCTACACGCATAGCCGCACCGACCGTCTTTATATCGTCCAACCACAGACCGATTTCTTTAGCCGGAGCGCGATTGTCTTGACGCCATCGGGACGCTCTTCTTATGATGCGTTCGAGCTTTCCGCAAAATTTACATTGCCGAGAAAGCAGCCGTTTTATGTTTCGTATGTCAGATCGAAGGCACGAGGAGATCTAAATGATTTTAACAGCTTCTTTAACAATTTCGGCGTACCATTGATCCGTCCGAATCAATATTCAAATCTCTCGACAGACGTACCCAACCGATTTCTAGCATGGGGAAACATCGCTCTGCCTTATAAGATAACGATCTCGCCGATTCTCGAATGGCGAAGTGGTTTTCCATATTCAGTGGTTGACCAAAATCAGAATTTTGTCGGAACTCGCAATGCATCGAATCTGCGGTTTCCACCCTTTTTCGCGCTCGATGGTGAAATTTCCAAAGATTTTCAGGTGACAAAAAAATATGCGGTGCGGCTTTCGCTCAAAGGCTTTAACCTAACCGATCATTTTAATCCGCGAAACGTCCGGAATAACCTCACCGACCCGCAATTCGGAAATTTTATCAACAGCTATCGTCGATATTTTACAGGGGGTTTTGACATAATTTTCTAAAGGGGTATGTAAATGAAAAATAGAGCAAACGTGAACATCGTTGTACTGGGGTTTTTGTTAGCCGTCTTTTTAGTGTCGGCTTCTATCGCTTGGGGTCAAGAACAAGCGGTTCAGTCGCATGCAGATCTTGCCAGAGAAGCAAGATACACAATCGGGCAGGCACGGAAAATTGCTTTGCGACAATACCCCGGCAAAATCGAGAGGGAAAATCTCAAGAAAGAGAACGGCAGCCTTTTTTATTCTTTTGAGATACGTGATTATTACGAAATTATTGTAGATGTCAAAGTTGATGCGATAACTGGAAAAATTTTGTACAGTGAAAAGGAAAACGCAATTCCGAATATCGTTTCAAACATAAAAGACGGTTCGGTCCTCGGATTGAAAAAGGTCGGACAAGCGATACGATCGGCAGCTAATATAATCTTCCAATTGTTTCCAAATTAGCCGGACCAAGGCGATGTTGCATGTAAATTAGATATCGAGTAACTTTGTTTACCTTTAATTTTTTCGTCTTCGAATTTTTGCAAAACAGATCGCGGCTGCATAAATCGTGAGGCATAGGATTGATATCATGCTGATCAATTGCCCTGTAACTTCTTCTGTGCTCTTGGTCAACGTCAATTGAATATCATAACTACCCTTCGGAACTGTGAGGCTCAACAATCCATCAGGCTGTGAGGGCTCTACAGTCAATTCCTTCCGCTGTCCTTCAATCAGAGCCGTCCAGTTGGGAAAATAGAATTGAGGAACATATATTTTCATTTCCGACTCGGCCTTTACGCGAAGAATTATTTCCCTTGATTTCCAACTGATCATATCTAACAGGCCCGTTCCTTCGACGATATTGATCGTTGAAACACTATCGGTGTTTCCCTTCACTCGCTGTAAAAGGTCGTTGTATTCCCGTTCCAAGTTTGCGTCCCAATTATCAATATCCTTCGAAATCTCCCAATCAACTTCGCTCATAGATTCGTTCCAACGTGGTCGATATTCGGGAGCGTCCCTGCTTTGTTCAAGTTTGTGATTGATTGTTTCTCGATCAGCGCCTTGTAGCGGAAATGCTGTAAACGCAGCCCAGAAGTAAATAGGAACCCACGACGCAATCAGCAAAAAGTAGATTGCCTTGACAACAAAATGCTTAGGCGAGTGAACCTCCCGATAATTCGATTTGGCGAACGCCGTCAAGGTGGTAACAGCCAGCGTTAGAATAATGCTGAATCTGAATGGAAACTGAATTCTCTGGAGCGGATAAAATAATTGCCATATCGGTTTGCTGAGTTCGGTCGTCATAAACACGCTA
>JANPCJ010000189.1:0-11068 GCA_031430895.1 Chloracidobacterium sp. | reverse complement strand
AGCAACGGCTACATTGTTGTTTTCGCGCCGTCCTTGTCTACTCCGACCCCTACGCACCCGGCTCGCTATCAACAATTTTGGTCGGGTTTCCAACTCGCGGTCAGGCAATACGGCAGTCTGATAGACACGACCCGAGTAGGTTTCGCCGGACATTCCATCGGCGGAGGCGCAGTCCCGGAATTGGCGCGGCGCGGCGCAGCAGAGGGTTGGGGCGCAAATGGTTTTTTTCTGATGCCGATGGCGGCTTGGTATTCGTGGGGAACGGATTACAGCACGATTCCCGCTTCGGCAAAACTCGTCGTTCAAGTTTATTGGGATGACCTAACGAACGAGCATTTGATTTCGCAAAACGACATTTGGAATCGACTGCCGCAAATTACGGAGCGCAGATGGCAAGTGATCCGCACGGCTCGTACCATTTGCGAAATGACTGCCGGACACGCCGTTCCCGCGGATTTTCCACTTGTGCCATCCGGGGCTGCCCGCATAGACGGACTCGACTACTGGGGCGTTTGGCGCAGACTGCACGCACTCTCCGATTACACTTTTACCGGAAGTTTAGCGGCTCGAACTGTTGCTTTTGGAGACGACACGCATATGGGCAGATGGCGGCTTTACGCGATGCGTCCGGTTACACCCCTCGAAGCCACGGATTTCCCGGTCAACAACACCACCATCAATCCGCAGTTCCGCTGGGTTAATAGATGCAATTTCGCTTTCGGTCTGACCTGTGTTCCTCCGTCGGGCAATTAGCATTGCCGGACGATATGGCGGAAGGAAGGCAGAACCCTGAGCGGTAGCAAGGGTACAACGGCGGGCAACTCGAATTGTTGTGGCGATGAAGAACACACTTACCTACCGGTCGTGTTTCCGCCTTAGATGAAAAGAAGAAAGGAGAAAATTTATGAAAATCAAAATTACACTAACGACGTTTTCGGCACTTATCACGCTGGCGATGATTCCGATTCTCGCGTTTTCGCAGGTGAGCCTACGTCGCGCAATCGACTTCGATAATGACAATAAAGCCGACTTGGCGGTATTTCGACCATCGAACAACACCTGGTATATCCAGAAGAGCGGCGGGGGGTTCATTTACCAAACCTTCGGACTTACCGCTACCGACGTTTTTGTCCCGGGCGATTACGACGGCGACGGTATAGCCGACATGGCCGTTTGGCGCGACACCGAAGGAATGTTTTATTTTCTGCGAAGCAGTAACAATGCGTTCGGCTCGTTTCATTGGGGAACTACCGGCGACGAACCGGTAGCTCGCAATTGGGACAACGATAACATCACCGACTTCGCCGTTGTTCGTCGTTCAGGCAACTCAATGTTTTGGTATATTCGCAACAGTTCAACGGGCGCTTTGCGAAGCGAACAATTTGGCATTGCCGCGGATTATGCTGTTCCGGGAGATTATGACGGCGATGGCAGATTTGATGTTGCCGTGCAACGCGACACTGTTCCCGGAGCAGCCAATGTCGGCAGTCCGGCAGTGATTTATTACAACGGCAGTACTCAAGGCATGGTCGGTATTCAATGGGGTCTGGACAGTGATCTTCTCGCTCCGGGCGATTATGACGGCGACGGTAAAACCGATCTGGCCGTAGTACGCGAACAAGGCGCGGACCTTTTCTGGCACATCCGCCAAAGTACAACCGGACAAATCCACTCTGCACGGTTTGGTCTGACAGGGGCAAGCGGCGATTTGCTTGTACAAAACGATTATGACGGCGACGGCAAAACGGACATTGCGGTATGGCGCGAATCCACAGGCGCTTTTTACGCTCTGAAAAGTACAGACGGCAGTCTTTTCGCGGCTTTCTGGGGTTCGCCCGGCGATTTCCCGGTTGCCAGTCATGATATGCACTAACTAATGGTAACGACGGACCCGCGCCGGCGGTTGCGGTGACTGCCGCAAAGACCAAATTTCGTCAATTTTTCCCGAATATTTCCTTGTTTTTTCGTTACTTGCCCGCTGCCAGGACGTTATTGTTGCAACATCTCGAATGAAATTTGGAAACAGCTTGGCGTGAGTTTCAAGCGAATCCTCAAACCTCGGTCGAGAAATAAAAAAAAGGAGAAAATTTATGAATCGCAAAAGCATTAGGACATCTTTAATCATCGCCGTGTTGATTAGCTTAATCACTACGGGAGCGCAAACCGCCGTGTTTGCGGGCGAAGACTTTTTTTCAACAAATAATCAATCCGTCTTTGCCGCGCCGGATGACGCTGAAATCAGACAGCAACTCGCGCAAGTTCGGCGCTCAACGGCTAAATATCACGATATAAACGTGGCCCTCGACGAAGGCTTTGTAGTCCTTGGCGGCTGTGTTGAAGATGAAAATGGCGCGGCGGGTATTCACTACATTAATATCCCCCGTATTTTGCAACAAGGCGTAATTGCGGAAGAACCGGAAACTCTCACTTATATCCCAATCGGCAACGGCAACCTCCGGCTGGTGGCAGTTGAGTATTTTAATCGTGCGCTCTATATAGACAGCCGGCCGCCGACCACGCCCGGTTACAGATCCGGTACTTTTCCTTCGCGTCTGGAGCCGCTCCCGCCGTATCTTCAAGAGGTTTCGGGACCGTTCACGCTTTTCAATCAACCGCCGGACGGACCGTTCATCGTGACGGGCTTGACTCCTTGGGGTTACGGTCTCCACGCCTGGATTTGGTCGCCAAATCCGAACGGTATGTTCGCTGATCGTAATCCGCGTCTAAGCTGCCCGGAAAATAATTGACGATTGTGTCGGTAGTCTGACCGTCAATGAGGCTTCATGTTTAAGCTCGCACCCTCCCCGGGGGGTGCCGACACAAGCCAGTTAAATACAACATTGGAGAAAATATATGAAAATCAAAATTACCTTAACAACACTCTCGTCAATCCTCGCCTTGGCGACGATGACAATGAGCGCGTTTTCGCAACACAGTACTTTCAGTGCGCCGCAAAACATGGGCGCGACGCTCAACTCGTCGGCCACCGACGCGACTCCGGTTATTTCGCCAAGCGGTTTGAGTCTTTATTTGGCTACAGCACGTCCGGGTGGGCTGGGCGGCAACGATATTTGGGTCTCACAACGCCCCACCCTCAATTCGGCGTGGGGCGCACCGCAGCACCTGGGCCCAATACTCAATTCGAGCAGTGCCGACGCGATAGGGAGCTTTTCACTCGACGGCCGGACGATGTTTTTTCAAAGTGGTCGCTCGGGCGGATTTGGCCTAAGGGACATGTATCTTTCAACGCGGACAGACCCGAACAACGATTTCGGCTGGACAACGCCTGTCAATCTGGGCGCGCTTCTCAATACCGCTTCCGATGAACTGACGCCAGCCTATTTTGAAGACCCAACAACCGGTGCAGGCTCGATTATTTTCAGTAGCGACCGCGTCGGCACGCCCGGATTTAGCTTCCGTATTTATCAGAGCACTCGAAATGCGGACGGAACATTTAACGCCCCCACACTTATCAACGAATTGAACGGGCCGGAAGTCGATCGGACTGTGGCAATCAGACGCGACGGGCTGGAGATTTTTCTTTCCACGGGACGCCCCGGAGGAGTGGCTCGAGGTCAGTTAGACATCTGGGTTTCTAACCGTGCCTCAACAACTTCTCGATGGAGTACGCCGGTTCTCGTCCCCGGTATAAACAGCGAGGGGGAGGAGGTGGGTCCATCGCTTTCACCCGACGGTTCGATCCTTTATTTCCACTCGACTCGCGACGGCGGATCGGGTGCCACTGACCTTTATGCAGCTACGCGATGCAGCTTATATTCGGCAAACACACCCTGTAACGTAAACCGCTCGGTCGCCGACTTTGACGGCGACGGGCGTGCGGACCTCAGCGTGTTTCGTCCGTCAGATGGAACCTGGTACGTCATGCAAAGTGGAACCAACACGTTTAGAGCGCAGCAGTTCGGCACAAGCGGCGACAAGATCGTTCCCGGCGATTACGACGGCGACGGAAGAATCGATCTGGGAGTATTCAGGCCATCGGACGGCAATTGGTTTGTGCGGCGCAGTTCGGACAACACAGTCTCCATAACCAACTGGGGCTTAGGCTCCGATAAACCTGTGCCGGGCGACTACGACGGCGACGGCCGAACCGACATTGCCGTCTTTCGCGACGGCGTCTGGTACATTATCCAAAGCTCAAACGGCGCTCCGAATTATCAATACTTCGGGCTGAGCACAGATATCCCGATCGCCGCAACCAGCATTCAGTAGCGTCGAAAGGATCGTCATGAAAACACATAAACGTATTGAAATCACGGCCTTCCGACGACGCGTTCTGCTCGTTACCGGCGAGGCGGCAACTGATGCTGGGTCGATAGACGTTTTATTCAACGACCCCGACACGCAATACACGGTCGACACGGGATCCGACGAAGGACAGGAAATCCTGGTCGAAGCAGTGCGTCTGCTCGAGGAACAAATCCGCGAGCGGACACGCTCCGGCGACCCGTCCCCGACCGTCGACCAATAAAGGCCGGATAGCCATGGAGGTAAGGCGATGAAAGAATTTGTAAGAAATCATAATCGAGTCTTCGGATTAATACTCGTTATATGCACGATGTTCGCGGCCAGCGTTCACGCGACGGAAAACGGCAAGATCGCTTTTGTCAGCGACCGGGACGGCAACCATGAGATTTACGTGATGAACGCCGACGGCAGCAATCAAACGCGCGTGACGAATAATCAATCCCACGACACTGCTCCATCCTTTTCGCCAGACGGAACAAAAATCGCATTTACAAGCGACCGAGATGGACACCAGGAAATCTACGTGATGGATGCCGACGGAAGGAAACAAAGGCGGGTGACGTTCGACGGAAATGCGGCTTTTGGCCCGGCGTGGCGACCGGATGGAGCGAAGTTAGCCTACATCGCGTATAGCGTTCAGATAAACACGATTAACGTTGATGGCAGCGGGCGAACAATAATTTATACAGTTGTCGATCCATCCGATAATTTCCTTGACCCCCCGGACTGGTCGCCCGACGGCACAAGAATAGCGTTTGAACTATATCGCGAGTTCGGATTTGCAAGCGATGTCGTCACGATGAACGCTGACGGCAGCCGTGTGACACAAATTACCACGGCAAATTTTTTCGAGTTCAACAGTCGCCCCGCCTGGTCGCCTGATGGAACAAGACTTGTATTCTCGCATAATAACTACGACTTCATTTCCGGCTCAGATGTATTGAGCCTCGACATTGCTAATGCCGACGGCGGAAATCGGGTGACGGTTCGATCCCACACTTCCTTTAATCCTGACTGGTCACCTGACGGTGCAAAACTGGCCTTCGACGATGCAACCTTCGTGAATCCGGCGACGGACATCTATGTGATGAACCTGGACGGTTCGGGATTGCTTAATCTGACCAGTAGCCAGGCGAAGGATTCCGATCCGTCTTGGGGACCCGTGCCGTCGTCCGTGCCGCAATCTCGCACGGCGTTCGACATTGACGGCGACGGGCGCTCCGATATTTCAGTATTTCGCCCGAGCGATCGTGTTTGGTATGTGAATAGATCGACGGCCGGTTTTTCCGCCACCCATTTCGGGTTATCAACCGACAAGATCACCCCCGCCGATTATGATGGCGACGGGAAGACCGACATTGCCGTCAATCGTCCGTCCGAGGGGATTTGGTACATAACGAACAGCTCGAACGCGTCATTCTCAACCTTCAGATTCGGACTTGCCGAGGATTTGCCCGCGCCGGGGGACTTTGACGGCGACGGCAAGGCTGATCTCGCAGTATTCCGGCCATCCACGGCCACATGGCATCGCCGGAACAGCGGCGACGGCTCGTTCTATTCGATTCCGTTCGGCGCGAGCGGCGACAAGCCGACGATGGGAGATTTTGACGGAGACGGCAAAACGGATATTGCTGTCTATCGTCCGTCGAACGGAACGTGGCATCAGATCCGAAGCTCGAACGGAGTTCTCTTCAGCGAGCAATTCGGGATTTCAACTGATGTGATCGTCCCGGCAGATTATGACGGCGACGGCAAGACGGATTTGGCCGTTTATCGCGCTACCGAAGGCGTCTGGTACATCAAAAACAGCTCAAACTCTACATTCTCGGCGCACCGCTTTGGCCTTACGGCCGACATTCCGATACCAGGCGATTACGACGGCGATGGCAAAGCCGACCTGTCGGTGTTTCGCCCGTCCGATGGCAACTGGTATCGCTTGAACACATCTAACGGCTCGTTCTCTGCTTTTCCGTTTGGCTCAAGCGGCGACAAGCCGGCGCCGAGTGCATTCACATACTGACGAATTCTTTTGATAAAATACAGGGCACCTCTAAAAATAGAAGATTTAAACACAAAGGACACAAAGGGAAGACACCGAGAACACTAGAAATCATTTGATATCGACACTTTGTGGTCTTTGTGTCTTCCCTTTGTGAACTTTGTGTTGAGGGTTTTGCAATTTTTAGAAGTCCCCTACAGACAAATTCCTTGATAAGGAGGTAAACAATGACTGCTCAAAAAAGTGGGAGAAACCGGTTGGCCATCAAGGGGGCCGCGATTTTCATATTTGCGGCCCAGGTCATAGGGGCGGAAAACGGAAGGATTGTGTTCGCGGGCGCGAATGACGCAATATTCTCGATGAACCCCGACGGAAGAGGAACAGTACGGCTGGGCGATACCGGCGTTGGGGCCAAATATTCACCGGACGGGACAAAGATCGCATATTACCTTGGTGAGGATGTTTGGCGGATGAATTCCGATGGGAGCAACAAAGCGCCTGTCACATCCGTCGGGCCGCTTGCCGCGTACCGAACGCGTGGGCTCTCATGGTCACCGGACGGCAACCGGATTGCATTTACATGCGCCGTCGGCATTTGCGCCGTAAGCGTTGACGGCAGCAATCGGGTCACGATCAGCGGCGACGCCCGCGATAACGCGCCCGATTGGTCGCCGGACGGCACAAGATTCGTCTTCTTGAAACGACCCTTCACAGCCTGCCGTCTTGAAACTCACGACTGTCAGCCCGACATCTACCGCATGAACAGCGATGGCTCCAACCAGGTTGCGGTTGTCGCACGCGGGTTGGGCTCTTTTGTGCGCCTCGCCGATGCCGTGTGGTCGCCCGACGGCGCTCGCATTGCATTTACCGAAGCCGCTTTTGACTATTCCAGCGTCGCGGTCATCAACGCAGACGGCACACAAAGACGGACTGTCATCTCAGGCGACGAAACCGGCGGAGTCCATGCTTTTCAACCAGCGTGGTCTCCTGATGGAACATCGATCGTTTTCTCCGCCAACTCGCGACCTAGCGATGAATTTGTAACGGATATCTTCGTGATCAATGCTGACGGCACTGGCCTGCTAAATCTGACCAGGACCGACAACGTATCGGAACGTTTTCCCGACTGGGGAACCGAACCCGCTTCTATTATAAGCCACACCGCCTTCGATTTCGACGGCGACGGCCGGTCGGATATTTCCGTCTTTCGCCCGACCGACAGAGTTTGGTATGTTAACCGCCCGAGCCAGAGCTTTTCGGCCACTCAATTCGGTCATTCGACCGACAAAATCGTGCCGGCCGATTACGACCGTGATGGCAAAACCGACATTGCCGTTTATCGGGCCTCCGAGGGTATTTGGTATATCCTGAACAGCTCCAACGGGACGGTATCGCATCGTCGCTATGGACTCGTCGATGATCTGCCGACTCCGGCCGATTACGACGGCGACGGAAGGGCCGATATTTCCGTCTTTCGCCCATCGGACGGGTCATGGTACCGGTTAAACAGCGTAGATGGGGTGGAACATCGAATCCAGTTTGGCTCGGGCGGCGACAGACCCGTGCCCGGCGATTTTGATGGGGACGCAATATCTGACGTCGCTTTCTACAGGCGTTCGACCGGAACCTGGCATTACATACGAAGCTCGGACGCCTCTGCGTACAGCGAGCAATTCGGCATTTTCACTGATCTCGCTGTACCCGCGGATTACGACGGCGACGGGAAAACAGAGCTAGCAGTTTACCGCCCGTCAACGGGTTTCTGGTATATAAAGAACAGCAGGGACGCGACCTTGTCGGCATTCCAGTTTGGCCTCACGTCTGACATTCCGACACCCGGCGACTACGACGGCGACGGAAAGGCCGATATTTCGGTGTTCCGGCCGTCGGATGGAAACTGGTATCGACAGAACAGCGGGAATGGTTCGTTCTTTGCACTCCCATTCGGCGTAAACGGCGATCGGCCGACGCAGAGCGGTTTTCATTAGAAGCACCGGCCGAGCCAGTTCATCAACGTCACATTCACCTGGGGTTGAGTGGCAGATTAGCTTGATCGACAGACGCGGCAGGCGTGTCGGACGGGGATCAAAAGGAAAATCGCAGTACAAATTGCATGCTTCGGGGGTTGCCTTGAATTGAAGTAAAGTTCGCAAAATTCGACGGAGTTTGGGTCGCGTTCTGTGGGTCGAGTTCAACGGTATAGTTTGCCACGCCTCCCATTTTTTGAGTATTCGTGGCGTTAAACAATTCCCATCGGAACTGGAATTTGTGACTTTCCCATGGTAGGTCAAAAGTTTTCCCCAATCCTAAATCTAAAACCCAGAATCCGGGAAGCCGAAATACATTTCGTTCGCCGGTCTCGCCGGGATAGGCGTTGCGAAAGCCGCGATATGCGGCTGGATTATTGCAGCCAAACAGGCTACCGCCGCGCGTCGGGCACGTTTGGATGTCGGTGGTTCGGGTTGTATAGCTTTCAATGGCCCGATTTGTCGTCCGTCGGTTTCTCTCGATCGGGGCGGAGATGGGTACACCGGAGTTGTAACGAAAAATTCCGGTCAGTTGCCAGCCGCCGATAAATAGGTTGGCGAATTTATTGATACTCGCGAAAATTGGCTCGCCGCGACCGATTGGGAGTTTGAAAATGGCGTTAGCGTTGACGACATGGCGGGTATCGAAATCGGAGGCGGCATACATGTCTTCCTGTCGAAAGGGATTGATTGTGTACCCGGCGGAAGAAAAAATATTTGAGGATTGCAGACCCGAACCATCGTCCGACGATTTTGACAAGGTGTAATTGAGATCCATTGTCAGCCGCGTTCCGAATCTCTGACGGGCGGTAAACGAAACAGCGTGGTAATCCGACTTCCCTATCGAACTCCAGGCCACGTATGAGCCGAACTGCGGCTGGAAATAAATATGTTCGTCCTGAAACCGACTGGAGAGCAGCGATAAATCACGTTGGGCGGTCGTCCAATCGTAATTGGTTCCGCAGCTTCCCGCTCCCCTAAATACCAGGGAATAGACGGCTTGTGTCTGGTTGTAGGCACCGTTGCATCCCAAACGCGAGGATAGGTCTGTGGGAAACAGGTTGGCGAAGTACGGAATCTGCCCGATTTGCGAGACGGGAACGCCTTGCTGTCGCAACACTTCCAACCGAGTCGCCGCCGTCGTCCAATCCATTCCCGATTGCGTGTCAAGAAAATTGGCAACTGCGGCGGCATCCCGCGATTGCAAAAGATTTCGCGCCTTTCGCCCAAGATACGAAACCGAAACGATAAAATCACGCGGCAGAGTTCGCTCGTAGGTTAAATTCCAACTGTAATTGATCGGCGAAACCCGGTTTTCATCAAATCCGATTTCAGTTGCTGTTGGTTCAACTTGATTTTCGGGTTGGATCGGAAAAGTCAGATTGCCGGTCGGAATCGTCAGGTTTGGCAAATTGCGGACGTTCTGGTTAAAGCCGGTGAAACGCGGCCCGACATTATTTGTCAAATTGTAGAAGTACAACGGAATTTCAGAGCTCGATGAGAAGCCCAGAAAATTATTGGCATCGTATCGGCCCACAATTACCGGCGTCAAATAGTCATTCGTAACGGTGAAACCACCGCGAATGACCGATTCGTTGTTTCGGCCAAACAGCCTGCCTAAACGGTTTCTTCCAAAATTCGGCGACCAGGCAACCGCGATGCGCGGCTGAAAATTGTTCTTGTCCCACTTGTACAGCGGAGATCTGTCGTTCGCCGGCCCGGCAGTGTCGAACACAAGCGGTTGATTGTAAGGCGTGCCGTTTGCCGCACCTGCCGCGCGGAGTTCAAAGAACTCGCCTAAACCGATATTTGGTTTGACTTCATAACCGCTTGCTTCATAAACCGGACGGCTCAAATCGTAACGCAGACCAGCGGTTATCGTCAGACTCGGCAAGACCCGCCAAACATCCTGAATATAGCTATCATATGCTTCGCTTTTGAATTCACGCTCACGCGGCGTTCCCGCGCTTTGGAGTACGCCGTCGCGCAGGAACGTAAATCGTGCCTGATAGAAAGAATATCGTCCAACTACCGCCGTGACCGCGTTTTGAACGCTCCGCAGGTGGTTAGCGGCAATTTGATAACCCAGTGTGTTTAGACGATTCGTAACCGAATTTCCATCGCCCGGATAAAACGCGGCATTCACTGTTGCCATATCCACGGCCCCGACAAAGTTATGGAGGCGGCTGCGGATCAATCGGATATTCGTCCCGAACTGAAATGTGTGTGAGCGCCAAAGCCACGAAATGTCGTCGGTGATGTTGTAAACCGGATTAACGGCGGAAAACGACCGCCTAATCAGACGCGGTGAATAAACACTGGCGAACGAAATGGTATTGTCGTCCGAATCGGCGAGGTGGGAGAGACCATTACGCGTCAGGCCGTACCGGAAATTGTTAAAAACATTACTCTTTAATGTCCAGCTATGACCCGCGGCAAAACCATAAGGGTGGTTCCACATCGAGGGCACCGGCGTATCCGGAAACTGCGGCACCAATGTTTGAAAATCTTGAATATAGTTTCCGCGAAAGAAAAGCTGCTGGTTGGCGTTCAGGTTAACGTCCAACCTCGCCACGTGGGAATTCTTTCTGATCCTGTTGTCGGCGTTAAACCGGAAACCGGCCGTGTTGAACCGGGAACCGACGGTGCTGTCGCCGATGTCAAAACTGTTGGCCGGGTATCGCGATGAGGCGGCAGAGAAAACTGAGAGCGCCGCGGGGTTACAGCCTTGCGTATTTGGGAAGACAGTCATTATCTCCGAGCACGTTAACGATGC
>JANPCJ010000188.1:0-14321 GCA_031430895.1 Chloracidobacterium sp. | reverse complement strand
CAAAACCACCACATCGGGGTCTGAAAAAAGGGCTTTATGTGATACCGACTCTGTTCACGGCGGCCAATGTGGCGATGGGGTATCTGGCGGTTTTGTCTTCGATCCGCGGGTTTCAGGTTGCCGCGACCGATCCGGCTTTGGCAGCGAGTTATTACAACAGCGCGGGGCTGGCGATCGGGCTGGCGATACTTTTTGATACGGTTGACGGGCGCATAGCCCGGGCAACGCGGACGGCGACCGAAATCGGTGTTCAATTCGATTCGCTGGCTGATGTTCTCACGTTTGGCATTGCTCCGACTGCTCTCGTTTATGGATGGGCGATCGCTCCGGCATTTGCCGAGAACAGCCCGGGACATAATCTTGGCGTCTTTCTGCTATTTGCTTACCTAATGTGCGGCGCGTTTCGCCTGGCCCGGTTTAACCTTCAGGCTACGCGGCCGCATGTGCTTATCGAAGGCGCGGTCAAGGTTGATAAGAAAGCGTTCGTCGGACTGCCTATCCCGCCGGCGGGCGGTCTGCTGGCCGCCCTCGTCCATTTTGCACCGGCGCCGTTCAGTTCCTACGGTGAAATCTCAGGGCAGATGTATGGCTATGCCCTTATGGCGCTGATCGCCGTTTTATCGATATTGATGGTCAGCACGATTCGATACACCAGTATGAAAACCGCCGGTAAAGGGCGGCAGGGCTTTTTCCTTGTCCTGCTCATCGCCGCTATGGCGATGGGGGTTTGGTTCTACTCAAAATACGCGCTGCTCATCATTGCCGGAACCTACGTCGCCCACGGCGTTATTTGGTGGGGAATAAGAGTCCTGGGTAGAATATTAAAGCCGACGCCGGCTGATTAGATTCGTTGCGCTCGGTGACGCAGTCTGAAAAGGAAGATCGTGGAGCGGTCCCTCTCAATCCTCAACATTCGAATCCACTCTAGTTGAACGGCTATCCGGCTTGACCGGCAGACTAACAGTCTGTCGTACGGGGCGGTGAGTTCCTTCCTTTATCGACGTAACGCTTGCCGGACGTCGGCGTTTCGGCTTTGGCTCGTCGAACTCCTCAATATCGTCATCGAACCTTCTCCCACTCGCAACAAGCATTGCTAACAGGGTGAGGAACATCACGGATATCGCGGTGATGTGCAGCACAAAGTCGAATATGCTGTGGATCAGGATCGCAAAACACCCGGCAAAAGCTCCGATTGCGATGCCGCGTCGAAACGTATTCGTCCCGGCTGCATTTTTTGAACCTTCACGAAAAAACCAAAATAGAAATAAGACCCCGATAATCAATCCGACAATCCCGGCGTCCGCGAGTACTTGCAGGTAATCATTGTGCGCCTGGTCGACGCGTTCAAGGCCGCTTGCCGTGTCGTACTTTGTATAGGCCTGGGCGAATGCTCCCAAACCGGCGCCGAAGGGCAGATGGTTGGAAATAACCTTGAGTGTCGTTCCCCAAATCTCATAACGGCTCGACGAGATATTGTTTGTCGTCGCTGCATCCGAGAAACGGGTCAACGATGTATCGCCGCCGACAAATATCGCCCCTCCGATAGCGGCGCACAAGAGCAGAATGGAGAGAGCGACCTTTACCAAAATGTTCTTTCGGCCTTTCGAACGGGTGGTCAAAATTATGAGAAGCAGTACCTCGGCAATCAGGGCTACGAGACCTCCGCGGGAGCCGCTTAACAGCAACGCGCTGGCCATTAGCGCGATAGCGACGATATAAAGAAGCCGCTTATCACGTCCAACCGCACCCACGAATATGAGGCCGAGCGGTATGCTAATCACCATTTCCATCAGCGCGGCAAAATTGTGCCGGTTGACGAACGAACCAAACGGCGTCGCGGGTTGCGGGTCGTAAATCCCGTAAATTTTTCCCGGGCTTAGTACTGACTGCAAGATAGCGTAGAACGCATAGACAAACCCAAAAACCGTTATCATCAAGGCCATCCGCCTCAGCCGTGCAGCGCTGTCGAGGCAAACAAGGGAAAGCGAGAAAAAAGCGCCGAGCGCGAATATATGAAGTGCCGTCACCTGAGTAGCAAACGGTTCGAGAGAGATGGTGCGAGGAATGGACGAGACCCCGTCCGCATCCGCCAGGGTGCCGAACGGAATAATTTGAATCAGCCCATATATCCCCAACAGCAATAGTGGAGTTTGAAGCAAACTCCGGCTAAATCGAACTTCGCCACCGATAATACAACCCGCGGCCCAAAGCATTATCATCACCGCCGCGACAAGGTAAAACAGCGCAATTACCGGCTGATGCACGGTTCCATACGCCAGCGTCGTAAAAAACGCGGTGGCAGCCACCAGGAAAAAGATGATTGAGTTCAAACGCTTCATTCGTTCACGCTATTCCCGTGCACAAGCCCGCGCGTAAGAGGCTGTGTCAAAACTCTCATTTCGCCGGTGCTGGTAGCTTCCCCCGTCGCCAACGGCGACCAACATTAAAGCCTGGGGTGAAGCCGTTTTCGGCGAAACCCCAGGAACGACGGCCGGTGATTCGCTCCCTGAAAGGGAGCAACAAGGGTGTATTTTGTTAGTCGCTTTCAGCGACCAAAATCTCTATTCGCATTTTCCTAGGGTTCCATTCGCTTTGCTCATTACACCCCAGGCTTTAATGTATGTCGCCGTTGGCGACAAGAATCCAATGAGTTTTGACACTGACTCGTAAGCAAGGGCGGTAGGTTCAGGTGCGTACCCTTGCTCACGCGCGGGCTTGTGCATCACGCCGCTAACGTCTTTCAATCTCAAAATCGTCGTACCATAAAATCCCGGAGATCGGACATTCCTCACCGCAAGGGGATCGGGCTGTCCTTATGGTGATTCCGCTACAGTTTTCCGGGGCCGAGAATTCGACGGCCATTTCCTGCCAGTCGCTTGTGCCGGCCGGAAAAGTCTGTGACCGCGCAATCAACCGGTTGTCGTTCGCGTTCATGATTTCCATTAGCGGAAGCCCGCCGCTTCTAAGATTTTCGGTTCGGAACCAGGTTCTCAGCCGGTAACGGGCGCCGGGTTGGACGACAACCGTCTGAGAAAGATTGTAAAGTTCCGGCCTAATGTAATTCTTGAATGTGAGACGAACGGAGCGGTTGCCATCCCGCTTTACTTTCGCATCCGATGCGATCTCCAGCTTTGGGTCATTGCGGATGACCGTCCATCCAAAACGCGAATCCGGAGCGTCACCGATGCCTTTTTCAAACGAGCCATTTGTTACGGCCTCGGGCCGAGCGTCAGCATCGGTGCCCAACTGCCGTGCAAATTCGAGCGATTGCGGAAAACGCCCCTGGTTGAAAAAGCCATGAGCGATCGTTTTTGCGATCTCGGGATACTTTTCCTTTTCTTCATCGCTGAGCCGATTCCAGTTTCGGAGCGAATCCTCGGCCCTGCCCCGGCCCGCAAAAAAATACGCGACACGAGCCCTTGCTTCGGATCCGTCGCCAGCCAAATTCTCAATCCGCGCCGTGTCCTTGTCGAAATAATCCCATGCTAGAGCGAAAACCTGTTCGCGATACGGCTGATTCTTTTCCGCCGCGAGACGCAACTCGGTCAATGCCTCTTCGACGCGGTTTTGCCTGAGGTAAAAATTGCCAAGATTCCATCGCGGATAGGCATAGGCGGGTGCGAGGTCGGTCGCCTTTCTGAATTCCGATTCGGCTTGCTCTAACTGCCCGTCCTGTTCGAGTACACGACCGAATTCGACTCGCCAACGGTATTCGAAAGGCGCAAGCCGGACGGTTTTCTCAAAAATTGCGACATCCTCACCGGTCAAAGCGTCGAGCCAATTGGCGGCCGGGTCGCCCGGCGCCCAGGAAACGGCGAGGTCGGCAAGCTCGTCAACATTTGGATGCGACGGTTCCGTCAGGTTCGCAATCATGCTGCCAAGCTGCCACTTTATCGCTATCCAGGCAACAAAAATTGTGACAGCTACCGCCGCGACCAGCAGTATTCGAACCCAGGCCTTTTTTGACTCTATTACGACGAGGTCATTCATGCTTGCAATGTCATCGGCTAAAAAAGGCGGCAATCGAATCGGCTACATATTCTTGCTGAACTCCGCGAAGCTCTGGAAAGATTGGCAGAGCGAGCGTCTCTTTCGCGGCCCTTTCCGCCTCCGGGAAATCTCCGGACGTGTGTCCCAAATACGCAAAACACTCTTGCAAATGCAGGGGCACCGGATAGTAAATATCCGTGCCAATTCCTTTTTCTGTCAGAAATGTGCGCAGCTCGTCACGCCTTTGCGGGATGCGGATAACGTATTGATTGTAAATATGTTTCGCTTCGGGACGCTCGAAGGGTAGTCCAATCGTTTCTGTCAATCGGAGCGCCGCGAAAAGAATATTATAGTTCGCCGCGTTCGCCCGTCGTTTTTCGGTCCAGCCCGCGAGATGCGGCAATTTCACCCGTAGAACGGCCCCCTGAAAACCGTCGAGCCGGGAATTCAGACCGACGTATTTGTGGTAATACCTTTCCTCGGAACCGTGAACGCGAAGAGCAAGCAGTTTGTTCGCAAGTTCGTCGTCGTTGACGCTTAGAAAACCGCCGTCGCCCATTCCACCGAGATTCTTTGACGGGTAAAAACTGAAACACCCCATCGCGCCCATCGCTCCAGCCCGAAGTCCGTTCTCCTCCGCACCGATTGCCTGGGCTGCATCCTCTACCAACGGTATGTCGTAACTTTTGCAGATGGCCTTTAGCGCGGCCATATCGGCGCATTGACCATAAAGGTGAACCGGCTCAATCGCCTTGGTCCGTGAAGAGATTTTCGACTCGATCTGCGAAACGTCAAGATTGTAAGTGACTGGATCGATATCCACAAAAACCGGCGTCGCTCCAAGCCGCGTTATCGCGCTGACGGTGGCAAAAAAACTATATGGGGTCGTAATCACCTCGTCACCGAGCTGGGTGTCAAGGGCCATCAATGCAAGAAGTATGGCGTCGCTGCCCGAAGCACAGGCAATCGCGTATTTTGTCCCGCAATATGCCGCAAGCTCCTTTTCAAGCTCAGCAACTTCCGAGCCGAGGATAAAGCCGTTTGTGTCGAGCACACGGCCCAGCGCGGCCTCGATCTCCGGCCGAAGGCTTGCGTTTTGTTCATGTAGATCGAGCAAAGGAACCTGCATAGTGACTATTGCACAAGCCGCCCGTAAGCAAGGGCGATACGTTCAAGCCCGCGTGTTTCGCCCTTGCTTACGCGCTAGCTTGGGCAAATCTTCGCCTAAGATTACCTAAATCTAACGCAATTTGCATTTTCAGGCTTTCTTTTTTAGCCTTTACGCCATGATCCGAGACAAAAAAGCTCGCACGGCCGAGATCATAAAGCGGTTGAGAAAAGCGTATCCTGACGCTCACTGTGCATTGAATTACACGACGCCATTCGAGCTTTTGATCGCCACCATCCTATCGGCTCAATGTACGGACGTGCGTGTTAACATCGTGACCGCCGATCTTTTTCGCAAATATCGAGGTCCGGCGGACTTTCTTTCCGTATCTCAAGCGGAACTTGAGAAAGACATACACTCGACCGGCTTTTTCCGCAATAAAGCGAAAAATATCCAGGCGGCTTGCAAACGGATCATCGAGGAGTATGGCGGCCGTGTTCCGCAGACAATGGAAGAGATTCTAACCTTAGGCGGCGTGGCGCGCAAAACAGCTAATGTCGTGCTGGGAAATGCATTCGGTATCGCTTCCGGCGTCGTGGTCGACACGCATGTATTGCGTCTCTCACAGCGTCTCGGGCTGACAGAAAACTCAACGCCCGAAAAGATCGAGCGCGATCTCGCCAGTCTAGCACCAAAAAAACATTGGGTTATGTTCCCGCATTGGATGATCTTTCACGGCCGTCAAATCTGCGTCGCACGGAAACCACGGTGTGGCGAATGCCCGCTAGCGAATATTTGTCCTGCAAGTTTGGAGTTCCATCCATGAACTAAGGGCTCAGCAGCCACTCCATCGCTTCCGCCTCCGAATCGGTAACGAGCAGCTTTGCACCCCGATTAACCGCTGCCAGCTCTCCCAATTTTGTTACCTCGGCCGTAGGCAATAGCAGAGCCGCTCTGAGCCTTGACCCAAGGACTTCGGCGATCTTCTGTCCGCCCATAAACCGTTCGGCTTCGGTCATATGGCCATCGTACTCCCGGCAATCCATCAGAACGCGGAATCGCTCTGTATTGTCCGCCTCTAATTTCACCCTATCGACAAAATCAAACATATCCTGAAACGAATATTTGCCACGAGCGCTTACGCGCACAAATTCAGGCTCGACCACGGTCACCACTTCAAGACTCATTATTACTGCTCCCAACCTTATTTAAAATATTTAACGGAAATGCTGCCGGGGAATGTGTGTGGGCAAGAAGAAAACGTGCCTTATCAAATAATAAGACACGTTCTTTACATTAGCGTTAGTTGTAGATTACTAACTCCATAACCCAGTCAACTGGACCGCGCTCAGGATGCCCGCGCTCCAGTTATGACGCCGGTGTCGGCGTCGGTGTCGGAGTTGGTGTCGGCAATGCGGGCATTTCGCCCGGCTTGAAACGCGGCAGTAATTCGTCGCGCATCGCCAGAACATAAACTGCGGCGGCGAAGATGATCGCCGAGGCTTTCACGTCGGCCTCGATAATTCGTTCGTAAGTATCGAGGTTGGTGTGCCAGGTTGTTGTGAAATACTCAATCGGATCCTGTTGTGTGCCGATTCCGGGTAATCCGGCTTGATTAAATGACGTGCTGTCCGTTCCGCCGAGTCCGCGGCTTCTGGAGCTGAGAACACCGGCGAATCCGAGGTCGGCAAAGGGCGAGAGAGCTTCGCGAAGCACGGTCGCGGTTTCAGGCGGGCCAAACACGCTCATTCCTCGGCCGCGCCCCGTTCCGCTGTCGATATTAAAATATCCGCCAAATTTTGCCCAATCTGGCGTCGGAGCTTCGGCCGAACCGAAATGCCGCTTTACATACGCTTGCGAGCCGAGCAACCCCTGCTCTTCGCCGCTCCAGCAGGCAACGCGGATCGTCCGCCGCGGCTTAACGCCGATTGCCTTGAGAATACGGGCGGCTTCCATCATCGTCGCACAGCCCACTGCATTATCCGTGGCACCGGTCGCCGAGTGCCATGAATCGAGATGACCGCCGAGCATGATGACCTCGTCTTTCTTATCCGAGCCATAGATTTCGCCGATCATGTTATAGCTCGTCACGCCATCGGGCACGGCGCGGTTGCGAATGTCGAATTCGAGTTTCACGGGAGTTTTGTTAGCAAGCAGACGAGCAATACGTCCATAATCTTCGTTTCGCATGACGACCGTCGGGACGACCTTTGTTACGTCAAAGGTTCGGTTGTTAAACGCCCGCATCAGCCCGAGGTTCATCGCCGAGTCGTTTATTCTCAGCGCGACATTGTTCTCAACCAAAAATCTGTCAACCTGGTCGCCAACCTGGTCGCGAGTTAAAGCACCGGCCCGAGGCGTTGGCGGTGTTCGCGGCCCACCGCCGGGACCACCCTGCGGAGTGGTATTGTTCGGGTCAAAACGCTTCTTCATGTCTTCATCGGGAACTCGTTTCGCCTGCGCTGGCAAGGTTTGATCGAGAAACTGATGTTTGCCGACAAGCACGATCTTGCCGTTGACCTCGCCCTTGACGCTGTCGAGATACGCCGTCAGCTCTTCCTGCGTTGGAGGCTGCAGAATGTTAGGGTTCGAAGCGGCCGGAAATTGCGGAATAATGATGTTAACCGCTTCAGACGTGATCACGCCCTTTGTCGAAGGCGTCCACGCTAGAACCTCAAACGTCAGCGCATCCTGCACCGGTTTCAGCATCAGCCCCACCGCCCGCTCACTGACCCAGCCCGGATGCCCAAATTCCCACGGCTCAAGCGTCGCGGTATCAAATCCCCACGACTGCATCTCGCGGGCGCCCCATTTGGCGGCGTTTACATGATTAGGCGAACCTGTCAGCCGCGGCCCGTAGAGATCTGCAAAATAATGCATCACACGCATGATCTTTGAATTCTCCATCCCCTCTTTGCGAATGGCGGCGTTAATATCTGTCTGTGCGAGAGCGGCTCCAGGCAGAATGAACGATTGAATGAGCAGAAAAACTGCAGCGACGGAAACGATTTGCGGTTTTTTCATAATTTGAAAGCTCGCGTTTGGCGGGCATATTTCGAAATAGATTAGAGTAGAATTTGCACGACCAGCCATGCATAGATTTTTTGTAATTATACACGGGGAACCGCCAAAATGTTTCAATCAGAGTGCCGGTCGTGCGGCCGTGGGATGGAGCGGCCCCAATGCGGGCTTGCCCCCATAGGCGCCAACTTAAGGCTGTAAATAGTTGAGTGTCATAGATTTACGGCTTCCTTCTAAGTGGTTCATCGATCCGCTGTTTTCACCGCGTTAGCGGTGGCATGAATTTAGCCGTGGGTTTGAACCCACGGGACGCGTACCACGCTCGATTGTTGTCGCGTCAGCGACAAATGAATACTGGCCGTTTATTCAACCGTCGCTGACGCGACGCAGATCGGCCCCAATGCAGGCTTGCCCCCGCTCTTATTCCGTTTGCCGATCCTGGTCAATTCGCTTTCTTGTTTGCTTCCTCAGCTTTATACTTCTCAAGCTCGGCTTTGGCCTGCTTACAGTCTTTGGCCATTCGGGCTTTGTCGGTCTTGTTTTCTTCGATACTCCTTCTGATCGTTTCCTTGATCTTATTAATAAAAACACCCTTGGCGGCCTTGATTACAAAATTGTCGTCGGGATTATTCGCCTCGGCGGTCAAGAGGTCCATCACTTCGTCACACTCGGGAATGCCGATCTTTTCCTCGCCGACGGTCTTGTCGACCGCTTTGTCGGTCAGTGATTTATTGAAAGCCGTATTGCTCGCCGCTTTATCAGAAAACGGATTGATCGCGCTGCATCCGAGAACGACAGCGACGAGCAGCGCACATGGCAAAATAATCGCAAATTGATTTTTCATATCTTCACCTCAATTCCAGATCCTATTTGGTAGCGATTCGTCGTTTTCATCTTTGCGGCTTTGCGGGCAAAACAGAATTTCCGCGAAGCCGCAAAGAGGCAGGAAAAAAGCCTTCAACTTCCTCAATCTGTTTGCAAATTCGCGTATTTTTCAATCAGTTTCTTTTGCCCGAAACCCGGGAAACTGACGGTCAACTTCACGTTGTCGCCCGATCCCTCTCGACGCAAAACTAAGCCCCGGCCGTATTTATCATGACGGACGTGCGAGCCCGCAACCAGCATTGCGGAATCACCCTTCTGTGACGGCGGAGTCGCGATGGCCCGCAGCTTGTCGTAACCGGACACGGATTTGGTTCTCTCAGCGTCTCCGCGGCTCTGCGGTGAAATGTCTTTCTTCTTAAAGAATTCCGCGATTGCTTCAGAGCTGTTGTAGGTCTTGCCTGCGTAGAGATTTCGAGGCTTATCGGGCTTTGGTTCGCCGCGTAATGCGCTGACGGTGGCTTTGGCGGCCATCGCCGTCGAGCTTCTGGCATACGAGAGCCACGACGCCGAATGCGAAAGGTCGTCGATCAATTCGAGCGGCATTTCGTTGAGGAATTGCGACGGCTCGGCGGCAACTTCTTCGCCGTAAGTGCGACGACGCATCGAGTGCGTTACGTACAGTATTTTTTCCGCACGCGTGATCGCTACGTATGCGAGACGGCGTTCTTCTTCCAATTCTTTCGGATCGTTTAGCGACCGCGAATGCGGAAAAATACCATCTTCAAGCCCGACAAGGAAAACGACCGGAAACTCCAATCCCTTGGCCATGTGGGCCGTCATTAGCGTGACTGGCGCCGACCCGTCATATTTGTCGGTGTCGGAGGTCAATGCGGCATGATCGATAAAGTCGCGCAGGCCGTTTTCTTCCTGTTTGTCGTAATCGACGGCGGCGTTTACGAGTTCTTCAAGGTTTTCGAGCCGGGCGGCCGATTCGTCCGTGTTTTCGATTCTCAGCACATTTGCGTAACCGGTGTCTTGAATGGCTGCGATAACGACCTCGGAAACCGCCTTGTCCGATTTTGACGCTTCGCCGACTCTATTGATCAGATTTTCGATAATTTTCCGAAACGCGCGCATCGCCTCTTTCGCTCTAGGCGTCAGATTTACGGCCGAGGGAAAATCGGGGTCGGTTATCGACATCAGCGTCATCCATAGCGATGCTCCGTTGGCTCTTGCATGTTTTTGCAGCTCGTCAAGACTTGTTTTACCGAGACCGCGAGCCGGAGTGTTAATAACGCGGAGCAGCGCAATATCGTCAAACGGGTTCATCGCGAGCTTAAGATAGGCAATCACATCCTTGACCTCGGCCCGCTCGTAAAACGAGAATCCGCCCACGATGTTGTATTCGATCCGCATCCGTCGCAACGCTTCCTCGAACAATCGCGACTGCGCGTTCGTCCGGTAAAGCACGGCAATCCGGTCGCTCAAACTGCGTCGCTGATGCTCCTCGATCTTTGAAGCAACAAACCTCGCCTCGCCGTCTGCATCGTACGCCTGGTAATAAAAAATCCTCTCGCCGCCCGGATTCGCCGTCCACAGCCTCTTTTTCTTTTGATTTATATTATTTTCGATGATCGCGTGTGCGACATCGAGAATCGTCTGCGTCGAGCGATAATTTTGTTCGAGCAAGATAACTTTCGCAGTCGGAAAATGCTCCTCGAATCCTAAAATATTTCGAATATCCGCCTGCCGAAACCCGTAAATGCTCTGTGCGTCATCGCCAACAACACAGATATTTTGCTGTTTCTCCGTCAGAAAGCTTATCAACGCGAATTGCAGAGCGTTCGTATCCTGATATTCGTCAACGAGGATGTATTTGTAGCGGTCGTTGTATTTATCCCGCGTTTCGTGCGATTTTCTGAGCAGCTTGACCGTTTTGATCAGAAGATCGTCAAAATCGAGAGCATTTGCCATTCCCAGTCGATCTTCGTACATTCGAAAAACCTTTGCCGTCGCAGCTTTTTTCTCATCGCCGTATTCCACCTTCGACGCAAACATTTCATGATCTTCACCACGATTCTTTGCCGAGCTAATGGCGTTGCGGACATAACGCGGGACAATCTGCTTTTCGTCAAGGCCAAGGTCTTTTATACACGCTTTGACGACCTTCTGCGTGTCGTCGGTGTCGTAGATCGTAAACGATTTTTTGTATCCTTCCTCAAGCTTCTCGATATCCTGCCGCAAGATGCGAACACACAGGCTATGAAAGGTAGAAAGCAGCGGTGCCGAATTCAGCTTTTGATCTTTCAAAAGCTCCTGAACCCGATACCGCATCTCGCCCGCCGCCTTGTTAGTAAACGTCACCGCAAGAATGTTATGCGGCGGAACTTGTTTTTCCGCAATGAGATACGCGATGCGCACCGTAATGACGCGCGTCTTGCCCGAACCGGCTCCGGCCAGAATCAGAAGCGGCCCGTCCGTATTTTTCACGGCCTCGACTTGTTGAGGGTTGAGGGAAGAAAGGAAATCGGTTGACATGACCTTCAATTCTAAGGTCTGCCGTGCGACACGTCAAAAACGAGAGACGAACTCGTGCCCGGTAAGCGTCCCAGCAAGGCGGTGATGAGGAAGGAATACTTTTTTTTCGTTCCTGGCGGCTTCGTAGAAACTCGTATCCGCGAATGCACAAGCCCGCGCGCAAGCGAGGGCGAATCACGCCACTCGAATGTATCGCCCTTGCTTACGCGCGGGCTTGTGCACTAGCAAAGCCGCCCTTTATTTATCCGCCGGGCATCCGGCGAGCGCACGGCTAATGAAGTAGCCATAGCTTGCTCCGTAAGTTCCGCCGCCCGCGTAATCCTGTTTGAGATTGACCCGGAATAGCCAACAAAACCCGTGGTCGACATTCGGGTATTTCGTCCAGATCACGCCGTGCTTGTAACGAGCTGTCGGTAAACCGTAGTCGTTCTCGGCTATAAGCCAGTTCGCCTGCTTCATACCCACTTTCAGCACTTTCGCATCCGCAATATCGTCGATAGCTCCTAGCAGGGCCTTTTTCTCAGCGGGCGTTCCGAACGTATAGTCGGTAGGGCCGGTATAGGAAGGCAGGGTCTTGCGCGCGACCGCTGCCAGCTCGTCAAGAGCAGGGCCCATGCATTCGACAAAATTATCGACGTGCTTGAAACCCTCATAGTAGGTTTTCCGTCGCGAAGGTGAAAGAGCCGCCTCCAGGTAGAGGGCGCAAGTGCGGCGCTTTTAGCCGTCATCGAGGCTGATTGGTGGAACACCGGCGTTTTCATTCGGGGACTAAGGTAGCCCCGCCTATCGTATCAGATCTTGAATTTCCCGAAACTGCCCGTGTTTTGAATCACGCATCAGCTCGAAAAATGCCATCTCGATTGACGAACTGATGATGCCGCTCGAGGTCATTTTTGCCTGGCCTGCCTGCTTATCGTGTTCAAACCGTGAGCATACGCAGTCGACCAGTACGTGAACCTGATACCCGCAATCAAGCAAATCGTGGGCGGTTTGGCTGACGCAGACATGAGTTTCGAGACCGCACAACACCACCTGTTTGATGCGATGCTTTTCAAGTTCCGAGACAAACGCCGCGGCTCCGCACGAACTAAACGCCGTCTTTTCAAATACTTCGAAACCGTCTGGCAAACTTAGCCGAATCTCCTCCGCCGTCGGTCCGAGGCCTTTAGGATACTGTTCGGTAACGATCACCGGAACGTCCAGAATCTGAAATCCACGCACAGCCATCGAAGCTCGCGACGCGATAAGTGCGAAATCAGGGATAGCATTGCGAAACGCTTCCTGGATATCAACGACCACGAGGGCGGTTTTTCTTATCTCTAGAATGTTTGGATGCGACATTTTCTCGCTCCGATTTGGATCTCAAATTTGAGATTTCAAATTTGAGATTTCCGATTCCGAAGTCTGGATTCTCGCTTTTTCCTCGTTGCGCAACGCCTTTTCACGCATCTCTTTTTTATACGTTCTGAAAAAAATATAGATAGCCGTTATAGACAGAATAACGGTCAGGATCATCATCGCGGCGATGAAATAAATTTCGGATCGTCCGGTTCCGGGCATAAGAGATAGTTTAAGGTTCCAAGTTCCAAGTTCCAAGTCTAGACTCCGCTATTCAATAGCTATGCGCAGTTCTGCGTAGGCGATGTTTAGGTATTTGTCGCGAACTTGGAACTTGGAACTAATACTAGCTCGGCGCTTGACCCGCAGGAAAGGCTCCTTCAACGCTTTCGGCCAAGCGGACACGGTAGATCTCGGGAAGTGTGCGGACCTTTTTGTCTTTGTCCGTCACAAGATGCAGAGTTTCGCCCTCGGCAATCAGCATTTCGTCAGAGGCACGATAGACTTCGTAGATGAATCTCAGGCTTCGGCTGCGGATTTCGCCGACCTGGGTGCGGATAGTGAGAACGTCTTCGTAATATGCGGGCGATTTATAGCGGCAATAGGATTCGGCGACGACCATCAGGGCGTTTTCTTCATCCTCCATCTCCTTGTAGGAAAAGCCTTTATCGCGGCACAACGCGCTCCGGCCGACCTCGAACCAGACAAGATAGTTCGCGTTATGCACGATACCCATTGCGTCGGTCTCGGCGTAGCGAACCCGAATTTCAGTTTCATGCCAGGCTTCCATAGGTTAGTCCAGCAAACTTCGGTTTGCTGATCGTTGAGGGCAGCAAACTAAAGTTTGCTAGACATCGGAATTGGCTGGGAGACAGGGATTCGAACCCCGATAGGCAGATCCAGAGACTGCAGTCCTACCATTAGACGATCTCCCAGCGTAAGTAATAATTTACGTTTCGGGTGTCGCGATTGTCAAACCACTTTGCGAATCTGCACGTGCTCACGCAAAATAGAGGTTTATGCCCGTGAACACGGAAATTATTAATAACCGCCAGGCCTATCACGAGTATTTTATCCTTGAAAAATATGAGGCGGGTGCGGTGCTTGTCGGCACTGAGGTCAAGAGCATCATGGCAGGGCGGATACAGTTGAAAGAATCGTATGTCTCGCTAAAAGATGGCGAGGTGTGGCTGTTTGGAGCACACATTTCTCACTATTCGCACGGAAATGTTAACAACCATGATGTTCTGCGTCCCCGCAAACTGCTGCTGCACCGGCGCGAGATAGAGAAACTTGTAAAAGAAACCACGCAAAAGGGCATGACGCTGGTCGTGACCAGCATTTATTGGAAAAACGGGCGGATAAAATTTGAGATCGGCGTCGCGAAGGGAAAGAAACTCTACGACAAACGCGAGACCGAAATGAAGAAGGCGGTCGATAAAGAAACGCGGCAAGAGTTGAAAGAGTCGCTGAGATAAGTTATAGATATTAAAATCGTTTT